>JBJOND010000045.1:0-21026 GCA_046052065.1 Bacteroidota bacterium | reverse complement strand
AATATCGTCCTTCATTTTTTTTGCAGCCGCTGTTCCAGGTCTTTCAGAATATTTAAACATATAAGCGAAATCATAATTAACCCATTCCATTAATGAAAGGGTTGCTTGATGTTCTTCTTCTGTTTCTCCACAAAATCCAGCTATGATATCTGTAGAAATTGCACAGTCAGGAATTATTCTTCTAATTGAATTTATTCTTTCTATATATTGTTCTCTTGAATAACCTCTGTTCATTCTTTCAAGCATACTCGTACTACCTGCTTGTACAGGAAGGTGAATGTACTTGCATAAATTCTCATACTTGGCAATGACATACAAAACGGCATCAGTCATATCACGTGGGTTGCTCGTTGAAAAACGCACGCGTAAATCAGGATGAATTTTAGCCACCATTTCAAGTAAATCTGCAAATGTTGTAAAGTTGGCCTGCTCTTCTTCTGGCAATAAATGATTCAACGCATTATGTACTGTTTCTTGCGGAAGTTCTTTCTTTTGTCCGCCCCCCCACCATAAATAGGAATCTACATTTTGTCCAAGTAAAGTTATTTCGCGATACCCCTGATCAAATAGTTGCTGCGATTCTTCTACAATACTCTTTGGGTCACGACTTCTTTCTCGTCCACGTGTGAAAGGCACAACGCAAAAGGCACACATGTTATCACATCCTCGCATAATAGAAACAAAAGCGTTAACGCCATTGGTTGCTAAACGAACAGGACTAATGTCCGCATATGTTTCTTCTCTTGATAATAATACGTTTACTGCTTTATGTCCACTTTCTACTTGCTCTATAAGATTTGGTAAATCTCTATATGAATCAGGGCCAGCAACGATATCAACAAGTTTTTCTTCTTCTAATAATTTCGTTTTTAATCGCTCAGCCATACATCCAAGCACGCCAACAATAAGTCCTGGATTCTGTTTTTTAGATTTTTTTAAATCCTGAAGCCTTTGTCGAACTCTGTTTTCAGCGTTATCACGTATAGCGCAAGTATTTAAAAACACAACATTAGCTTCTTCTAATTTATTTGTTGTCTGAAATCCGATACCTGTTAAAATGGATGCAATGATTTCGCTGTCCGAAAAATTCATCGCACAACCATAACTCTCTAAAAATAATTTTTTACCATTAGATAGTCCGTTGGCTTCAAGCATGGTTGCCTCACCTTGTCTTGATTCGTCTATTTCTTTATTTCCTTCGTTGTACATCTCAAATTATTTGAGTGCAAAAGTACAAAACTCAAAGGTGGTGACAAAATGTCAGCAATAAAAAACTACTTGACTTGCGGAATTCTCCAATAAGCACCTCCTGTAACATAAGATAGGCTGTAGCCAACTTCGCCAAAAACGCCCCAATTATTATTGACGCTATAATTTAATCCAACGAAACCAGCCAGAACAAAATTTGAATGGCCGGGGCGATTGATTTCGTTTAGTGCGTAATATTCTCTTTTATATTTTACGTTCCAATTTGTAAATACATAGCCCATCATAGCACCTAAATACACATCGAAATGTTCCTTCGTCCAAAAGTGATATGTCGCTCGTCCTCCGACCAATCGATAACTTTGTTTTGCAAGGTATTCGCCTTTGTTATCTACAATTGCATATTTTGAAGCTGTTATGCCGACAATACCACCGATACCTATTTTATCTTTTATCGCATAATCCAAACTTATACTAAGTGGCGGCATTGTGCTTTCTGTATTTGAATAATAATAGGGACTACTAATTCCTAATCCTCCTTTTACTAACAAATTCCCTTCTTGAAATGATTGTGAGTGTCCCGCAGCTGTAATAAATAAGGTAATTAAAAACAAGGCTGTCTTTTTCATTTTAACCATGATATAATAAGTAATTTAGTTACAAAATTATTTAATTGAATTTTGACAAGTCGCCAATTTTTAAGGAGTTTGGATAAGTTAATAACATGTAATTTTTAAAATTTTAAAATGCACCAAATTTTTTATAAAAACCGAAATGACATTTAATTTTTGTTATTTTGCTCGCCAAATTAGTTTGTAATTCGCCGTAAAAAAGCGGTTCATTTGGAATTAAGTAATTGATATTCTAACAGTTTAAGTATAAAAACGACACATGGCAGAGAACTTAGTAATAGTGGAGTCCCCGGCAAAAGCTAAAACAATTGAGGGTTTTTTAGGTAATGGGTATGTGGTAAAATCGAGTTTTGGTCACGTGCGTGATTTGGTAAAAAATGATAAAGGAATTGATATTTCTAACGATTTTGAACCTAACTATGAAGTCAGTCCCGAAAAAGTAAAAGTTGTCGATGAACTTAAAAAACTTTCGAAAAAAGCGACTACAGTCTGGCTAGCTACCGATGAAGACCGCGAGGGAGAGGCTATCAGTTGGCATTTATTCGAGACATTAGGACTTAAAAAGGCAAATACAAAAAGAATCGTTTTTCATGAGATTACTAAAAAAGCCATTCAAGATGCGATTAGTAATCCTCGCTTTATTGATATTAATTTAGTTGATGCACAGCAAGCAAGGAGGATTTTAGATCGTTTGGTAGGTTTTGAATTATCTCCCGTTTTGTGGAAGAAAGTGAAGCCATCATTATCTGCTGGTAGAGTTCAATCAGTTTCTGTTCGTTTGATTGTAGAGCGTGAGCGAGATATTGAGAAATTTAATTCTGTTTCTAGTTTTCGAATTGTAGCTTTATTTAAAGTAAAGGACAAAAATGGGAATGCTACTATTCTTAAGGCAGAGCTTCCAAAGAGAATTCAAGAATTAAAAGATGCGAAAGCATTTCTTGAGAAATTAGCAGACGCTAATTTTAAAATTCAGGATTTAGAAGTAAAGCCCGGTAAAAAATCGCCAACTGCACCATTCACAACATCAACTTTACAGCAAGAAGCAAGTAGAAAGCTTGGTTTTTCGGTTAAGCAAACAATGACTGTTGCACAACGACTTTACGAGAGTGGAAAGATAACTTACATGAGAACAGACTCTGTGAATTTATCTCAACTTGCAATAGATAGTGCTAAGGCAGCAATCACAAAAATGTTTGGTAAGGAATATTCGAATCCTCGTCAATATAAAACAAAATCGGCAAGTGCTCAAGAGGCGCATGAGGCAATTCGCCCAACTTATTTAGATCATCCTACTATAGATGGTGATTCTGCTGATAAAAGACTGTATGAGCTTATTTACAAACGTACAATTGCGTCGCAGATGGCAGATGCACAGTTGGAAAGAACTGTTGTTACTATTGCCAATGATAAGACAAAAGATAATTTTAATGCAACTGGCGAGGTCGTTCGTTTTGACGGATTTTTAAGAGTATATTTTGAATCGACAGACGATGAGAATGAAGAGAATGAAAGCGGATTGTTACCACCATTAAAAGTTGGTCAGGAGTTAGAAGTTGATTCAATTTCAGCAACTGAAAAGTATTCTACACCACCTGCACGATATACTGAGGCAAGTTTGGTAAAGAAATTAGAAGAGTTAGGCATTGGACGACCTTCGACGTATGCCCCTACAATTGCGACTATTCAAACAAGAGGATATGTAGTAAGAGAAGACAGAATGGGTAAGGAGCGTAATTTTCACCTTGTCACACTAGCAAAAGGGAAAGTTTTTCAGGAGCTTAAAACTGAAACTTATGGGACCGAGAAATCAAAAATGTTTCCTACCGATATTGGTACTGTTGTAACCGATTTTTTAGCACAGCATTTTCCGAGTATCATGGATTATAACTTTACGGCCAATGTTGAAAAGGAGTTCGACGAAATTGCGCAGGGGAATCTGGACTGGTCTAAAATGTTGAAGAAGTTTTATGTTCCATTTCATAAGTTAGTTCTATCTACAGAACAGAATAGCGAACGTGCAAATGGTGAAAGAATATTAGGAAAGCATCCGGAAAGCGGGAAGCAGGTTAGTGCAAGGATCGGTAGGTTCGGGCCATTAGTACAAATCTCAGGGGAAAGCGAAGATGATAAGCCTCAATATGCTCCTTTGCGTACAGGTCAGCGATTAGAAACAATTACGCTAGAAGAAGCATTAGATTTATTTAAACTTCCACGTACGGTTGGCGAATATGAGGGTAAACCCGTATCTGTTAGTATTGGTCGTTTTGGTCCGTATGTAAAGCATGATAATTTATTTATATCAATGCCAAAAACAGATGATCCATATACCATCGAATTAGATCGTTCTATTGAGTTGATTGAGGCGAAGAGAAAAGTCGAAAGAGAAAGAGTAATTAAAGTTTTTTCAGAGCGTCCTGACGTACAACTTTTGAATGGAAGATGGGGGCCATATCTTGCTGTTGGTGATTTAAACTATCGAATTCCAAAAGGAGCAGATGCGCAAAAGTTTACTTTAGAAGATTGTTTAGAGATTGCCGCAGATGAAAAGAATGCATCGGCTAAATCAAGATTTAAATCGAAAAAGAAATCACAGGCAGCGGAGAAAGTAGCACTTAAAGCGGCAGCAGCAAAAAAGCCATCCGCAAAAAAAGCGCCTGCAAAAGCTGCAAAGAAATCTCCAGCAAAGAAAGCAGCAACAAAAAAAACGGCTGCTAAGAAATCATCGAAAAAATAACCACCCTGCTAAATAATGTTAAGTACTTATTTCAAGCCATTGAATGAAAATTTCAATTGTATAAATTTTTCAAATGATGCATTGGGTTGTAGTCTTGTAGCCAATATAGTTGATGGGGCATTCCCTTCTTTTGATGATGCTTGCATTGCTATTGTTGGAGTGCCTGAATATCGCGGCGCTGTAGAAAATAAAAAAGCACCAAACGGAAATGATGCTATTCGAGAGAAACTTTATCGCTTAAAGATTCATTTGAACAGTCGTTCTATAATTGATTTAGGAGACTTGATTCTTGGAGAAACATTAAATGATACCTATGCTGCAGTTGCCACAGTTGTCAGTGAATTGCTATCTCACAAAATAATCCCGATAATTATCGGTGGGAGCCAAGATTTAACTTATGCTCATTATTCTGGATATAAGAAGCTAGAGCAAATTGTGAATTTAGTTTGTGTTGATTCTCGATTTGATTTAGGAAGTCCTGACGAGGATTGCAATTCTGAAACATACCTCGGAAATATAATTATGGAGCAACCGAATTATCTTTTCAACTTTAGCAACTTGGGTTATCAAACCTATTTTGTTGGAAGTTCTAGTGTTGAAATAATGAATAAATTATTTTTTGAAACTTATCGCCTTGGGCAGATGAGAACCAATATTGAGGAAGCGGAGCCAATAGTAAGAAATGCTGATTTTATTTCGGTGGATATTTCATCAATAAGGAATTCGGATGCACCAGGGAATAAAAATGCTACGCCTAATGGCTTTTATGGCGAAGAGATTTGCCAGATCATGATGTATTCTGGATTGAGTGATAAGTCAACAGGTATTGGTTTTTACGAATACAATTCATCCTTAGATATTAATAATCAAACGGCTCATTTGATTGCGCAAATGATTTGGTTTTATATTGAAGGGGTTGGCAATAGAAAGAATGAAACACCAGCAATATCCAGCTCAAATTATTTAACCTATCGTGTTCCTATTTCTGAAATAGAAAATGATATTGTTTTTATTAAAAGTTTAAAAAGTAACCGGTGGTGGATGAAAATGCCAGTTGAGTTGTCAAAAAATCGTTACATGAGTCAGCATTTAATGCCTTGTAGTTATAAGGATTATCAGCAGGCATGCACGAACGAGGTCCCAGACCGTTGGTGGAGTGCTTTTCACAAACTCTCTTAATCCATATAAGATTGTTTTTCAGTTAGATAATGATTTTTGGTTAATTTAGATTTTTTTAAAAGAGCCTTTAGTCGATATGCGATATTTAGGGTTTTAATATTGCCAATTGTTTATAATTTCACCTCTTAAAATTCAATAAAAAAGCACAAATTTTGAATTCTAAATATTATTTACTTACTTTACCCACTTCAATCAACCGATTAAACCAAGATTCAACCCTCTATGAAGAAAATTTTAGCTGTATTAGCAGTTAGTTGCCTCTCTACAGTAGGCTTCGCGCAGCAAGATCCTCAATTCAGTCAAAACATGGACAATAGATTATTCGTAAATCCTGCTTATGCGGGAAGTTCGGAGTCTATTTGTGCTCATTTGCTTTATCGCAACCAATGGGTGAGCTATGATGGAGCTCCCAAGACTGGTGTAATTGGTATTGATGGTCCAGTTGCGAATGGCAAAGTAGGTGTTGGTCTATCAATTTTAACTGACAAAATCGGATTTGAAAATACATTACAAGGCAAGTTGGCTGGTAATTACAAGTTTGACGTTGGTCAAGGAAAACTGGCAATCGGAATCGATTTAGATTTCATGCAACATCAAATTGATGGAGACTTCAGAGCTCCAGATCCAACAGTAGTAGATCCATCAATTCCTAAGACATCGGTAAGTGGTACAGCTTTCGACGTAGGTTTTGGTGCATATTATAATAATGATAAATTCTTTGCTGGAATTTCAGCGAGCCATTTATTAGAAAGTAGTGTTGAATTGGACAATTTTTCTAAAGTATATAAAAGACATTTCTATGGTATGGCAGGATACAATTTCGAAGTATCTCCTACTGTCGTTTTAAAGCCATCGGTATTTGTTAAGAATGTTTCAGGTAATACAACATTTGATGTTAATGTTAATGCTCAATTTAATGAACGTTTCTGGGTTGGAGCATCTTACAGAAATGAGGATGCAATCGTTGGATTATTAGGTATGAATATCACTGATAATTTAAAAGTTGGGTATTCTTACGATTTCACAACATCAGAATTAAAGAACTACAGTGATGGAACCCATGAAATCATGTTAGGCTATTGCTTCATGGTTAAGAAAAAAGTTCCAGTTTCAATTAAAAATGTAAGGTTCTTATAATTATAAAGAATTTTAATAAAATAGGTAACATAAATTTGTAATTGTCGTAAAGGCAACTTCAAATACAATAGAGGTTACAATAAATTATTAAAATTCGTCGTTACCTCAATAAAGAAATTAGAGTACCAAACCTTAAGCGAAATAAAACGCATATGAAAAATTTGATTATTGCAATTTCCGCAGTTATACTATTCAGTAGTTGTGGTGGCGGTAACCGCGGTCAGTTGGTAGGAGTTCAAGGTCGTGAAAAATGGTATCAGGCTGATCCATACGGAATGGTTTTCATTCCACAGGGTTCGTTTAATATGGGTGCCAGTGATCAGGATGTGCCTTATTCTCAAATAACACAGTCTAAAACTGTTGCTGTTCACGCTTTTTATATGGACAATACCGAAATTACAAACAATGAGTATCGTCAGTTTGTATATTGGGTACGTGATTCTATGGCTCATCGTTTATTAGGTGGTGAACATTTGTTAGAAGAAGGTGAATATGGAGAGCGTATTAATTGGGAAGAGAAACTAAAGTGGGACGAAGAAGAAAATATTGAGACGCTAGCAGATTTATATTTACCAGAAAGTGAGCGCTATTATAGAAGAAAAGAAATTGATGCTCGTAAATTAAATTTTGAATATCAGTGGATTGATTTAAAGGCGGCAGCTCAGAAAACATTGAGAGATGAAGGTGCTGATGCAGCAGCTGGATCCTTTAGTGATCGTAAGGATGGAAGAACAGATCGTTCCGTTTTTATTAAGAAAGAAATTATTAATATCTATCCAGATACATTATGCTGGATTCATGATTATACTTATTCATTTAATGACCCAATTGCGAAAGCTTATTTTTGGCATCCGGCTTATGATGACTATCCTGTAGTTGGAGTTAACTGGAAGCAAGCAAATGCTTTTTGTGTATGGAGAACACAATTATTGAATAGTTACTTAGAAGAAAGTGGCGAAGCTTACGCTCAGGATTTCCGTTTGCCAACTGAAAGCGAATGGGAATATGCATCACGTGGAGGATTAGCAAACAATCCATACCCATGGGGAGGTCCTTACACACGTAATAGTAATGGTTGTTTCCTTGCTAACTTTAAGCCTTTAAGAGGTAATTATACTGATGACGGTGGGTTTTATACTGTAAAAACTACTTCTTATTTCCCTAACGACTTTGGTTTATATTGTATGGCTGGTAATGTTGCAGAATGGACTACCAATGCATACGATAATTCAGCATATAATTTTATGCATGATTTAAATCCAGACTATATTTATAATGCAGCCGATAATGATGCTCCTGAGTTAAAGAAGAAAGTAACTCGCGGTGGCTCATGGAAAGATATCGGATATTTCATTCAAACGAGTACTCGTAATTTTGAATACCAGGATACTTGTAAATCCTACATTGGATTCCGTTGTGTAATGGATTTCCTAGGAAGAGATAAAGCAGATTTTTAATTAGAACCATTCAATATGCGAAAATTAACCACTTCGCAAAACAATTAACCAATATCAATCTTAAACAAAACCTTAAAAACTAAAAAAAATGGGATTAGCGCAAATTACCCAAAGTAAAGGGTTCAAGTCATTCATGGGAAAATTATACGGTTTGGGTGCAGCCGTAGTAATTTTAGGAGCTTTATTTAAAATTCAGCACTGGGAAGGTGCTGGTTTAATGTTAACAATTGGTCTATTGACTGAGGCTGTTATCTTTTTCTTTTCAGCATTTGAGCCACCACATGAAGAAGTGGATTGGTCATTAGTTTACCCTGAATTAGCTGGTATGCATGAGCCAGGAGCAGATCGTCATAAAAAAGTGAAGCCTGCTTCAGGAGATCCTGTTTCTCAACAATTAGATAAATTATTAACTGATGCTAAAATTGGTCCTGAGTTAATTGAAAGTTTAGGAACTGGTTTACGTTCTTTAAGTGAGAATACTTCAAAGATGGCTTCAGTTACAAATGCAGCTGTTGCAACTGATGAATATGCTAAGAATGTAGCAAACGCTTCTAAAGAAGTTACTGCTTTAGCAAATTCTTATAAATCTGCTTCTGCTACTTTATCAAGCTTAAGCGCTTCAAATGAGGCATTATTATCAAACTTAAACAGCACAGTTGAAGACACTAAAAAGTATAAAGAAGAAGTAGGTAAGTTAGCTAAAAACTTATCATCTTTAAATACAATTTATGGCAACATGTTAACTGCTATGGGTAATAAATAATCCATGTCATTATACTTATCAAATATTTCTAACCTTTAATTTGAACTAAGAAAATGGCAGGTAATAATTTATCCCCTAGGCAGAAGATGATTGGTATGATGTACCTCGTGTTAACAGCCTTGTTAGCATTAAATACATCAAAAGAAATCATCAACGCGTTTGTGACTATCAATTCAAGTTTGGAATTTTCCGTTTCAAATATGAATGATAAGAACAACTTATCATATAGTACATTCGACAAAAAAATGGAAACGGAAGCTGATAAAACTCGTCCGTTTTTTGATCGCGCACAGAAAGTAAAAAAGCTTTCGAAGGACCTTAACATATACATTGATAAATTAAAAGACGAATTGATTGTGCAGACTGATAAAGTTCCAGCAGGTCAAAAAGTTGAATTGATCGAAGTAAAAGCTAAGGATAACTATGATGAACCAACACGTATTATGTGTGGTGATAAGCAAGATGGTCGCGGCCACAAGGCGACTGAACTAAAAAATAAAATAGAAGAGTTCAAGAAGAATGTTGTAGCTGCTTTAGATCCTAAAGATCAGGCTAATTGGAAGAGTAAACTAGACAATATGTTTAGAACGTCTGACCCAGACCCTAAAAATAAAGGCGATAAATTCGTAATTGAAGAAGGAAAGCGCACTTGGGAAATGGCTAATTTCTATCATAACCCTGTTGTTGCTTCTGTTTGTCAGTTAACAAAATTCCAATTGGATATAAAGAATGCTGAATCAGATGTTGTAAACCATTTATTAGCTTCTATCAATGCAACTGACTTGAAATTCTCTGACGTAGTGGCTAAAGTTGTTGCTCCTACTAGTTATGTAATCATTGGACAAGAGTATACAGCTGACGTATTCTTAGCTGCTTATGATAGAACATCAACACCTGAAATTGTTGTTGGAGGTTCTACGCTAAAAGTAGAAGAGGGAATGGGAAAATATTCTATATCTCCTCGTTCTCCAGGTGAGCAAAAATGGTCTGGTCAAATTCGTTTAAGAGGTAGTGACGGACAATTAAAAGAGTATCCATTCGAATCATCTTACATGGTTTCTGCACCAAGTGCTTCTGTTTCTGCTGATTCATTAAATGTATTTTATATTGGTATTGATAACCCGGTAACGATTTCAGTTCCAGGTGTACCTGCTGAAAATGTATCATACACTGCATCTGGTGTAACTTTATCTGCTGCACCTGGTGCAAAAGGACGTTACATTGCTCGTGTAAGTGCTGGACGTGAGGCTACAATTAATGTCTCTGCTAAGATGGGTGATAAGAACATGTCAATGGGGACTTTCCGTTTCAGAATTAAGAGTGTTCCTGCTCCAATTGCTCGTATTTATGGAGCAAAAAGCGGTAAGATTTCTAAAACTACTTTGAATTCAATGGGTGGAGTATCTGCCGATATGGGAGACTTCTTGTTCAACATTCCGGCAAAAGTGACTTCTTTCAAAATGACAGTTGTGTACAAAGGCGGATCAAGAGCTAACTTAGTTGATGATCCTTCTAATAGTAGTGCATTTACTTCTAACATGAAAGCGGCTATGCAAGCTTGTAAGCCTGGTGATAAAGTTCTTATCGATAATATTGTAGGTTCAGTTGCTGGTCAAACTAAATCATTGGAATCAATCATCCTTACAGTAAATTAATAAACCAACCAACCTGAACCATCCAACATTGTAAAAACGATAAAAATTAATGACAATGAAAAAGTTCATCTTATTAGCAGTATTGTTTTCAGTATCTATTCAGTGGGCTTCTGCTCAGAATAGTATCCTTTCTGGAGGAATTGAAGACAGAGAGCATATCTATCGTAGAGAAAGTGCGATGGACAGGAAGGTAGTTCCTTATCCTCCTTTAAGAGAGGCTGATGTAATGTGGTCAAAAAGAATCTGGCGTGCAATCGATTTGCATGAGAAGATTAATGCCCCATTAAGATTTCCTCTTGCTGATGGTAGCGGTGGGAGTTCTTCAAGAGATCGTAAAAATCTTATTCTTACATTGATTGATGCTGTAAAAGAAGGTTCTGTTACTGCGTATTCATCAATTGATGATCAGTTTACAATGCCTTTAACAGCTACTGAGTTCTCTAAAGTTATTAGTGGAGATTCAGTACATATCGAATCAAGACCAGATCCGGATAATCCTGATTATATCGTTATGATTGATTCAGTAGAGCCATTTAATTCAGATCGTGTTACCAGATACAACATGAAGGAAGAGTGGTTCTTCGATAAACAACGTTCTGTAATGGATGTTAGAATTATCGGAATTTGTCCTGTGATCGAAGTGAAAAAAGAAGGATTAGATGAGAAATTAACAAAACCGTTGTTCTGGGTTTATTTTCCTGAAGGTCGTTCTGCATTGGTTCATTCTGAAGTTGGTAATCGTTATAATTCTTCTCAGCGTTTAACATTTGACGACATCTTTACGAAGCGTATGTTTAATAGCTTTATTACAAAAGAAGAGAATATCTACGACCGACCAATTGATACTTACAGAACTACACCAATGGATCGCTTATTAGAAGCTGATAAAATCAAGCAAGAAATGGTTAATTTCGAAATAGGACTTTGGGATTATTAAAATTCTAAATACACAAAAAAATCCCCGAGGAAACTCGGGGATTTTTTATTTTATATCTAATTGATTTATGACTACCATCGGTCCTGGACAAAAATTACTGTGACAATCTCTGCATGTACTTACAAGGTTATTATGTGCTTTTATCTTTAAGCTGTCAGGAGCACTTGCAGTTTCATTGAATTCGATAATTCGCTGTTGGTATAGTCTAGCATAGCCATCATAAATAGTTTTATCAATTTCTTCATCTGTTTTCTTTGCAGTAAGTAAATTGTCGATTTCTTTTGGTGCTGCTACTATTCCTTTACCCGCTTTTAAAGCATCACGATTCTCGGCCAAATGGGAAGCCATCTTACGCATAATAAGTGAAAGTTCACTAGACCCATTCGGGTTTATGTCTTCATCATTTTTACAACTTTCTTTCGTTGTGTTATTTGATGTGCAACCTGCTATTAATAATGCACTAATAGTACATAAGCTTATTACTTTCTTAATCATTTAAATATGCTTTATAAAGTTTACTGTAACACTTTTTGTATTAGCCGATGGGATAACATGCCATCGATGCTGATGTTGTTTATAAGTGAAATTACCTATGGCATAACCTAAAATACTTCCTATTAATACATCAGAAGCCCAATGCCTATCTAAGCTAATTCTTGACAAGCCAACTAAAGAAGCGAGGCCGTAAGAAGTAATGCCTACCCATTTTTTATCTTGATACTCTTTTGCAATTACAGTAGCCATCGAAAATGCAGTAATTGTATGGCCAGAAGGAAAAGAATGAAAGGAAGAACCTTCTTCAAGTCTTGTAAAAAGATGAAAACTTCCCATATTATCATTGTAGAAAGGACGTTCCCTTCCTACGATTGTTTTTAATACCAAAACTACTAGCCCTGCATGAACAATTGCCCTACCTGATACATAACCCGTTTCAATGCTTCTATGATTTTTGAAAATCAAACCATTCAAAACAAACAAAGATGAAATTCCAATATTCACTGCGCCGTCACCTAAATAGGTTATGTTTTTATTAAATGAGTTGACGGAAGTATAATTATTATTGAAATAAGAAACTTCACGGCGAATAGGTCGATCAATTGTATAAATCATTCCTAATCCTGCTACCGCTGGCAAAATGTAATTAAGGTCGTTTTTTTTAATTCTAAACGGACTCGTCCATATTTTTTTCTCCTCTTGAAAAAAACTTTTTAAACTTGATTTTATTCCAAATTCACCTTTGGGAAATACATAATCATTCTGGCAATAGCCATTGTTAAAAAGCAAAATGAATAGAAATGTAGCGACAGTTTTAATCATATATCTGTCTGCTAAACTACTAAAAAATAATACTGATTTTTATTTAATTACTCCGCTCACGAAAACTTCAGTTCTTCGGTTGAGTTGATGCATGTTTTCACTGCATGGTAAATTGTCTCCGCAGTTATTTATTAGAATTCCTTCACCCATCCATGAAGATTTTGCAATTTGCTTTTTGGGTATGCCATGCATTAATAAAAACTGTTCTATTGAGGTTGTCCTGCGTTGCGATAGTTTCTCATTATAGTTTGCACTTGCTCGGCTATCAGTGAATGATGTTATAGTTATTTTTAATTCAGGATTTGCAAGTAAAAATTCAACCGCTTCATTCATTTCTTTGATCATATCTTTTCGGATATCACTTTTATCAAGATCGTAATAAATAATTTTATACCAAGATGAATTCGCTAGCCCTTCATTCTTTTTTAGTTCGAATTTATTGTCGTTTTTAAATTCATTAAATATTATTTCCTTAGCACTATATCCGTCTTTTGATAGTTTGATTTTGTAATAACTACTATCAATAAATATAATTCCGTTGCTATCTGATATACTAATCACATTGTTTTTATCATCGAGTACTTTTACGCCGGTAATTGATGTGTTTTCTGATTTTTCAACTATTATGATTTTTCTTTTTGTGCTAACATCAACTTTATGTTCATTTTTTAAAGTATCTGATTTTAATTTTAGTATTTCTTTTGATTCTGATTTTATGAACTTAAAGATATCATCATTTAATCCAAGTTTTATTCTGTTAGATGATAAATAGCCACATCCATTTTTAACATCGTTTATTAAATGAAAATCATCTGCAGCTGAATTCAATGGAGCACCAATATTAATCGGTGTCAAGAAATTATCATTAATGTTTTTTGAGATGTATAAATCTAATCCTCCCAAGCCAATTAATCCGTCCGAAGAAAAGTAAATTGTTCCATCAGTTAATAGGGTAGGGAATACTTCATTTCCAATTGAGTTTATTTGTTCACCTAAATTAACAGGTGTGCTCCATCCCTTTTTTGTTTTGTGTGATACATAAATATCCATTGCTCCAAAACCGCCTGGCTTATCGCTTGAAAAGTAAATGGTGCTACCATCTTCACTAACAGCAGGGTGTGCAACATTGTAGTTGGAATTGTTAAATATAAATTCCTTTTGTTTTATCCATTTTGAGTCAATCAGTTTGTAATGAACAATTTTTAATTTGTACTTTTTTTCTGATGATAATTGTTCTTTTGCTGAATAGTTTTCTGTTGCCCAAAGTTCTTTCCCTTTATTACTGAAACATAAAGGCCCAATATTGTATTTGCTTTTAATATCTGAGTTAAAAAGCATTGGTTCCGACCAATTTTCGTTTAGGTTTTCGCAATAAAACAATTTTAAAAATGCCTGGTTTGTCCAAGTATGCTTACGTTCTATAACTGAATTAACAGGTCTGCTCGAACAAAATACAAATCCGTTTTTGTATTGCACAATTCCTATATCCGCAAATTCAGAGTTGATTTTCAAAGCGGAAATTTTATAGATGGCAGTGTCGTTATATAAAGCTTGAATTTTATTTTTTAATACAGAGAAATCAATGTTGAAAATTCCTTTTTCAGAAAGAGATTTGATTTTTTCGTAATCTTTTTTTTGAATTAATAAATTCAAATAGTAATTGCAATAAATTTTATCTTTTGTTGAATTGCATACATCGCTTAAGTACAATTCCGATTTAGATAACTGATTAGTTAATCGAAAGCAATTTATGATTTTCTTTTTTATGTCAATTGTAAAATCATTGGAATCGCATTTTTCATAGCACTGAATTGCATTAATGTAATTGCCCTGCGAATAAAATTTATTGGCAAGTTCAATCGTTTTTTGCTGCCCTGAAACTTGAACGCAAAACAGAAGTAATACAAAAGAAAACAAGTAGCGCATTGTTAAAAGTACCTCGGTGTTACCACATCGTTTTTATCAAATGAAAAATCGTAGCCAATAGTTATTTCATGTGTTCCTGCATTTACTCGCTTCAGTTGACTAATGGTATAATCAAATGAGTAACCCAATCGCAATTGCTTGTTAATTTGCATTGATAATAGTGCGGCCCACGAATCTTTTGCTCTATAGTTTGTTCCAAGCCAGATAGATTCATTAAATAGAATATGAGCACCAATGTCTGAAGAAATTGGAGCTCCTTTTACACCTTTTAACATAAAGGTCCCTTTGATTTTTATTCCGTCATTAATTGGATGTACATAACCACCCATTATGAAATAATGCCAGTTGTCGATGTTGACCGTGTTTAATGATTTACTTGTTGATGGGTCTACTTTATTTGTTATCATTCTTGGAATTGATAATCCTATGTACGCATTAGGCTGATTGTAATAAATTCCGAATCCCGTATTAGGAACTGTAATTCGTGGTGAGCCTAAAAAACTGATGTCGCCTATGTCTTGTGTTTTTACATCGCCTAATTTTTCCTGATGATTAACAATTCCTCCTTGCAAACCCATCGCTAAATTTCCTTTTGGTAGATGAATGCGATAAGCATATGTTCCGAAAACATAAAAGTCTTGTATTACAGAAATTTCATCATTCATTATAGTTAATCCAAAAGCAGACTTCTGATTTTTGAAAGGCATATGTCCGCTGAATGTTTGCGTTTTTGGAGCTCCATCCATTCCAACCCATTGGTTGCGATAAGCAGCTGTGAATGCGGCATGATCACGACTTCCGGCATAAGCAGGATTAATGAATGTTTCGTTAAACATATATTGCGTGAACTGAGGCTCAAACTGAGCAAATGTCTCAGTTGTGCTAATCAATAACACGAGTAGAATGATATGTTTAATCAATTTCATCTAATAATTTATCTTTTTAGTACTACGTACCCATTTAACGGTTTACCTTCATTATTTAAATCGATCAGGAAATAGTACGTGCCTTCTGGTAAATCTTGTCCCATCAAAGTGCCATTTGCATTGCACTTGCCATCCCATTTATTATCATAGTTTTTTTGCTTAAAGACTAAATTGCCCCATCTGTTATAAATGAAAATTACATTTCCATCAAAATCTTCAATTCCTTTAATATTGAAATAATCATTGACTCCATCATTGTTTGGAGAAAATCCATTTGGTGCATCTATCGAGTCACACATAACAGATACTTTTACAGTTGCTGTTGCAGAACATCCATATTGATCGGTAATTGTTACTGTATATTCGGTAGAAAAATCAGGAGTTACCGTTGGGTCTGAAAAATTTGCATTGTCAATATTAATTGCAGGTGTCCATTGGTAATTAACCCCACCAGATGCGTGTAGTTGTGCACTTTCCCCTTGACAAATGATTAAGTCGCTATTTACTTGTACATGATTTAATGCATGTACTATTATTTCTAAATTGTTGGATTGGTAAACGCCACATGTGTTAGTAATAATAACATAATAGGTTCCTCCAACTGGAGTAGTGAAGGATGATGTTGTTGCACCAATTAATGGCTCATTGTTATAATACCACTGGTAAGTTGCAGCTGGTAACGAATCACATTGAAGTTTTGCAAATTCTCCAACGCATATTTCATTATTAGCTAATACTTGTGCCTGTATGTTAGTGATATCTGTTATTATTTTTGAATATTCTTTGGAGCATCCGTTCGCATCTGTAATTATACAAGTGTAAATACCCGCACTAATATTATTAACTGTGTTGTTATTGCTGCCATTATTCCATTGATATTGATATGGAGCTGTTCCACCGCTTACGTTTATACTTATAAATCCTGTTTGACCAATTGCGCAATTAATATTTTGAGAAACAGGTGTTATTGAAATTGGTGTTGAGTTGCTATTAATTGTTGTTGTTTGAATTCTTGAACAACCGTTAGCGTCAGATAATGTGAGTGTGTAACTGCCAATTGAATTAATGTTAATAGAAACTGTAGTTGCTCCAGTATTCCATTGATAGTTGTATGGAGCTTGTCCTCCTGTAATGTGAGCTGATATTGTTGAATTACTATTAGATGAGCAAGGTGTATTATTGTTGGATAGTATTAATGTCAAAATACTATCAGGTTCATTAATTTGATACGTTTTATAAAGAGAACATCCATTTATATCGGAAACGGTTACGCTATAGGTGCCTGCCGATAATTTTTCTATTCTTTTTGTAGTAGAATCGTTACTCCATAAATAGGTGTAATTGCCTAATGCACCATTGACAAATAATTCGATGGCTCCTGACGAATCACCCTTGCAGGTAACATTATAAATACTTGCATTAAATTGTAAAGGTGCAATTGGTTGAGATACACTTACACTTTTGGTTATTGCGCAACCGTTAGCATCCGTAATTGTAATTGAGTAGATGCCTTGTGTTAAATTAGTAATGTTTGTTGTTGTTTGATTGTTGTTCCATAAATAGGAGTAAGGAGCAGTACCTCCGCTAATGGCCGCATTAATAAATCCTGTACTATCACCAAAACATTTAACATCACTTACATTAAAAGTAACATCAATACTATCTTGTGTCCCTGTAATTGTTACGGCTGTTGTTGCCTGGCAACCATTAGCATCTGTACATGTTAATGAGTAAATTCCCGTACTTAGATTATTGATTGCACTTGTTGCAAGTCCGTTGTTCCATTGGTAAGTATATGGATTGCTTCCTCCTGAAGCAACTACGTTAATCCAGCCATTATTACTATTGCTGCAACTTACATTCCCTGATGTGTGACTTAGTGATAATGTAGAATTATTATTTAATTGATAAGTTTGAGTATTAGTGCATCCATTAGCATCCGTAATTATTACAGAGTAATTACCGGATGTTAATTGTTGAATGTCTTTTGTAGTAGCCCCATTGCTCCAATTATAACTGTATGGTGCAGTTCCTCCGGTTGTTGTTAATGATATAGCGCCGTTGTTTAAACCCTGACATGTAGGTTGAATAATAATTGGCGTTACTGCGATACTGTTAGTCGTTAGGATGAAAGTTTGATTAACGCTGCATCCACTTTGGTCAGTAGCAGTAACTGAGTATGTTCCTACAGTGAGATTTGAAATTGACGCTGTGGTGGCACCATTATTCCATAAATATGAATAGGAAGAACCATTTGGAGAATTAATGGACAATTGTGAGCCAGTAGCACTACTGCAATTATTATTTGAAGATGCAATTATAAACTGAGGACCATTGACTAAAATCGAATATGAAAATGTTTGTGCTCCATTTGTAGGACAAGCATCATCTTTTACGGTTATGGTAAATGTATGCGGAACATTGCTAATGTCTGCAGCTGTTGGTGTCCAGCAAAAAGTTAAACTTGGTCTATTGCCAGGAGTAATAACATAACTTGCACTTGGAATTCCGTTATTACAATGTAACGTTATCGTTTGGTTGTTATCAAGATCGATCGAGTTTATTGTAAAACAAATTTGTTGATTAGCACATATTGATGTCGTGAAATTATTTCCTCCATTGATACCGGAAAGCATTGGCATATTATTAATACACGTTTGCGTATATACCTGCATATCTCTGATAACACTTCCAATACATTCTCCATTGCGATATTCTTTTATTCGAATGGCCATCACTCCAATTTGCATTTGATTAGGAGTAAAATTGATGTCGCCATTGATACTATTCAAAGTAAACGGTGTAGAAGATGAAACTGGATTCGTTACAGTTGAGGGTGCAATAAAATTAACCGTTGAATTAGCTCCTGTTTTTGGTGTTATCAATTCGTAAAACAACGAGTCGCCATCAGCTTCTACTACTCCGTGATTGTAATTGAAGTTTTGTCCGAGGCAAACAAAAGCTACGGGACTATTAGTAAAGTCAGGAGATGAATTATTGATTGATAATAAATTATTAAGTTTTGCTTCTACATACAAAACTGAATTAGAAGCGCAAGGACTACTGATAGTTGTAATCGAACAATTTCGGCAACAGATACTATAGCTAAAAGTCCAGTCACTTTGTTGTGTTGGTAATGTTACTACCGTTGAATAAATCCATTTTTTAATTCCTGTTGTTACGCCGCCACTGCAGGTTGTTGGGTTGCTACTGCATGGGAAAGTTATTTCTTGCCCATTAACGCCAGTCACTTTATTGGCAGTTGCATTGAAATTAAAGTTCCCATTTTGCGATTTGCAATTTACAGAAACGGTATTGGGTTCCCCTACGCCACCACAGTCGCGGTAAAAGGTAACCGTGACTTCATACTGATTTCCAGAAAGGTATTTGTATTTTATATCAGCACCAGCAGAGTGGGTAGCAAAAGCTGATTGAATATTGAACATCAAAAAACAAAGCACCATCCATTTGAATATGGAACGTGTTTTATTTGAATAACTATTTGATGTCGATAACATTTCGAACAAGGGTTGGTTCAGGGTTAATAGAATTTAGCCTGCCCTTATTCGTAAGAAAGATAAATAAGTTGCCTTTTTAGAAAGAAAAAGCGATGATTAAATTACATTTAATCGGAAACGGAACCATGAGGAAAGCAATAATGCAAACTTCTCCTTGTTAGGGACTCTTATCCGGACATCTTTGATGGTAGAAGCTGGAACTTGTTTGATTTTTCGTAGTAAAGCCTGATAATAAATGTAAGCCACATAAACTCCAAATCTAGCTTCAATAGGAAGTTGCTTAATTCCTTCAAATGCAAGTTCGAAATCTTCTTCGATTTCCTGCTCTAATTTTAATTTAGTTTTATCACAGAAAAAGTTAAAATCAACTTCGGGAAAATAGACTCTTCCACGCTCTGCATAATCACTCTTCATGTCGCGTAAAAAATTTACTTTTTGAAAGGCTGCACCTAAATGCTTTGCGGGAGCTTTCAAACGATTATATTCCGCCTCATCGCCATTACAAAAAACCTTCAAACACATCAATCCAACAACCTCTGCTGAACCATAAATATATTCACTGTATTTTCCGTCATCATACGTTGAATGATAAAGGTCCATTTCCATACTTTTCAAAAAGGCCTCAATCAAATCGTAGTCGATGTTGTACTGATGCACAACGTTTTGAAAGGCATGCAATACGGGATTAGTGCTGATTTTACTTTCCAAGGCTTCATAGGTATCTGCCTTGAACTTAGAAAGCAAATTAGTTTTGTTATGTCCATGAAAAGTATCTACAATCTCATCCGCCACTCGCACAAAACCATAAATAGAATAAATAGGGTCGTGGAGTTTTTTATGAAGTGTGCGAATACCTAGAGTAAAAGATGTACTGTAGTTATGCGTAATTTTTTTACTGATTTCAGTACAGGTCTTAGTGTATAGTTCCATCATCTTGTAAAATGCGTTCTGTTACCAGGCGAGAGCCGATTACCACAATTGGCAATCCTGTTCCAGGTATAGTACTGGCTCCAACATAGTAGAGGTTTGATAATTTTTCGTCTTTGTTGGCTGGTCTGAAGCCACCAATTTGATTTAGCCCGTGTGCTAATCCTAATCCACTTCCTCTGTATAAATTAAAATTATTTTGCCATTCTACAGGAGAAAGAATAGTTTGTGTTACAATGTTTGAAGAGATATCGTAACCAACTCTCTCCGATAAATCTTTGATAATTGTTTTTGCTAATTCTTCGGAGTCACTCCAATCAGGTTTGTAGCGTAAATCGGGAACCGGACAAAGAATAAATAAATTTTCATGTCCTTCAGGCGCACATCCAGGGTTAGATCGTGAACTTACGTTTACGTAGTAATAAGGCTTATTCGGACTAACAGATGTTTTGAAAATTTTATCTGCATATTCCTTGAAGTTGTTCCCAAGGAAATAATTATGATGATGTAAGTTTTCTAATTTCCCTTTTACTCCTAAATAAATCGTGAATGGAGATAAGGTCCAATCCATTTGATCTAACTTTTGCTCCGAATATTCTTTTCTTTTCAGTACCTGTCCTCGGAAAGAAGCCGCATCAGCATTACATACAATGATATCTGCTGTAAAGCGCTCACCATTCTTTGAAATTGCGGCTATTGCTTTTCCATCTTT
>JBJOND010000044.1:0-21381 GCA_046052065.1 Bacteroidota bacterium | reverse complement strand
ACTTTATGAATTTTATATCACCACAAGCGCCAATAAAAAAGCCTTCTGTAATGGATTATTAAATAATCAAACTACCAATCCTAACGGAACTATCACATGGAACTGGAAAATGAATGACCTCATTCCCACTTACCTTGCCTCTGTTGCTGTTGGTCCTTATACCACCTGGCAACGAAACTACCAAGGATTGCCAATTGAAATTGCCTGCACAACTTCGGATAGTGCTGCCGTTAGTGCATCGATGATTCATTTGAATGATGTACTAGGATATTTTATTGATGTATATGGTAGTTATGCCTTTGACAAAGTCGGTTATTGCCTAGTTCCATTTAATGCAGGAGCTATGGAGCATGCCACAAGCATTCACATTGGAAAGTCGTATTTTAATGGTGCGCTTACCTACGAAACATTATGGGCGCATGAATTAGCACATATGTGGTGGGGCGATAAAGTTACTTGCGAAACTGCAGCTGATATGTGGCTGAACGAAGGCTTTGCTAGTTTTAACGAAGCCTACATCACCGAACAACTTTATGGAAGCGATGCTTACAAAGCTTACAACTTAAATAATCATAAAGGCGTATTGCAGTTTTCGCATATTACCGATAATGGCTATTTAGCGTTAAATAATATTCCGATGAGTTGTACTTATGGTCCGACGGTTTACAACAAAGGAGCTGATGTAGCGAGAACACTAAGACATTACTTAGGTGATTCATTATTTTTTGTTGGGTGTAAAAATTACATGAACAGTAGACAATATGGTAATGCTAATAGTTATCAGCTTCGCGATGATCTTACAAACTCAACCAATGTGAATGTAAATCGCTTTTTCGACGATTGGGTTTTTACTCCTGGATTTCCTCATTTCTCGATTGATAGTATTGCTAAGACATCCAACGGAAACAACTGGGATTATCAAATCTATGCGAAGCAAAAATCAAAAGGCAATAATCACATTTACGAAATGCCTGTGAGAATTACAGCATACAACTATTTGAATAATTATGATACCACCTTTACAATTATAATTAATCAACAGACGCAATCATTTACGATTAGTAATCCCTATTCACTTGATGAGTTTTATGTAGATGTCAACGATGAAATGGCGGATGCGCAAATTGATCTTCGAAAAACGATTACTGGTCCGATTACAAGTAATACAGGCGTTTCATTCTCCGAAGTAAATACATCTGTTACTGTAACAAATGCACCCGCTTTAAATAACACATTAAATATTACACATCACTTTGTAGCACCTGATGACTTTCAATCGCCACAACCCATTCGCTTAAGTGATTATCATTATTGGTCGGTTGGAGGAAGTTTTACTCCCGGATTTCGTGCAAAAGCCAACTTCTTATATAACGGCTCTGTTAATATGTCGACAGGCCACCTTGACAATACGTTGATTACAGGATTAGAAGATAGTCTAGTTCTTCTCTACCGTAGAGGCACATCCGAAGACTGGAAAATTGAAACCAATAGCACATTGGTTAAATCAGGCAGTGCAACTGACAAGGTTGGTTATTTTGTAGTAGATACTTTGAAAAAAGGCGAGTATTGTTTAGGATACAGAGACTATACTGTAGGAATTTCAGCGTATCAATCCAGCAAAATAAATTATTTAGAGGTGTCTCCTAATCCTTCCAGCGACACCTTTTGTATTAAAATCACTGGAGGTCTTTCTAAAAATCATATGATAAGCATTTACGATTTAGCAGGGAAAGAAATTTACAACAACACGATTACTCACAGTAACAGTATTACTTGGCAGCCAAAGAATATTAAGAAAGGAATTTACTTAGTTAACCTTATCAGTGAGGGCAAAATTATCGATACCATGAAAATAATTTATCAATAAACTACTCACCTATTACATTCCAGTTATCTGTGTCTTTTGGAGAAATCGGATGCTGATCGTTTTTATACATCAGGTGAATAAAGTTGGCTCTATCGGCAATATGTTTTTTCAAAATTGAGGGTGATATAACTTTCATATGTTCGAGCCAGCTCATAATCCAACCCACTAATTCAATATTGATTGTACATTGCATTTCCAGCTGATAACTACCATCTGAAAGCACTGTTACCTTTTGAGTTTTATGCCAAAAACGATTAGCAATATAAATCCCGGCGCTCCTACCAATATGCAACACAACTCGATAAACTTTTTCATCGCTGCTTGCATGAATTCCGAATTTAGTTTGAAGATTACTATCCAGTAATTTATAATTACCCTTCATATTAAATCGTTTATCAATTTCAATAACCGATTCTATTGCATCGAGTTCAATTACCTGAATAGACTTATCCGAATTCCGATAATGACAACCGATTAAATGTACTGTACCTCGATGGTAAACCATTCTCATTGGTTCAAAATTGACTAAAACCAGATTTTCATGATCATAATACTTTATCTGAACAACTATCTTATTAGTAATTGCCCTTAATAAATCTTTTAGGTATTTCTTATGTTTTGCTTTAAAAACAAACTCCGACCAGTCACTATTTACAACTGCATTACCGGGTACTAACTGAACAATCTCCGGGAAGCTTTCCACTGACACTCCCTTCTTCACATCCAGTATCTGAGAGAGTGTATCACCAGTGACTTTCTTAAGCCATTTTGATTTGAAATGTTCAATCAAGAAGAGGTTAACATACTCTTGAAATGAGATAGATGTATCATTATCACTCGATACAATCATCCATGTTTTCTTGTTAAAAACACCTTCGGTAACAGCCACATGAATTTGCGCTGTATTTAAAACTTCGCTTATCTTTGTTAAGTCGCGATAAATCGTTCGTTCAGAACAATTATATCCCAACGACTTTAATTTTGGATATAAAGTAGCTACTGTTTCTGGCCCTATCGATAAATATCGAATGACGGCCAAAATGCGTTCAATTTGCATAAAAGGAAGAATGGTGAGCAAATATTTTAATTAATATTCACATTTCCAAAATTATTTATATAAAAGTTTAATTTAATAGTTAAAAAAACATGAGCAACGATAATTACCCTACAATAGAATTAAAGAAAGGAAAAGAAAAATC
This sequence comes from Bacteroidota bacterium, assembly GCA_046052065.1. Taxonomy (GTDB): domain Bacteria; phylum Bacteroidota; class Bacteroidia; order AKYH767-A; family OLB10; genus CAINEC01. The sequence goes on along the minus strand of JBJOND010000044.1, from coordinate 18,315 downwards.
TGTTTTAGCAAGACACCCTTGGGTTTTCAGTGGAGCTATTGCTAAAGAACCAAAAGGATTAAACGAAGGGGAAATAGTTACTGTTATAGATAGTAATAAAACCTATTTAGCCACTGGTCATTTTCATAAGGCTACCATTTCAGTTCGTTGTATCGACTTCGATAACAATACAATCGACCAACAATTCTGGAATAATAAAATTCAAGCTGCCTATAATTTTAGAAATACATTGGGCTTAATTAACAATTCAAATACAACATTATTTCGTCTAGTGCATGGCGAAGGTGATGGTTGTCCCGGATTGGTAATTGACGTTTATGGTAAAACTGCAATCATACAAGTTTATACCAAGGGTATGTATGATGCAATTACATTTATTAATAATGCTTTGAAGTCGGTATTCAATGATAATATAAAAGCTATTTATTCGAAAAGTGCTGAAACATTAGCCAAACATGGTGTTCAAAATATAATCGATGAGTACACCTATCGCCATGAAGATTTCCACGAAGAAAATTATGCTTTAGAAAACGATATTAAGTTTATCGTAAATTATATCGAAGGACAAAAAACAGGGTTCTTTATAGATCAGCGTAACAACCGCTCTTTAGTACAACATTATGCAAAAGGCAAGTCGGTTTTAAATACTTTTTGTTATACAGGAGGATTTTCGCTGTATGCTATAAAAGGCGGTGCAACAAAAGTAGTTTCAGTAGATAGTTCTAAAAAAGCAATGGAAGGTGTAGCTTCTAACATAGCATTAAACTTTCCAGATGCCAATCACGAAAGCATTACAGAAGATGTAATGACGTATCTTAAAAAATCGGATGAACAATTCGACTTAATTATACTTGACCCACCTGCCTACGCAAAACATTTAAGTCAGGTGAAAAATGCAATGGTTGGATATCGCAATCTAAATACAGAAGGGCTAAAGAAAATTAAAAAAGGCGGGATTTTATTTACCTTCTCGTGCTCTCAGGCTGTCGACAAAGAGCTGTTTCGAAAAATAATTTTTCAATCGGCATTACAAGCAAATAGAAATGTGCGCATCTTACACCAGCTTTCGCAACCTGAAGATCACCCAATTAGTATTTATCATCCTGAATCAGAATACCTGAAAGGATTTGTACTCTACGTCGATTAAAAAAACTGATTACCTTTGCAGAGCTATTCAAAAAAACATGAACCAACTTCCTAATTTAAAGAATTACAACAACGGAAACTTTTTTCTTATTGCTGGTACCTGTGTGGTAGAATCAGAAGAAATCACTTTTGAGACTGCTTCACATCTTAAAAAAATCACTGACCAATTAGGAATTCCTTTCATATTTAAAGCATCCTATCGTAAAGCAAATCGCACTCGCGTTGATTCATATACTGGCCCTGGTGATATAGAGGCATTAAACATTTTAAAGAAAGTTGGTACTGAGTTAAACCTACCATTATTAACGGATATACACGAAAGTGATGAAGCAGCAATGGCAGCGGAATATGTTGATGTATTGCAAATCCCTGCATTTCTTTGTCGCCAAACAGACTTATTAGTAGCAGCTGCCAAGACTCAAAAAATTGTCAATGTAAAAAAAGGACAGTTCTTATCTCCGGAAGCAATGCAATTTGCAATTAATAAAATCAAAGCTGCAGGCAACGATCGTATTTGGCTAACCGAACGAGGTACAAGCTTTGGGTATACTGATTTGATTGTCGACTTCAGAGGTATTCCAACAATGAATAGTTTTGGTTGCCCCGTTGTGATGGATATTACGCACAGTGTACAACAACCAAATCAGACCTCAGGAGTAACAGGTGGACAACCAGCGCAGATTGCAACATTGGCTAAAGCTGCTATTGCTACAGGTGCTAAAGGAATATTTTTAGAAACACACCCTAATCCTAAGCAAGCATTATCAGATGGCGCTAATGCAATACAGCTAGACCGTGTAGAAGAATTATTAAGCGACTTAGTTATTTTACAACAAGCCGTTAATAAAATTACGCGTTAAAAAGAATTATCTGCAATTTTAAATCGGAATATCGGATCTAGATCGTTTAATTCATTGATCATACAATCTAAATCAGTGATGATTCCATTATTAAATCCATACACCCAACCGTGAATAGCTAATGCGCGTTTTTCCCATGCTTTTTGCACGACCGAGGTCTTAGCTAAATTTTTTACTTGCTCAATTACATTTAATTCTACCAATCTGTTGGCACGTAAATTCTTATCCTCGATTGAATTTAATTCTTCTGAATGCAATGCGTATACTTCTTTGATATTTCGAAGCCATTTGTTTATCACACCACCATAGTCTTCATTATTCATTGCAGCGACTACTCCCCCACAACCATAATGACCGCATACAATAATATGTTCTACATGTAAAACATCAACTGCATAATTTAAAACAGTCAATAAATTAAGGTCTGTATGTACCACCAAATTAGCAACGTTGCGATGAACAAAAATTTCACCTGATTTTGTATTGGTGATTTCATTCGCAGGCACACGACTATCCGAACAACCTATCCATAAATAATGTGGTGTTTGTCCTTTTGTTAGGTTATTAAAAAACTCTGGTTCAATTGCCAACTTAGCTTTCGACCATTCCTTATTTCCATCCAGCAAAAGCTGATAACTTTTCTTGTTATCCATATTCTTAGTTATTTTAACAAATGTACTTCTTTTACCCATAAAAATCTAACATCCGATTATCCATTCACTTTTTATATTTTTGCAAGGTATGAATGATACAAGAAAAAAAATAGTTGCAGGAAACTGGAAGATGAATTTAAGTTTACAGGAAGCACAAAGCTTAACAGCAGAACTTATTGGAATGATACAAGATGAAAAACATAATTCGTGTCAAGTTTTTCTTTTCCCTCCTTTTGTTTACATCAATACAATTAACAAACAGATTCAAGATAATCCTATTCATATTGGCGCGCAAAATTGTGCTGATCAGCTATCAGGTGCTTATACGGGTGAAGTTTCAGTTAGCATGCTAAATTCTATTGGAGCAAATGCTGTTTTAATCGGACACAGCGAACGAAGAACTTACTATCACGAAAGCAATAAAAATTGTGCAACTAAAATCAATCTTGCTTTACAACAAGGCATCATTCCTTTTTATTGTATTGGCGAAACATTAAATGAGCGCAACGCAAATAAGCAGTTTGATATTATCGAAAAGCAATTAAACGAAGGCATCTTTCATTTGAATGAAACTGATTTATCTAAATGTGTGATTGCTTATGAACCTGTTTGGGCTATTGGCACCGGACTCACAGCAAGTCCTGAACAAGCGCAGGAGATGCATGCATTTATCAGAAGTAAAATTGCAGATAAATACTCCATGGATATTGCTCAACATATTTCGATACTTTATGGAGGTAGTTGTAACGATCAAAATGCAAAAGAACTATTTTCATTGCCTGATGTGGATGGCGGTTTAATCGGAGGTGCTTCTTTAAAGTCAAGAAACTTCATGAATATCATCAACGCTATTTAATCATTGACCAATCCAACGTGAATCAAAATAGCAATCGGTATTTTATTGAACTTGCCTATAAGGGAACTAACTATCATGGCTGGCAGATACAACCCAATGCCATCACCGTGCAGGAAGAGTTAAATAAAGCACTTTCTATTCTCGCTAAAATTCCAATTGAAACGTTAGGCTGTGGACGCACCGACACAGGTGTGCATGCATCGCAATTTTATGCTCACTTTAATTCTGTTATAGAATCAGATGAAATTAAAACGTGGGTAAAAAAACTAAATTCTATACTAAAAAACGATATTTTTATTTTTGATATTCATTCTGTAGATGCAGAAGCACATGCACGTTTTGATGCAACTTCGAGAAGCTACAGTTATTACATTGCAAAGCATAAAACAATTTTTCTTCGTGATTTGATGTGGTATACTCCAATCAAATTAGATGTTGATTATTTGAACTCATTAACAGATGTCTTAACATCAAACCGACAATTTGAAAGCTTCAGTAAAACGGGTGTTGAGCAATCAACTTACGAATGTGATATTACAGAAGCCTGCTGGATAGAGCATGAACATAGTTATCAATTTAAAATATCCGCCAATCGCTTTTTAAGAGGTATGGTACGGGCTATTGTTGGAACATTTTATGAATTCAACAAAACACAATTACCAGCAAGCGAATTAAAAAGGATTCTAGATGCAGCCAATCGCAGTGAAGCAGGAGCTGCAGCACCACCACAGGGATTATTTTTAGAACAAATAACTTATCCGTATTTAACAAAGACTAATCAATCGCCATTTCAACTATGAGCGTAAACGGAAAAGCATTCGATAAGAATTTACTGTTTCGAATTTTACATTTTGTTAAGCCCTACCGTAAAATATTTTTAGGAAGTATACTGTTAACTTTATTATTAGCAGGCCTTTCTCCCTTACGTCCAATTATCACGCAATACATCTTAGATCATTGTCTCGACTTTGAGCATCAGCAAACATTGCTCAATTTAACGATCCTGATGATTGGTATCCTGATGTTGCAATCGGTTATACAGTTTATGCATGCATGGACAACCAACCTACTTGGACAATATGTTATTCGTGATTTACGAAAAGATTTATTTAACAAACTTATTGATTTTCGACTTACCTATTTCGACAAAACCCCTGTTGGAACTGCAATCACAAGAAGCGTTTCCGATATGGAAACCATAGCTGATATTTTTTCGGAAGGACTTATTATTATAATTGGCGACTTATTACAACTCACTGTGATAATTGGCGTCATGCTTTATACAGATTGGAAAGTTACATTAGTTTGTTTAACCACTATCCCGCTGTTATTGATAGCTACCAATGTATTTAAAAATAAAATCAAGGCAACGTTTGGAGATGTAAGGACACAAGTATCAGCTTTAAATTCATTTGTTCAAGAACACTTAACAGGTATTCGAATAGTTCAAATGTTTAATAGAGAAGAAACAGAGCTGGAAAAATTTAAAATCATTAATCGCAAGCATCGTGATGCAAATATAAAATCGGTGTGGTACTACTCTATCTTTTTTCCAGTAGTAGAAATTCTATCTGCTATTTCAATTGCTTTATTAGTTTGGTGGGGCTCAGGAGAAGTGATAACAAATGCAATTTCTTTCGGGATGCTTGTTTCGTTTATCATGTACATAAATATGCTCTTCCGACCTATTCGTGAATTAGCTGATAAGTTTAATACACTTCAAATGGGAATGGTAAGTGCTGAACGAATTTTTAAATTACTGGATGAAAAAGAAACTACAATTGATGAAGGAAAGCATGCTCCAAGTAAATTAAACGGTAGCATCGAATTTAAAGATGTATGGTTCGCGTATAACAACCAAGACCATAACAATGATAACCCTGAATGGATTTTAAAAGGCTTATCATTTAAAGTAAATGCTGGAGAATGTGCTGCATTTGTTGGATCTACAGGCGCGGGCAAATCTACGATCATCAGTATTCTGAATCGCTTTTACGAAATCAGTAAAGGAGAAATTTTAATTGACGGAGTAAACATTTACGAGTACGATTTAGAATTTTTGAGAACCAAGGTAGCGGTTGTTTTACAAGATGTTTTTTTATTTTCTGATAGCATTGCGAACAACATATCCTTATTTAATCCTGCTATTGATGAATCTAAAATTAAAAATGCGATTACTGCAATTGGCTCTGAACATTTCATAAAAGAATTACCTGGCGAGTTAAATTACAAGGTGATGGAAAGAGGTCAGGCATTATCAATGGGTCAGCGACAACTGATTGCTTTTGCGAGAGCATATGTTTATCAACCTGATATTTTAATTCTTGATGAAGCAACTTCATCAGTTGATTCTACGACGGAAGAATTAATTACACGAGCAACTGAAGTAATTACAAAAGGGCGCACATCCATTATAATTGCACATCGTTTATCGACAATACAAGATGCTGATAAAATATTTGTAATTGAAAGTGGAAGAATAATTGAAAGCGGAACACACAGTGAATTACTAGCAAATAACTCACACTACAAAACACTTTTTGAAATACAATTCATGCAACAAAATCAATAATATTTTTAAAAGTTTTTTCAATCAATGAATAAAAATAATCCATGATTTTTAAAAAACATTTTCTGATTTCAACATTTTATTTTTTCTACTTTTTGAAAAAACACTTCATTGAAAAAAAATTAATCGAGCAAAAATTAAATGCATAATGAAATTTATTTTCCGTGTTTTTATTTTTTGAAAAACAAATCACAGCAATAAAATAAAAATTATAAATAATCATTTTCTCCTCTGAAAAACGATTATTTATTCAAATAAAAATCTTGCACTTCATCATTGATTAATAAAAATGCAAACCAAAAATTGAAATACATTTTTTTGTTTTTACTTTTCATACAATGAATTTATTTTTAGAAAAACACATTTTCAAATATTAACAATTTGATACATTTTCATTGTTAATAACTTTGTATGTGCATGTTTGAAATTTATGCAAGCCTATAGTAAGTTTACAACTCAACCAATTTAATAATTTTAAAATGGCAACAACAAAGAAAGCAGCACCTAAGAAAGCTGCAAAGAAAGCCGCTAAGAAGGCTACAAAAAAAGCAGCACCAAAGAAAGCTGCTAAGAAAGCTGCTCCTAAAAAAGCTGCTAAGAAAGCTGCTCCTAAGAAAGCTGCTAAAAAAGCTGCTCCTAAGAAGGCTGCTAAAAAAGCAACAAAAAAAGCTGCTCCTAAGAAAGCTGCTAAGAAAGCTGCTAAGAAAAAATAATTTTTTTCTTAGATACAAAACAACCCGCGATTCAAATTGCGGGTTGTTTTGTTTTATACCTATATCAAATTTTTAATTGATCAACCTATTATCCTTTGCTGCTATTTAATTACCTAAATGTTTATTCCGATAGTCAACTAATATCTATTCGTTTTTCAATAAAACCATAATTAGTTATACTCTTTTTTAATGGCATCTACAAAATGACATTTTCATCATATTAAAGCCTACACATTCTATAAAATCACTTATCTCTTTGCTATCTTTGCACTATGAGTAAAAACGGAAGAGTCCTGGTTGCTATGAGTGGCGGAATCGATAGTTCGGTTGCTGCCATTATGCTTCATGAACAAGGTTATGAAGTTGTTGGGATAACAATGAAAACATGGGATTATGCAACAAGCAATTCTTCAAAAAAAGAAACAGGTTGTTGTAGTCTTGATTCCATCAATGACGCGAGAAGCATTGCAGTTCGCTACGGATTCCCTCATTACATTTTAGATATTCGTGGCGAATTTGGTGAGCATGTGATTGATAATTTTGTTGATGAATACTTAGCTGGTCGTACACCAAACCCTTGTGTGATGTGCAATACACATATCAAATGGGAAGCATTATTAAAACGTGCCGACATGTTGAACTGTGAATTTATTGCAACTGGTCATTATGCAAAAATTAGAATGGAAAATAATCGTGCAGTAATTTCAAGAGGTCACGATTTGAGCAAAGATCAAAGTTATGTTTTATGGGGAGTAACGCAAGAATGTTTAACGCGCACTATGTTTCCTGTTGGCGGATTTGAAAAATCAGTAATTAAACAAATGGCGCGCGACATGGATTTACATGAGCTTGCTAATAAAAGTGAGAGTTATGAAATCTGTTTTATTCCGGATAATGATTATCGCTCCTTTCTAAAAAACAGAGTTCCTGAATTAGATAAAAAATTAGTTGGTGGAAATTTCATCGATAAAGACGGAAAAGTTTTAGGTCAGCATAAAGGGTATCCGTTTTATACCATTGGTCAGCGTAAAGGATTAGAAGTAGCATTCGGTGAACCCATGTATGTAACCGAAATAAAACCAGATTCCAATTCAGTTGTTTTAGGTAGTATCGAAGAATTGAAAAAACAAGAGATGACAGTGCGTAATATCAATCTTATTAAATACGATTCGTTGTTGGCGCCGATGGAAGCCTTAACAAAAATCAGATATAAAGATCCAGGAACAATGAGCACCATCACACAAATTGGTAATGAGATGTCGGTGTTATTTCATCAACCAGTAACGGGAATTGCTCCGGGACAAAGTGCCGTTTTCTATGATGGTGATGATGTAATTGGAGGAGGCTTCATTAACAAACCTATTATAAATCAATAATTAAATTCGTTTATTTAAAGAAGATACTTAAATTTGATATCGATGAAAAAATATCTTCTATTGCTTATTTCATTCGCAGTGCTTGCATCTTGCACAAAAGAAAATGAACGTATAATTTTTCCGAATAATTACAGCTACGAGTACTACCCTACCGATTCGGGTGTTGTGCGCTATTATCAGGTTGATTCTATTTTTTGGGATGCTAACAATCAAGCAGCACTAGATACACTCAGTTATGAAATCAAAGAAGTCATCGCTGGAAATTTCTACGATAATCAAAATGAAATTTGTCAGCGCATCGAACGTTATAAAAAAGATGCGAATGGAAACTGGGTCATCTATAAAGTACTTAGTGATAAGCGAAGTAAGTTTAATGCTGAGCGCTACATCGACAATATCCGTTTTATCAAATTAAAATTTCCATTCGATTTAACAGATAAATGGAATGGTAACGCGTTAAACACATTAGATCCGCAATTTTATCAACTCACCGATATTCATCAACAAGAAAACATCAATACACTTGCATTCGATTCTGTTTGCACCATATTACAAGACGACTACATTGATGCAACACGACAATTTTACGGTATCGAAAAATATGCAGCGCGCATCGGAATGGTTTATCGTCGTGAGAAAAATATTGCCACTATCCCAACATCACAGGGTATCATTATCAGAGGTGGTTACGATTATACAGAAAAAATAATATCCTATACAATAAACCCATGAAATCAAAATTGATTTTAAGTATTTGTTTGCTCTTTGCTATTAATAGCTTATTTGCACAAGACCGATACGTTGTTCATTTTACTGACAAAAACAACTCTCCCTATTCTATCAATAATCCGCAACAGTTCCTTTCACAACGTGCTATTGACAGAAGGACCAAACAAGGAATCGTAATTGATCAGAGTGACTTCCCTGTTAATCCGAGTTACCTTAACGGAGTAGCTGCAACAGGAGCTGTTATATTAAACACGAGTCGCTGGTTGAATACAGCTACTGTTCAGATAACTAATCCTGCACAATTAAATGCAATTGGTGCACTTTCTTATGTTACTTCGGTTGGTAATGTTGGTCGCTTTGGACATCAAAAAAATGGTAAAGAAAAATTCGAAGATGAAAAAATCGTGTTACCTGTTAATAACAACTCGACCTATTTAAGAACGGCCAATTTTGATTACGGACAAGCAACTGGGCAGACACAAATGATTGCAATGGATGCTTTGCATAATCTGGGTTATGCCGGGGAAGGAATGATGATTGCCTTATTAGATGGTGGATTTTTAGATGCGAACATTATGCCTTCATTGGATAGTGTCTTTTCCAACAATCAAGTAGTAGCAACATGGGATTTTGTTTCGAAAGATGCGAATGTGTATGATGACAACTGGCACGGTGCTGCAGTATTTTCATGTATTGGGGCTAATATCCCAGGAGAAATGGTTGGTATTGCACCGCATGCACAATTCTTATTACTCCGCTCAGAGGATGTGAGCACAGAATATATTATTGAAGAATATAATTATGCTGCTGCTGCTGAGTATGCTGATAGTACAGGCGCTGACGTTATACATTCATCATTAGGATATACTTTGTTTGATGATGCAAGTCAAAATCATAGCTATGCAGATATGAATGGTAATACTGCACCTGCAACCATTGCTGCAGACCTTGCAGCGAAGAAAGGAATAATTGTAACGAGCAGTGCAGGTAATGAAGGAAACTCACAATGGAATTATATCAGTGTACCTGCTGATGGTGACTCTGTACTAGCAATTGGTGCTGTAGATCAACAAGGAATGTATGTATCATTTAGTAGTAATGGTCCTTCTGCCGATGGAAGAATAAAACCTGATGTAGCTGCTGTTGGTGGTAGCACCTATTTATATATGCCTTTTAATCCTTCGGTAGTACAAGCAAACGGTACCAGTTTTTCAGGACCAATTATAGCAGGTGCGGCAGCATGCTTATGGCAATCGTGGCCATCAAAAAAGAACATGGAGATTGTTCAGGCCATCAAACGTTCAGCTAATCAATATTTCAACCCTGATACCTTATTAGGTTATGGCATTCCTAATTTCAATTTGGCCTATACTGTTTTAAGCCTTGGTGAAATCAACTTTCCTTCGAACGAATCGTTACATGTTTATCCGAATCCTGTAGTAAAAGGAAACAGCATCAATGCTTATTACTTTTCTACATCAAAGGAAAAAATTCAAATACTACTAACGGATGCAGCAGGAAGAATAATTATGAATGAATCAACTATTGCTAACGCAGGATATTCTTCAATTCAACTTCCAAAGTTTTATAACAGCGGTATGTATTTTCTGAATATACAAAGTGAAAAAATCAATGTAAGCAAACGTTTTATCGTTAAGTAGAAACAAAATAGTTACAACTAGAAACGGCACCTCAAAAAGGTGCCGTTTCGTTATCCAAACTATAATAATAATTATGCACTGCACGTAAAAGCAGATGCACGGTCTAGCAAAAAATAGAGGGTAAGAATACAAGCTATAAAATAAGGAATTAGCGAAGCAGCTCCTGTGTAATCTTTCGTAAATCGTAATCCGAAGATTAACATTAACATGGTTAATGTAGATGCCCATGCGCCATAAATTGCATAATTAGAGCAGCAAGTAAAAAGAATCTGAAAGAACCCTGCTGTCGACAAAACTCCACTCACTACTTCCGATATACTTAGAATAAAAAACAATAGTGCTACATAGTCGTGTAAAAAGCTTCGAGCAAACTTTTGTCGGATCCAAGACAGCTCACGTTTGTAATTTGTAAGCTTATCAAATCCTGATTGCAAGAAGACCATTGCCATAAAGGCTAGTCCAAATAAACTGGGCCAATTAGTTGCTGCGATATTCATAGTGTTATATTTTATGTTTGTGCTAAATTATCTGCTAAACAAAGTGACATTGGCAGCGTTTGAAATTACTTATTGACAAAAAAATACACAAAAAGCGCTGCCCTTTTCAGGGCAGCGACGATGCTGAAAAGGTCGATTAAAATTTTTTCTACATCCACTTAGAAAAGAATCGAATAGCTTCGTGACGTAATTCATTAAAATGATTTGCATAATCTGTTACCTCATCGCGAAGTTTACTATTCAACTCCATTTTACGATGATCAGTAGCTACAGGATGGTGTTTCACCTCTGCTTCTATCCTGTTTAAACTTTCTTTGATGCTATGCAGAATTTCAGCTGCACGATTTTTTTGAAGAGTGAGTTGATTCTGAAAGTGTTCACACATTGCTAATACTTCCTTATCATTATTCTTGCTTAAGACTTCTTGCAGTCGATGATTGAGTATTTTAATATCATCAACATAAAATAAAAGGGTGTTTTTCCACTCTGTGTGCTGCAAGTGCAGGTCGGTGATGTACATCTGTTCCATAACTGTAGGTTTTTAAAAGTTTATAGGTCAAAGGTGCACCAGATACGAAGTAAAAAACATGATGAAAACGGAGATATGGGTTGACAATTATCACTTAATTAGATTTCAATTCAAGAAAGAGATTTATAATGAAATCAATTGAACTTGTGAATCAAAAAAATATAATCGTTGACTTTACAAAAAAGATTATCCGACAACAAACGGATATAAATGGATATAAGTACTTAATATTTGTGGCGAATAGTACAGATCCATAAATTTGTCGTGGGGCGGAGGTGTGGTGGCCCCCTCATTTACTTCGCAATTCAAAAGTCAATTTAATACTAAGTCAATTTGAATTATTATTCGGACTTATCATCAGACGCAGTTAATAAAACACTTTCCAATTGACACATTAGCACATCGCGAAGCCTCGCGAGCAAATTAGTAAATTACAACCTAAGCGATTAATAATACTACTTTTTATTACTAAACAGATAATTCACTATTTGATTATTTTTAATTTATTATATAACATAGTGGCAAGTAAACCCTGACGTTTTTTTGGACCTGATAAAATATTTTTTGGAAATGAATTTTCGATATTTTATTTGATAATTGACCTTTACATTGACTTTAATTATCTAATAAACAGTATATTAAAGCTATTATTTTAAAAATCACATACCGTTTTTTACATCTTTCAAAATAAGTAAAATTACTTATTGTTTTAAGTTATTTGCCACTTTATATTTGTGTAAACCTAAAACTATAAATTATGAAAAAACTGAATTTAATTTCTCTAAGGACATATCAAATCAAATTATTATTATTAAATTTGAGTATAATGATAATTCATTTGTGACTAATAAATATTTTACAACTGATCTAAACTCAATAATAATAAAATAGCTATGAAATATTTAATATGCTTAATATCATTAATCACACTATCGCTTTCTGATATAAGTGCTCAATCATTTTATCGCATCGACGACTATTGTTTTGGAACTACCAGGCAAGAAAAACTAGCTAAGGTTATAAAAACAGGTAGTCATTACTATTTAGTGGGTGCTAGCAACTGTCAAAAATCGGAGTGGGATAAATCAGAAAATAATTGCGACACTATTCAAAGTGTTTTCAATTCATGGACTATCTCCTGTGATAGTTCGTTTAATAAAAACTGGGACAAAACATATGGTGGTCAATTATCCTTTTTTGTCAATGATGCTATATCCTATAAACAAGGGATATTAATTTGCGGCTATACCTCTTCCGATTCATCCTGTACAAATTATACAAATGGAAAAGGAGCTCTTGTAGATGAGGATTTTATAATGTATTATTTAGATACAATGGGAAATAAATTAAATGAAATGCGTCTAGGTTCTTTTGGAAGTGAACATGAATGCAAAGTAATTGAAACTAATGACAAGGGATTATTAATTGCCGGAGCTAGTTCTGGACAAGCAACTGGAGATAAATCACAAAACAATTGGGGAGTAGAGGATTATTGGGTAATAAAACTGGACTCACTAGGTAACAAACAATGGGATAATTCTTTTGGCGGTAACGATAGAGAGCAATACATTGGTGGCATCTTGCCATTAATTGGTGATAATTATCTAATATATGGCCAAACTTTTTCTTCGTCAAGCGGATATGTTTCTGGAAGTTCTTTTGGGGGTTATGATGGTTGGTTAGTTAAAATTGATAATACCGGAAGTAGAGTTTGGGATAAACGTTTTGGCGGTACTGGTGGTGAATTAATTTCTAAAGTATTAAAAATAGATGACTATTATTATCTTTTGGGTGTATCTAAATCAATACCCGCATCAATCGGGACCACCACCCATCCAGGGTTTGGTCTTGGTGATATTTGGTTAATGAAAACAGATACCAATGGAAATTTATTATGGGAAACTAAATTTGGATCTTCTTTGGAAGATTTCGGCATTGATATGATTCCTAATAATAATGGTGGAATATTTATTTTAGGACATATTTATACCGCAGGTAGCGGATCTTTCCCAAGTGTTAATTATGGTTCAGATGATTTTGTTATTATGAGTATTGACACAGCTGGGACCCTTCTTTCTTATAAAATCTTAGGAACTATTTACCCAGATATACCAAGTGGTATGCTTGCAATTAACGATAGCACCTTATTACTTTATGGGAGCTCGTTGGTTGGAACTAGTGATGTAAAATTATGTGCAGGGCATCTAGCTATCCCTCCCTTGAACAATGCGTTTAATAGAGATTATTGGATTATTAAAGTTGGATATGGTACTGCCACCACTTCCCTCAACCAACTTCAAAATAATTTATCACTAACGGTAAGGCCTAACCCCGCAAAAGACCATATTGATATAAGCGGATTACCACTAGCAACCTATACTATAAATACTTACAGCCTCGATGGTCGTTTGGTGATAAGTGATATAGTTACCTCCGATTTATCACTTCCACTTTCAATAGAATACTTGCAAAGTGGCATGTATATCACTAGTATTAGAAACGAAAAAATCAATACAACTGTTCGATGGGTGAAGGAATAAAAGAATAATTGTATTAAAATATCAAGGGGCCTCGTGCCCCTTTTTTTGTACAAAAAAAACGAAGCTGAAAATAGGTTAAATCTGCCTTCTACCTCTTACATCAAGTAATCTTTAACACTTCATTATTAAATTCACACTAACCAATATTCAGAATTAAAATCTTAAAACAACGCCAACCGTCCCGAAAACTCCTAAACAATTTAGCACATCGCGAAGCCTCGCGAGCAAATTGCCAAATTAACATTACTTTTGCACCTCTAAAACCCAATCTTCTTTGTCGAGTAAATATCAACTTCCTTCCATTATAAATCCTATCGCTAAAATTTGTCAGGAGCACCAGGTTGAATCCTATGTAATTGGTGGTTTTGTTCGCGACTTGATTTTAAGCAGGAAGAGCAAAGACATTGACATTGTCGTTCTTGGTGATGCCGCTAAAATTGCAACTGCCGCAGCCAAAGCAATTGGTCCGAATGTGCCCGTAACCGTATTCAAAAATTTTGGTACGGCAATGATCAAAACCGACGATTGGGAAATTGAATTTGTTGGCGCACGAAAAGAAAGTTATAACCCTGATTCAAGAAAGCCGACGGTTTCAACAGGTACTTTAGAAGATGATCAAAACAGAAGAGACTTTACAATTAATGCGCTTGCGATAAGTATCAATAAAAACGATTACGGTCAGCTCCTTGATCCATTTAATGGATTAATTGATATTGAGAATAAAATCATACGCACTCCACTCGAACCTGAAATTACCTACTCCGATGACCCATTGCGTATGATGCGTGCTATCCGTTTCGCAACGCAGTTAGGATTTACTATCGAGAAAGAATCATTCGATGCCATTATCGCGCAACGTGACCGCATAAAGATTATCAGCATGGAACGAGTTTCTGAGGAGATGAATAAAATGCTGATGGCACCAAAACCATCTATTGGCTTTGATCTTTTATTCAAATCAGGATTACTGAAAATTATTTTCCCGGCTTTACAACAACTGCATGGCGTTGACACCATCAATGGTAAATCACATAAAGATAATTTTTATCACACCCTCGAAGTATTAGATAATATCTGCGCAACAACCGATAACTTATGGCTTCGTTGGGCTGCACTCTTGCACGACATTGCAAAGCCGCCTACTAAACGCTTCGATCCTGAGCATGGGTGGACCTTTCACGGACATGAAGACAAAGGCGCACGAATGGTGCCAGGAATTTTTCGTGATTTAAAATTACCGATGAATGAAAAAATGAAGTACGTTCAAAAATTAGTGCTGCTTCATTTACGTCCCATTGTACTTGCTAAAAGTGAAGTTACTGATTCAGCTGTTCGTCGTTTATTGTTTGAAGCGGGTGATGATATCGATGACCTAATGTTGTTATGCAGCGCAGATGTAACGACAAAAAACGAGTTCAAACAGAAAAAATACAAAGCCAACTTTGAGCTTGTAAAATCGAAGTTGATAGAAGTTGAAGAAAAAGACAGCATCCGTAACTGGCAACCTCCTATCACAGGAGAACATATTATGGAAACGTTTAATCTTACTCCGGGAAGAGAAGTAGGAATTATAAAAAATGCTATTCGCGAAGCAATTCTCGACGGAGATATTCCTAATGATTTTGATCAAGCCTATCAGTTTATGTTAACTATTGCTGACGGATTAGGATTGAGTCCTGCGAAAAAATAAAATTTGTTTAATTGTTAAAGGATATTAAATTTGTAAGACAAACTAAATACTATGCCTGTTGTTTACCGTTTTAAAGTAATGTTCGAAGATCATGAAGACGTAGTTCGTGATATTGAAATAACCAATCTTCAAACATTCGAAGATTTTCATAACATCATACAATCGTCAATAGGATTTGATGCTTCTAAGCCTGCATCATTTTTCATTTGTACTGATCATTGGATTAAAGAACAAGAAATAGTTCTTGAAGCTAGAAAAGATAAAGCAGGCAATGATTTACCACTGATGAAGGATTCTTTGATTAAAGATCATATCAACGATCCTCATCAAAAAATGATGTACATTTTCGACTATGAAGCTAATTGGAGTTTCTTTGTTGAACTATCAAAAATAATCCCTGCTGCTGATGAAAAACGTTTGTATCCTGTTTGTGTAAAATCAGCTGGAGATGCTCCTAAGCAATACAAACCTGCTCCAGTTGGTAAGGTTAAATTGTCTCCTGAAGATACATTAGCAAGTTTATTATTGGCTGATGAAATCATGGATGAGGAACCGGAAGAAGAAGATGATTTAGTAGAAGACATTTTAGGTGATACGGAAGACGGTGTTGAAGAAGATGAAATTGCAGGCATGGGCGAAGAAGGTGAAGAAGAAGAAAATTCTGAAGAAAGTGAAGATGATAGCTTCAGTGATAATAATGAACAACAAGAAGATTATTAGTACTTAATTAGTATACGATTAAAAACCACAAAGTCTGCTTTGTGGTTTTTTTGTGAAATAGAAAGCAATGTCGCAACCCACCCTTATTATTGTTGGCGGTCCAACTGCATCAGGCAAAACAGCATTAGCTATTGAAATTGCCAAGCACTTTAATACAGAAATTATTTCTGCCGACTCTCGTCAATGCTTTCGCGAGATGAATATTGGAACGGCTAAACCATCCGAAGAAGAATGTGCGCAAATTAAACATCATTTTATCGATGAATTATCAGTTACGGATAATGTCAATGCAGGAGTGTTTTGCGATTATGCTCATCAAAAAATAACAGCACTCAGTCAAACTAAAAGTTGTATTGTTGTTACCGGAGGTACTGGCTTATACATTAAAGCTTTGCTCGAAGGACTTGATGACTTACCTCCTATTCCAGAAGATTTTCGGAGTGCGCTTAAACTTGAATATTTAACGAAAGGGCTTACTTTTTTTACCGAAGAGTTAAAACAAAAGGACCCTGATCACTATGCTAAAGTTGATTTAAATAATCCTTCGCGAGTAATAAGAGCAATTGAATTAATTCGATTTACAGGCCAACCCTACTCGTCGTTAATCAATAAAAAAGAGCCGATAAAAAAATATCCATCAATTAATTTATGTATCGATTTACCTAGAGAAATACTCTATGAACGAATCAATTTGAGAGTTGATAAAATGATAGAAAATGGTTTGGTGCGAGAAGTTGAATCATTAATACCGTATCGAAATCATTCCTCATTACATACTGTTGGCTATTCTGAGTTATTTGATTTTTTTGATGGAAATAGCACGCTCGAAGAGGCTATTGAACTTATTAAACAGCATTCGAGAAATTATGCTAAACGACAATTAACCTGGTTTAAAAATCAAGGCAATTATCAAATGGTAAAAGGAGATTTACAAGAAATATTACCTTTGATATCTACACTAAAAAATAACTGATTATCATTAATTCTATTATGAAACGTTTTGTTATAATCCTATTCATCATGATTTGTCCGCAACTTATTTTCGGACAAATACATCCTATTGGTGGACAAATAAATAATACTTCCGGAAACCTTAATGGGAATTATACGAAATCTGTCCCAATGCACATAGCATTAAGTGAAACCGATACCTATGGTCGAGAGGTGCTAAATGAATTAGCCAGAACTTTTAATAAGCCTCCCCGCACTGCCGCATTGGTAATGGATTTTAATATCATCCTAAAATCAAGGGCTAATAACTTTTCAAAAGAAGTAAAAATCGAAAGCACTACTTTTCAATATAGTGGAGATGTCAATTACAAGGGATTTAATTTAAATGAAGCGCTTTCGCCAGTATATTATACAGCTAACGTAATAGTTATTTTTCAAGGTGGTATTATGAAGGACTTTCCAATATCAGGCAATATCAATAACAGTTTAATGAACAATAGTAGTTTTACGTTTATTGATTCATTGAATAATGCGCGGGACATCAACATTCATAACTTTCAAATTACTTATAACGCGAGTTGTGTAAATAAAATACATGAGCGCGTTGAGTTAATCAACAATTACTTTTTGTCGGTTGCACTCGTTGATAATACTTACGGGTTACTTCAAAGTATTAACCTGAATGATATTGAAAATTTCAGGTTACATCAGAAAAAACTAGACGATGCAGATTTAAAATTGGTCGATTTAGAAAAACGAAATTATTATAATCTGCTTCAATTAGCGAATTACGATCCTGCTCAGTTTAATAGAAAAATAAATGAA
>JBJOND010000043.1:0-21467 GCA_046052065.1 Bacteroidota bacterium | reverse complement strand
TGTTGTAACAAAGACGCTCTATCACCACCTCCTAAACTTGACGGCTTACCGTCAATTAAGATAGTTAAATTTTCACTTCCTCTTAAACTAACTTTGCCATCTATATCTACATTTACCGAAGGAACATTTCTTAATACATCAGATGCTGTTCCACCAGTGCTTACTAAATCCCTTTCAACATTGTAAATCTTTTTATCAAGAGAATTAACGTAATCTGCTCGTTCGCCCTGAATTTCTACTTCCTTTAAATTCTTCTGTGATGAAGCGACGTAAACAATACCGAAATCTTTAGTAGGATCCATAGGGTTTAACATAAACGGCTTTGAATCCATTTTACGATAACCAATTGCGCTGATGCTTAAAAAATATTTGCCTGGTTGTAATGCTTCAACACTAAATTGCCCTTTACCATTCGTCAATGCTCCGCCTACAATCGACGAATCACGAACTTTTAAAACAGCAACTGAAGTAAACTCTAATCCTGCTTTCGTTAATGAGTCTTGTAACGTTCCTATGACTTTGCAAATAGCCGGCATATTCCGCATTGCAGAATCACGATTAAATCCTCCTCGAATGGAAGAGTCGCGCATGCCTGGAAAGTTTGGCATCTGTGCAACTCCTGCAACCGTTGAAAAAATAAAAATAATGATTACTAATTTTAATTTAGAAACAATGCTCATGCTTAGTACGATAACTCGTTAAATAATACTTGTAATAATGTTTGTCCCACCGCCTTCAATGAATTCTTATCAATCTTATCAATTGTATCTCCGTGCGTATGCCAATGCTTCCAGAAGTGAGATGGTGTGTTATAGTCATAATGAATTACATCGGTACATTTAATCTCTGCAATCTGATTGATGTAATAATGATCATCAACAATCGGATTTGTTTTTTCCATCAGAAAATAACTTCCATAACCTAAATCACCTGCTGTTTTCCAAACCATTCCAGTAACATTCTCTGCGTAACGCATTGAGGTTCCTTCTTGCGTAAATGTTGCATTGGTTGCACCGACCATATCTAGTAAAATTCCATAGCGAGCAAAATAAGCTGGCGTATGTAAATGTTGTGACCAGTATTGAGAGCCTAAGCAGTAGGTATCATCTTGCTCAGGGAAGCCACTGTTTTCTGGTTGTCCATAATCTTCTAAATCGAAAAAAATAATATCGATTCCTAAATCAGGTTTCGCAATAGATAACTGTCGTGCAACTTCAATTAAAATTCCAACACCACTGGCACCATCATTTGCACCATCAATGGGTTCATTTTTACGAACGGAATCCTGATCAGCAAACGGGCGTGTATCCCAATGTGCACATAGCATTATTCTATTCCCTTGTGAAGGATTAAACGAACTGATAATGTTTTTTCCATTCAACGTCTTTCCGTCAAATCCTCTTGATTGAAAACTCTGAACAATTACCGTATCTGCAAATTGCTTCATAGTAGTACTTAACCAATCCGCACATTTTGCTTGTGAAGTTGAATTCGGAATTCGAGGACCAAAATCGGTTTGTGATTTTACATAATTAAAAGCTGAGTCCGCATTAAAAGATGGGGCAGACGCTGTATTCTTTTTCGTTTCGCTAGTAGTGCTTTCAGTTTTATTACCTGAATTACAAGCTGCAAGAGCAATTAAGAATATAGAAAATAGTAGCAGCTTAATTTTTGCTCCAGGTTGAGCCATCTTTTCCATCTTTAATTGTAAAATTTAATTTAATCAACTCATCACGAATTTGATCTGATGTTGCAAAATCTTTATTAGCCTTTGCTTGTGCACGAATAGATAATAACAACTTCATTAACCCATCCGTATCGTCATCCGATATTTTCTCTTCACGTTTTAGTCCAAGTATATCAAAAACAAAAAGATTCATTAATGACTTCAGTTTGTCTATATCCGTCTCCGTTAGTGATTCGGTTCCTGCATTAGCAGAATTAATGATTCGTACTGCTTCAAACAAGTGGGATAAAACAATAGCTGTATTTAAATCATCATTCATTGCATCAAAACATTTCTGTTCTAATTCTGAAACCGAAGATGTTGAACTTGCTGAAGGATTTAGTTTCTCTAGTGTATCGATTGCATTGATAATTCGTTGAAATGCTTTTTCAGCAGCTAACAACCCTTCGTTCGAAAAATCAAGAGTACTTCTATAATGCGCCTGCAAAATAAAAAAACGAATCGCCATTGGCGAATAAGCTTTCTCTATTAACTTATGATCTCCAGTAAAAAATTGTTTAAGGGTAATGAAGTTCCCTAAACTCTTTCCCATCTTTTGTCCGTTGATAGTAATCATGTTATTATGCATCCAATATTTTACTGGTGCTTTTCCACACGACCCCTTCGATTGTGCAATTTCACTCTCGTGATGTGGGAATAATAAATCCATTCCACCTCCATGTATATCGAACGTGTCGCCTAAATATTTACTGCTCATAGCAGAACATTCAATATGCCATCCTGGAAAACCATCACTCCATGGTGAAGGCCAGCGCATGATATGCTCAGAACTTGCTTTTTTCCAAAGCGCAAAGTCTGCAGGATTTCTTTTTTCTGATTGACCTTCTAATTCTCTGCGTTCATTTCCTGCACCAGCAATTAGCTCTTCAATCACACGACCTGATAATTTTCCATAATCATTCGAAGCGCTGTAGTTAATCACATCAAAGTAAACAGAGCCATTCGACTCATAGGCATAACCGTTAGCAATGATTTTTTTAATCATTTCAATCTGCTCGATAATATGTCCTGATGCGCGAGGCTCAATACTTGGTGCGTTGTTATTTAGTTCACGCATTGATTCATGAAAGCTTCCTGTATAAAGCTCCACTACTTCCATCGGTTCTAGTTGTTCGAGTCTTGCCTTCTTTGCAATCTTATCTTCTCCTTCGTCAGCATCATTTTCCAAGTGCCCTACGTCGGTAATATTTCTTACATATCGAACCTTGTATCCGAGGTGTGATAGATAACGATATAACACATCAAACGTGATATAAGGACGAGCATGTCCTAAATGCGCCTCTCCATACACAGTTGGTCCGCAGACATACAAACCAACAAAAGGTGCATTAATCGGAATAAAATTTTCTTTTTGTCGCGTTAACGAATTGGTAATATAAAGCGGGTGTTGCATTTAATCTTTCTTCTGTTAGTGTTCTGCACTCATGCGTGCTTCTTTGAGGTGTAATAACATATCTTTAGTCATAGAGGCCATATCATAATACGGCAACCAGCCCCAATCATCTTGCGCACGTGAATCATCAATCGACATTGGCCATGAATCAGCTATTGCTTGACGAAAATCGGGTTCATATGAAATTTGAAATTCAGGGATATGTTTTTTTATTTCGTTAGCAATTTCTTTTGGTGTAAAGCTTATTCCTGCTAAGTTATAACTGCTACGAATTTTTACTTTTTCTGAATCAGCATTCATCAACTCTAAGGTTGCACGAATAGCATCGGGCATGTACATCATTGGTAGTGCAGTATCCTCTTTCAAAAAGCAATTATAAGAACCTTTGTCTAGTGCCTGATGATAAATATCGACTGCATAATCGGTAGTGCCTCCACCTGGCTGTGCTTTATAACTAATCAAACCAGGATAACGAATGCTTCGTACATCAACACCAAATTTGTTGAAGTAATATTCGCACCAACGTTCACCAGCCTGTTTACTTATTCCGTAAACTGTTGTTGGTTCCATCACAGTAAACTGTGGAGTATTTACTCTTGGAGTAGTAGGACCAAATACAGCAATACTGCTTGGCCAGAAAACACGCATGCCTCCTAGTTCTTTTGCAATATCAAGTACATTAAACAAGCCTTCCATATTTAATTTCCAGCCCATTTTCATTTTTTGTTCTGCAGTTGCACTTAGCAAAGCTGCCAGCAAATAAACATGCTTTACTTTGTTCGCTCTTATCACATCTGCAATGGCTTGTGCGTCCATCACATCAAGTTGATAAAAAGGACCACTTTCTTTTAGATAACCTTCCTGATCTTTTACATCAGCTGCAATTACACGATCTCCACCTAATTCTGTTCTCAGCGTATGAACCAAATCTGTCCCGATTTGTCCACCTGACCCTAGTATTAAAATATTGTCTGCGCTACTCATTTTAAATTTTGCTGTTGAAATTTTAGTTGCTGAATTAATAAATTGACACTATCCATTTCTGCAATCGTGTTCTTTATTTTGATTTTATTATCGTCAATTCTTTTTTCGTTTTCGCCAATCTGATTTTTCATGTTGGCGTTACTCTGTTCTAGATAGTTCGTATTATTCTCAAAACTTTTCTTGTCCTTACCTTTATCCTTAATTACGCTTTCCTGTTCTTCAATTTTGTTTAGCAACGCTTGATTGGAAATATTCTTACCCCAATCTTTAAAAAATTTAATAAGCCATGATGCTTCCTTCGGATGACTTTTAGTTGAAATAGCAATATTTTCACGCATAAATACTGCTGCTAATTGCAAGCCTGAATCAACAGATGTAATTGTTGAATAAACAATAAGTGTATCCGCACCTAATCCGTTAATCACAACATTTTTCGCATTAATTTCTTCTTTGGACTTTTTCACTTTCGCCTTGTTCTCCTTTAAAAAATCTACCCAGGCATCCGCAAGTAAATCATCTGCAGCGTAAGGAAGGTAAACACGAATGGCTGCATTATATCCTCCACCTAACTTTTCTAATCCCTCATCAACAATCACCGATTGAGAGAATCCGAAAGCAGAAAAAAATAAAAAAAATAAAATTGATGTTATCGTTTTCATGTTAAATATCTGTTACTCCTCCTGATATTACAAACTTCATCATCTCTGTTCCTGAGGCATCCAACTTCTGAACATTATTTGATTCAACTATCACTAATTGTCCGTTGAAACCATACGAGAATGGTAAATACACCGCCATCTTTTCTTTTCCCAATCCGAGTTCTGTTAAATCGTTCTCTGTAACAAAACCTATTCGCTGAATTACAGGGTTATTATTCACGGTTACTAAGACTGGTTGTGTGAAACTCTTCTTTTCTCCAACGAAAGCTTCGATCAAATCTTTTACTGATGAATAAATTAATTTTAAGAGCGGTGTTCTTTCTATCAATCCTTCGAAAATGGCAAACACAGGATTCCTAACGAAATGTGTTCCGATGTAACCAGCCACCGTGATAATACTTGCAATCAATAAAATTCCCAATCCTGGTAAATCAAAACTTTCTGCACCTGGAACGGGGATTGGTACTTTAACAGGAAGTAAATTATCAAGCCATACAACAGCCTTAATAACCACATAAATTGTAACTGTTACAGGAACAATAAATAGCAATCCTTGTAAAAAATAATTTATGAGCTTTTTCATGTTGTTTCTTTAGCGCTGCAAATATCTGAAATTGTAGTGGGCAAGCCATAATTTTTAGAAAATATATCCCTCTTATGGAGGACTATTTTGCATCTTTGAACCCATGAACTGGCAATCATTCGTAAAAAACGGGGAAATCATCCAAAAGATCCAAGAAAACAGGGGTCAAAATGTGGCTTCATTAGCTTTGAAATGGGCTAGCAAAAAGGATGATTCAACCGCTTTTATTTTAACTCAGATTCAAGGGCGCGCAATAGCAGAAAGAAAAATTCCTACTTGGTCTAAGCACGAAGACCTTGTGTACCCTGATAAAACAGCCATGGAACAATGCTCTTCGGAATTAACTGGGCTGTTCAAAAGTAGTTTACTTGAGGGATTAAAAGTCGCTGACCTCACTGGGGGTTTAGGAATTGACAGTTATTTTATCAGTTTGAAAGCAAAACGATTGCTTTATGTTGAACCAAATTTGAATCGCTATGAAATAGCTCAACATAATTTTAACGTATTAGGAGTAAAAAATGTATCGTTTTATCAATCGACAGCAGAAGAATTTTTAAGTAATCCAGAATTATTATCGTTGGATTGTATTTACATTGACCCATCTCGCAGAAATGAAAATAAAAATCGGGTGTTTATGTTAAAAGACATGATGCCTGATTTACGAATGCTAATTGACTACTTCAAAAGGTTCAAAGTACGTATGCTCATTAAGCTTTCTCCTATGCTTGACATTCATTCTGCTTTAAAAGAACTTGAATGCGTAAAAGATATTTATATAATCAGTGTTGATGATGAATGCAAGGAACTTTTGTTTGATATCGACTTTCAATTTGCAGGTCAGGCAAGCGCTATATGTGTGAATATTACCAATGAAAAAATTAAAAAATTTGAATATCTAATATCCAACGAAGAAAGTTATTCTTTTGTAATAACTGATTCACTAAAATATATATATGATCCATTTGCATCCTTAAATAAGGCAGGTGGATTCAAACCTTTAGCTAGTTATTTTGGATTGAACAAAATAAGTAACAATACACATCTTTTTACAAGCGAAAATCTACTAGATAATTTCTTCGGAAATTGTTTTGAAGTGATTCATGTGGATGATTTTTCATCGAAAGATTTTACATCCATCGAAAACAAAAAAGGAGTTCTTAAAATCAGAAATTTTCGAATGTCGCAGAGTGAAATAGAAAAGAAAACAAAGATTACTTATGGACCCGATTATTTTTATTTCTTTTATTCAGATGCTTCAAATAAAATGAAAGTCGCAACCACTAAAAAATTATATTAATCATTGAATAGCTCATACTCTAGTTTGAGTTTTTTTGTAAATCCTTTTATTACCATTTCATAACTATGATCAATAAGCTGATAAATTAACTTATCAGATGCATCATCATTCAATAAAACCGTGTTCCAATGCTTGTTGTTCATGTGATATCCTGAATGAATGCTTGTATATTTCTCTCTCAGTTCAATAGCATATTCGGGGTCACATTTTAAATTCACACTATCCGGCTCGGAAATGCTTATCAATGCAAACATTTTTCCCATTACTTTAAAAACCAAGGTGTCTTCATCAAAAGGAAACGATTCAGTAACGGCCTTTTTATTAATACAATACAGTCTTAATTCTTCAATATTCATTTAAAATAATTTATTAGCAAAGGTACGAAGCCTTTTTGCATTTAACTTTAGGCCTTCAAATAAGAAAAATGACACAAGACCATCCTAAAAAACTCTTTTTGCTCGATGCCTTTGCGTTGGTTTATAGAGCCTATTTCGCTTTCAGTACCAACCATCGAGTAAATTCAAAAGGGTTAAATACCTCTGCCATGTTTGGCTTTACCAATACCTTACTCGATGTATTGAAAAAAGAAAAACCTACCCATATTGCGGTTGTATTTGATACATCGGCGCCTACTCACCGACATGATGCATTTGAACAATACAAAGCGCATCGCGAAGAGATGCCTGAAGATTTAAGAAAGTCTATTCCTTACATCAAAGAAATTATTCGCTGTTTTAACATTCCCGTGATTGAATTAGATGGGTACGAAGCGGATGATATCATTGGAACATTTTCCATTAAAGCGGAGCAAGCAGGTTTTGTTACCTATATGATGACGCCTGATAAAGATTATGGGCAAATGGTAACAGACAATGTATTTATTTATAAACCAGCACGCAGTGGCGCTGGAGCTGAAATATTAGGAGTGAAAGAAGTATGCGCTCGCTTTGGAATTGAAAGACCAAATCAAGTAATTGATATTCTTGGTTTGATGGGTGATTCGGTTGATAATATTCCAGGAATACCCGGGGTTGGAGAGAAAACAGCTACTACATTAATTCAACAATACGGAACCATTGAAAATCTGTATAATCATACTGCTGAACTAAAAGGGAAATTAAAAGAGAAGGTAGAAGCTAATAAAGAATTAGCGTTTATGTCGCGACAATTAGCTACCATTCACTGTGATGTTCCATTAGATTTTAACGAAGAAGAATTAGCGATCGGAGAAATAAATAAAGATGGTATACGCAATTTGTTTAATGAATTAGAATTCCGTCGACTAGCTCAGATTATTTTAGGAGAAGTAATCGAAGCTCCTGTAGAAATTAAAAACGGACAACAAGATTTATTCGCTTCGAATACTACGGTTAGTCCTACCGTTATAGCAGATGAAGAGCCGTCGGAATCGGTTACTTATAACACCATTAAGAACACTCCTCACGACTATAAAATAGTTGATACAACTGAAGGATATCAGTCGTTAGTTCAAGAATTGCTTACTGCTACGGAAGTAAGTTTTGATACGGAAACTACAGGAATAGATGCTAATCAGGTAGAGCTCGTAGGATTATCTTTTTCTATTGAAGAACACAAAGGTTGGTATGTTCCCGTTCCTGCAAGTATGGATCAGGCAAAAACGATTTTGTCTTACTTCAAACCTTTTTATGAGTCAGATACCATTCGTAAAATAGGTCAAAATTTAAAGTATGATATTACTGTATTAAAATGGTACGATATCGATGTTAAAGGTCCTTTATTCGATACGATGGTGGCACATTATTTAATCCAACCAGAGATGCGTCATAATATGAATGTGCTTGCAGAAACCTATTTGCAATACGCACCTGTTTCTATCGAAGAATTAATTGGAAAGAAAGGAAAAGATCAGATGAGTATGCGTTTTGTAGATACTGAAACCATTGCGGAGTATGCCGCAGAAGATGCGGATGTTACGCTACAATTGAAGAAGAAATTTGAACCGATGCTTCATGATACAAACACTGAAAAATTATATCACGAAGTAGAAGAGCCTTTGATTTCTGTATTAGGCGCAATGGAGCGCGAAGGTATCAAATTAGATGTTGATGCTCTAAAAGAATTAAGTAAATCGTTAGAGGAAGAAATTAAAACGATTGATAAAGAAATTCAAGCATTAGCGGGAACTCCATTTAATATTTCATCTCCAAAACAAGTAGGTGATATTTTATTTGAAGTATTGAAAATTGTAGATAAACCAAAGAAAACTAAAACGGGACAATATGCTACCGGTGAAGATATTTTATCTAAACTATCAGGCAAGCATCCTATTGTAGATAAAATTTTAGACTACCGCGAACTGGTAAAATTAAAGAGCACTTACGTTGATGCATTACCGCAGATGGTGAATGCTCGTACTGGAAGGATTCACACCTCATTTAATCAGGTGGTGGCTGTTACAGGACGTTTGAGTTCTGATAATCCTAATCTTCAAAACATTCCTATTAGAACAGCAAGGGGAAGAGAGATTAGAAAGGCATTTATTCCTCGTAACGAAGAGCATATTTTACTCTCCGCCGATTATTCACAAATTGAATTGCGCATCATGGCTGAGCTTTGTAAAGACCCAGGATTATTAGATGCCTTTAATCATAATTTAGATGTTCATACAGCAACGGCATCAAAAGTATTTGGTGTTGCATTAGAAGATGTTACATCCGATATGCGTCGTAAAGCGAAGATGGTGAACTTCGGAATTATCTATGGTATCAGCGCTTTCGGATTAAGTGAGCGATTAAACATTCCACGTAAAGAAGCTGCAGAAATTATTGATCAGTATTTTATCAAGTATCCATACATCAAAGATTTTATGGATAGTAGCATCGCGCAAGCAAAAGAAAAAGGATATGTTGAAACTGTTTTAGGAAGAAGAAGATATTTACGCGATATCAACTCTAACAATGCAACTGTTAGAGGATTTGCAGAACGCAACGCGATTAATGCTCCTATTCAGGGATCTGCAGCTGATATGATTAAGCTTGCTATGATTCATCTGAATAAAGCAATGACGGAAATGAATTTGAAATCGAAGATGTTATTACAGGTACATGACGAATTAGTATTTGATGTTTATCTACCTGAATTAGAAACTATGAAAAATTTAGTGGCCGATAAAATGAAGCACGCCTTACCTTTAAGTGTGCCTGTAGAAGTTGAAATTGGAACTGGTAAAAACTGGCTTGAAGCACATTAATAGCAATCGATTAAATTAGTAATTGGACTACCTTTGCAAAACAATTTTAGTATATGTCGGATAAAACAATACAACTTGAAAATCAAATAGCACTGGCACAATTAGGTGGCGGTGAAAAACGAATAGAAGCACAACACAAGAAAGGAAAGTTAACTGCGCGTGAGCGTTTACATTTTTTACTCGACGAAAATTCGTTTGAAGAAATCGGCATGTTTGTAACTCATCGTTCTAATGAGTTCGGCCTTGACCGTGAGAAGTATTTAGGCGATGGTGTAGTTACAGGATATGGAACCATTAACGGAAGAATGGTGTATGTGTTTGCGCAAGACTTTACTGTTTTTGGAGGTTCTTTATCTGAATCACATGCAGAAAAAATTTGTCGCATTATGGATCTTGCGATGCAAAATGGAGCTCCTGTTATCGGATTAAATGATTCGGGTGGAGCAAGGATTCAGGAAGGTGTTGTTTCGTTGGGTGGTTATGCCGATATATTTTATCGTAACACGATGGCATCAGGAGTAATTCCGCAGATCAGTGCTATCATGGGACCATGCGCTGGAGGTGCTGTTTATTCTCCTGCCATTACGGACTTTATCATGATGGTAGAAAATACCAGCTACATGTTTGTTACTGGTCCGAATGTGGTTAAAACCGTTACACACGAAGAAGTAACGAGTGAAGAGTTAGGAGGTGCATCAACGCATAGTTCTAAGTCGGGTGTTACCCATTTTTCATGTGCAAATGAAATTGAATGCATTCAAAACATCAAACGTTTATTAAGTTACATTCCATCGAACTGCGAAGAAGATGCACCTGCATTGCCTTACACAGAGGGCGATGAAACAAGAGCAGGATTAAATACGATTATTCCTGATAATCCTAATCAGCCTTATGATATTCGTGAAGTTATTGAGCAGGTTATTGATGATGATGGCGAAGGCTTTTTTGAAGTTCATAAAAACTTTGCAGAAAATATTGTTGTTGGATTTGCGCGCTTAGGTGGGAAGTCGATTGGTATAGTTGCTAATCAGCCAGCATTTTTAGCAGGAGTATTAGACATTAACTCCTCCACAAAAGCCGCACGATTTGTTCGTTTTTGCGATTGCTTTAATATTCCTTTATTAGTGTTTGAAGACGTTCCAGGATTTCTTCCAGGTACTGATCAGGAGTGGCATGGTATCATTACCAACGGAGCTAAATTATTATTTGCATTTAGTGAAGCAACCGTTCCTCGCATTACGGTGATTACGCGTAAAGCATACGGTGGTGCTTATGATGTGATGAACTCGAAACATATTGGTGCCGACATGAATTACGCTTGGCCTACGGCAGAGATTGCGGTAATGGGTGCACGTGGTGCTGCTGAAATTATTTTCAAAAATGAAATCGCAACATCTGCTGACCCACAACAAAAATTAAAAGAAAAAGAAGAAGAATATATTAATCACTTTGCGAATCCTTACAGAGCAGCAGAGCGAGGATATGTTGATGAGGTAATAATGCCAGAAGCAACAAGAGGTAAATTAATTAAAGCCTTTAAAATGCTCGAAAATAAAGCGGTTAAATTACCGAAGAAGAAACACGGGAATATTCCTTTGTAAAAAATCAAGCACTAATAAAAAATCCCGGGGAACTTCCTCGGGATTTTTCGGTTTGAAGAGAACTGTTTTTAATTCAATATCAGGTTTTCAATTGATATGCTTGGGAGGTACGCGTCTACGATGCGTTCAGAACGAGTAGCAGCTATTTTGGCTATACGGTTACGCTTTACATGATACCAAAGTTGAATGTAATAACCATTCATGTAATACAAATTCACACGATAATAGCTGTTTTGACGAACCATTAAAAAGTTGGCGTGGTGCCAAACATGCCATGCCTTCTCATCAAAATTAAGTGCATTAAATCTATCGACTGAAAGTGCGTCTGTTATCATTATTTGTTTTTTGATGATACAATAATGCAACTTACTAGTGCAATTTCTCCTTCTATTTTGGTTAATCTCCTAAAAAAATGGGTTAAAATGGGTTTGGCATCAATAAAAAAACCCCGAGGCAAATGCTCGGGGTTTCTCAAAATTACGTTTTAGCAATTATTTTGAAAGCTCTACACGTTGTAGCATGCTACCTGTTGCTGTTTGAATTTTAACAATGTAAACACCTTTGTTAAGATCAGATAAATTCATTGAATAAATTGCATCAAAATCGCCTAAATCAGCTGATTTTACCTCACGACCTAAGATATCGATTACCGATACTTTCACTTGCTTGAAATAATCTTTTGTC
Source organism: Bacteroidota bacterium (assembly GCA_046052065.1). Lineage (GTDB taxonomy): Bacteria > Bacteroidota > Bacteroidia > AKYH767-A > OLB10 > CAINEC01. The sequence goes on along the minus strand of JBJOND010000043.1, from coordinate 9,287 downwards.
ATGTCGATGTGTAATAAACCGCGCGTTGGGTTTGGATACACTAAAATATTCATTGCTGATTTTACCTCTGCAATTGCCGTTACACAACCATTTGCATTTGCTACGTTAGCAGCACCTGGAGTTGAACACATACGGTTAAAATCAACTGAATTATTATTTGAATCTGTTCCGTCAGGATATCTTCCGATGCTATAAAAACGTGACATAATTGAATCTGCAACAATCGTATCACTATTTCCCGCAGGAACTCCTGCTACTTCTAAGTATGGAGCAATACAATCACCTTCGTAGCTAACTACATCGATGATGTTTCCTTGTTGAATATCTTGTAGGTAAACTGCATCAGGAGAAGGTGTTGTTGACGTTGCAGAAGCTGCATTTTGAATTGCATTCGTAGCTGCTATTAAACTTAAATTACAGTTTGGAACTTTTCCTGAGCTACTGCAAATTACAAAAAACGCTCCTGCGTTTAAAGTTTGTGCAGGAAGCGCGATTGAATCATAAGGCTTATTACCTGTAGTTCCACTAGGATTTCCGTTAAACAATACTAGTTTAAAATCTGCCAAGTTCACTGGGTTAGGACCTACATTGTATAGCTCTACATATTCAGCACTATCAACTCCTGGCTGATCGTAATCGATTTCATTAATTACTAGTCCTTGCGCATTAACCATGTTGGTCATTAGTATTGCAACTGCAAATACCATTGCGATTTTTGTGATACAAAACGTAAATGTTTTCTTCATAGGTTTTTATTTTTATTCCCGATTTTGGGGAAACAAATTTAATCTTCCATTTTGAAATTAGCTCTATTCTAGATTAATTATTTGTAAAGTGTTCTATTTTTGGGGTCATATGGTTAGGCCGCCCTTCTTTTTACGATGGATTTATCCGAATGCAATATGGAATTTACCTTCTGAACGAAAGGTTGTATACCTAACGTTTGATGATGGTCCAACTCCAGTTGTAACTGAAAAAATAGTGGAATTACTCGAAGAATACGATGCAAAGGCCACCTTTTTTTGCATTGGTAAAAACATCGAACAGCACCCTGAGCTACTTAAATTAGTCAAATCAAAAGGTCATCACATTGGTTCTCACACCTATTCTCATATGAACGGATGGGAATCAAACATCACTGATTACTTAACTGATTACCAAAAAGGTCGTGAATTAGTCGGCAGTAACTTGTTTCGTCCACCCTACGGTCGTATCCTTTTGAACCCACTTCAAACCATTCAAAAACAAGACAAGGTGATTATGTGGGATATTTTAAGCAAAGATTACGATGCATCGCTAACTCCTGAAGCAGTATTGAACAATGTCTTAAAAAATATTGAACCTGGAGCTATCATCGTTTTTCACGATAGCGAAAAGGCAAAGAAAAATGTGCTCGCTGTTTTACCTCAATTATTGCAAAACCTAAAACAACAAGGGTATACAATGGAGGCCATTCCTTATTAGGTTAAATTTTATTTAACTGCGCAATGAATAAATCTTTTTGATGTTTAACAAATTGCTGATATTCCCCTTCTAAATAATTCTTAAATTCGCCCATCTTATTTTATAAATATGAATCATTATAAGCGTATTAACAATCTCTTCGGATGGATTGCTTTTGCAATTTCAGCGTTCGTGTATTTAAGCACTATTGAACCAACAGGTAGCTTCTGGGATTGCGGTGAGTTCATCGCATCTTCTTACCGACTTCAAGTAGGTCACCCTCCTGGAGCACCATTGTTCTTAATGCTTGGAAGAGTATTTAGCTTGGCATCAGGTGGCGATATCAGACTTGTTTCTGTGATGATAAATGTTTTATCTGCATTAATGAGCGCCTTTACCATTCTGTTTTTATTCTGGACAATCACGGCTATTGCTAAAAAGATAGTTGCTAAAAGCGGAGAAGTTACAAGTTCACAACTAATTGGAATTATGGGAGCTGGACTAGTTGGTTCATTAGCTTATACTTTCAGTGATTCATTCTGGTTTTCGGCAGTGGAGGGTGAGGTTTACGCTTCTTCTTCTTTCTTTACAGCTATTGTATTCTGGGTGATGTTTAAGTGGGATGCGTCTGAAGAAAAAGACGCGAACAAGTGGATTATTCTAATTGCCTATTTGATGGGATTATCAATTGGTATTCACTTATTGAACTTATTAACGATTCCTGCACTTGCGTTCATTTACTATTTCAAGAAAAACAAACCTTCATTAGGTGGCGTAATTAAAACTTCTATTGTTGGTGTCTTGATTTTAGGTATCGTACAATACGGAATTATATCCGGCTTAGTAAGTCTTGCATCAAAGTTTGATTTGTTGTTCGTAAACAGCTTCGGATTACCTTTCTGGACAGGATTTATCTTCTTCTTGCTACTTGTAATTGGTGGTATTTTCTACGGATTAAAACATTCCGTTGAAAAAAATAAGCCTTTATTAAACTTAGGAATACTTTGCTTTTCATTCATTCTTTTAGGATACTCCTCTTACGCAATGATTGTTATTCGTTCGATGGCAAATCCTCCGATGGATGAGAACAACCCTGAGCAGGTTTTCAATTTATTAGGATACATCAATCGTGAACAATATGGCGATCGTCCTTTGTTCTATGGTCAGTATTATAACGCAGAACAAGTTAGTATTGAAAACGGAGCAAATCAGTATGCTGCAAAAGATGGTAAGTATGTGGTGAGCGGACAAAAACAATCTCCTGTTTTCGATCCTGCTAATTGTACTGTTTTCCCTCGTATGTATAGCTCACAGGAAAGTCATATTCAAGCTTACAAAGAATGGGCAGGCATTACAGGTGATGGGAAACCAACCTTTGCACAAAATTTAAAGTTCTTCTGGAATTACCAAATCATTCATATGTACTGGCGCTATTTCATGTGGAATTTCTCTGGTCGTCAGAATGATATTCAAGGACATGGTGGTATCACAAAAGGAAACTGGATTTCTGGGATTACCTTCCTCGATGAAGCACGATTAGGTCCGCAGGATAGTTTACCTGAGAGCGCAAAAACCAACAAAGGCTATAATCGTTTTTACATGCTTCCTTTCTTGCTAGGAGTAATTGGTATGATATGGCATTACAAACGTGCGAAGCAAAATGATTTCTGGACGGTGATGTTATTATTCTTCTTTACAGGATTAGCCATTGTACTTTACCTGAATCAATATCCTTATCAACCACGTGAGCGTGATTATGCTTATGCTGCATCGTTTTATGCATTTGCAATCTGGATTGGCTTAGGAACTTTAGCATTGATTGATGCAATCAGTAAAAAATTAGACGGACGTACAGCAGCTATTTTATCTACTGTTATCTGTTTATTGGCTGCACCAACATTAATGGCAAAAGATGGATGGAATGACCACAACCGTTCTCATCGTTACACTTCTCGCGACTTTGCAAATAACTATTTACAAAGCTGTGCCCCTAATGCACTCATCTTTACCAATGGCGATAATGATACTTTCCCTCTTTGGTATGCACAGGATGTTGAAGGTATTCGCCCCGATATCAGAATTGTAAACTTAAGTTTATTAAACACTGACTGGTACATAGATCAAATGAAGCGCAAGGCTTATCAAAGTGATGCATTGCCAATCAGCTTTACGCACGAGCAATACGAACAAGGTACAAGAGATTATGTACCATATGCAGAAGGAAGAGTAGATGCAGAAGGATATATCAACTTAAAAGATGTGATGAACTTTATTAAGTCGGAAGAGCCTAATGCAAAAGTTCAAACGCAGAGTGGAGTGACATTAAGCTTCTTCCCAACTAAAAAATTCATGATTCCTGTAGACAAGAAAGCAGTAATAGCTGCAGGTATTGTAAAGCCAGAAGAGGCTAATAAAATTGTGGATACAATCTTTTGGGAAATTGATAAAAACTATTTGATGAAGGCAGATCTAATGATCTTAGATATGATTGCAAATAACGATTGGACACGTCCAATTTATTTTGCTGTTACTGTTGGAAGCGAAAATTATATGAACCTTGAACCATACTTCCAACTTGAAGGATTGGCTTATCGTTTTGTTCCAATTAAAAACCCACGATCAATAGATCCAAACGGTCAAACAGGAAGAGTTAATAATGATGTGATGTACAACAATATGATGAACAAATTTCTGTGGGGCAATATGAATAAAGAAGGCGTTTATCTCGACCAAACAAATATGGGTATGACGATGAATTTCCGTAATAACTTTGCTCGTCTTGCAGAATCATTATTAGAGTCTGGTAAAAAAGATTCAGCCCTTAAGGTTTTGGATAAAATGAATGACGAAATGCCTGACAACAAAGTTGGATACAATGTAATGATGTTACGCCCTGTTGAATTGTATTTCATTGCTGCACAAAAAGTAAATCCTAGCGATACACTTAATCCAATGAATCGAATGACAATGTCGTCGGTTGAATTGCCAGAAGCAAGAAGAAAACATGCAGATGATATGGCTATTGCTATTACAAAGAGAATGGCTGAGATTTACGAGAATGAAATGGATTATTATTTATCCTTGAAACGCACCTCTTATTTCTCGTCTATTGATAGAGAATCGAATCAGGCTTATGCTATTTATGGAGAGTTGATTCGAATGGCAAGACAATACGGACATGCCGATGTTGCGAAAGAAATGGAAAAGAAAATTCAAAAGTATTCAGCACTCAATCCGAATTACTATCAACAACAATAAAAAAACGGGGACAAAACAGTCCCCGTTTTTTATTTTATCATAAACCTATCGTATCAATTTAAGATTATAAATCTTCAATATCATAACTATATTTACAAACTTTCGTAAGAGTTGTTAAGCGCATATTAATAATCAATTTATTCGATTAAAATGAATTTAAAGCCGGAGCTCACAATTGTTATACCTGCTTATAACGAGGAAGAAAACCTGAATATTATCTTACCTGATTTAATTGCATTCGTTGAAAAACGTAATTGGAAATTAATTATTACCAATGATGGATCAAAAGATAATACTAAAACTGTTCTTAAAAACCACGAGCATTCATCCAATCTAAAAGTAGTACATCATAAGTTGAATAAAGGATATGGCGCTGCAATAAAAAGTGCAATACAGGCTTGTGATACTGAATATGTAATTACAATTGATGCAGATGGTCAGCATCGCTTAGAAGATGTCGATAAGCTTTTTGCTTTGGTTAAATCGACGGATGCAGATATGATTGTAGGTTCAAGAAAAGGAATTAAAGATGCATCTTTTCTTAGATCTATTGGAAAGTCAATTATTCGCGCTACGGCTAAATTGATGCTAACTGTTCCTGTTTATGATATCAATTCAGGAATGAAAATTTATCGTACGGAATTAGCAAAACAATATTTATATCTAACTCCGAACAATATGCCTTACAGTGATATTATCACGTTGATTTTTATTAGCAATCGTCATTTAGTTTTAGAAGAGCCGATTGTTGTTAATGACCGATTAAAAGGCGAAAGCACAATAGGAATTCAAACGGCATTTGAAACAATTATGGAAATCGTAAACATGATTTTCTTGTTCAACCCAATGAAAATATTTTTACCAGTATCAATTATTTCATTTTTAATTTCGTTGGCGTGGGGAGTTCCAATTATTCTTCGAGGACAAGGAGTTAGTAGTGGTGCCTTGCTTGGATTTATATCTTCATTGATTTTCTTTTTCTTAGGATTAATTGCTGAGCAACTCACATTGATTCGCAAAAACCAAAAGAATAATTCGAATTAATATCAAAAGGAACTGAGTTGCATCTTTCATTAATTTATGAATACAGACATTTTAATAAGCATTGTTATTCCCGTTTACAACGCTCAAGAATGCCTTTCAAGATGCTTAGATAGTATTTTAAATCAGTCGTTCAAAAATTTTGAGATTGTTTTAGTTAATGATGCATCAACAGATAATACGCAACAAATTATTGATGATTATAAGGAAAAATATCCAAGGCAAATCAAATCTATTATAAAGAAGAACGGAGGTCCTGGCGAGAGTCGGAATTTTGGAATTAAAAACGCAACAGGAAACTATTTAGCTTTTGCTGACGCAGATGATTTTCTAGAGGCTAATTATTTCGAAGTAATTACTAATGCAATTGAAAAGCATGAACCAGATTTAATTTTACTTGCATATCAAAGAGTTTACAATCGAAGAGCAAGTATATTAGAAAAATTGTATCCGTACAGCAGTTGGAATATCTTCAATTTGCCTGTTAGTCTTTCATCTCATCCCGAAATCATTTGTAAAACTGAAGGGGCACCCTGGCTTCGGATAATAAAAAGAGAAATAATTTCGACAAACGAAGTATTGCTTTTTTCAAACGGAAAACTCGCAGAAGATCAAGAAGTAAGTTTGAAATGGTTTCTTCACACGCCAAAGATTGTATTCTGCAAAGAACAAATTTATAATTATGTTATTGATTCGAATTCGATAAATTTTTCGACAAATAATTTTGGTGATTTCATGAAGGTTATCGATTCGGTTTACAGTTATTACCAATCACAAGGCCAGCTAAAAAAATATTATTCAGAATTAGAAATTGTATTTATTAAACAATTACTTATTTCGAATATGCGAAGATTAAAAATGTCTAAATCAGAAAATAAATTCGAAACTTTTATGGCCTTAAGAGAAGGCTTATCAAAATATTTTCCTGATTACATTAACAATCGTTATCTCAAAAGCGAACCTTTTTATGTTAGAATTGCAGTATATCTAGCATGTAAAACACCAACAGTTTTTAAATTTATTCTTTAGGAATAACTATGTATTTAGAATAGTAGTCCCTTTCTATAAATTATTTATTGAGTTTCGTAAAATTATAATATACACTAAGGGCATTAAAGAATTATTTTAATTTCATTGATTTTATTTTAATCAATTACTTAATTCTTTATCCACTTAAGAGCAGTTGTGCGATTGATACGAATGATATAAATTCCTGAATTAAAATTATTTGTTAAAGCAATAGATAGTTCATTGTTATCCATTCCATATTTTGAATACATTAATTGTCCGCTAGTATTATAAATTTGAATTTCTTCAATAGTATTCTTGCTTCTTAATTGTAAGATGCTTGAAGGATTTTGAATAATTTGAATCCCTGAATTATTCTGAATGTTGTTTAATCCAACAGCCATTGGTCCTAATGTACCATCATTATTTATATTTTGAGCATAAATACCATTGTCGTTTCTTGTATCCGTCCATGTTACAATTAATTGCTGATTACTTACAAGTGAAATTCCAATATCATCTTTATTACTTGCTGTCACATTAATTGCTTTTTGTAAAAATGGCCATTGCTTAACTCCCATCGAATCAATTAATGTCGCTTTAATAGAAACCTGATTAAATCCTCCTGTATAATAAACCAACATTGCATTATTATCATCCTGTGCAATACCAACAGGAATCGTCATGTTCGTTGTTTGTGCATCTACTACAATACCATCAGTTCCACATAAATTCTGCCCTGTACTACTTACACGCTGAATACTGTTACCAGATGCTGATTGTCCAGTGTTGGTTACCTGTAAACCTATCCATGTTTGATTGGTTGTTGCATTATAGAAATAACCTCCTAAATAAGAATTGATACTTAAAGAGCTCGTTAATGCGGTACCGTTAGCACTCCAAGTAGCTCCTGTTGAATCTACATGTTGTAAGTAAACGCTTGTGAGTGCTGCGTTAGCTGGATTGCCTGTATTGAATGCACATAAAAATCCTGTAGCGCCATCAGAAATAATTTTCGGGAAGAAAAACGCCGATATTGTTTTCGTGGTAAACTGTATTGGAGTAGTCCATAAGCTTACATAATTCGTTGCCATTCTTTTTGCATACAACTTACAGGTTAGTCCTGGAAAGTTTCCTGTTTCCTGAACGTACATCAAATAATATTCGTTGTTAGCATACGATGCAATTGAGGGACGTGAATAGTTAGGAGTTGTTCCGGTTGCTGGTTTTATTCTTGCTGGTCCAGCACCATTAATAGAGGTTCCAGTAACAGGATTTAATTCGATATGGCAAACCCATTTTTGGTTGGTACTTGAATAGGCATTCCATGCAACCACTACATTATTATTTGATAATACACCTATAACAGGGGCTAATCCCTCCGCCGCATCTGCATCTGATAATACTACTCCATTTGTTGCCCAAACAGGGGCTCCGGTAGAGTCCATTTTTTGTGCTACAATCTGCATATTTCCTGTACGTTGGTCTTGAAAAGCGACAATTGCATTGCCTTCATTATCCGTTTTCAGATCATAACGAAACAAAGCAGTACTTTGAGGGGCATTGCTTACCACCACACCATTAGTACCCCATAATTTATTCCCTAATGCATCTAAGCGCTGCATTCTTAAAACATAGCTGCCTGTTGACTGATCAAACCAAGAAATATAAACACCTCCATCACTTCGAGAACTGATTAATGGAGTCACTTGTTCTGAACCAATCGCATCCTGGATTACCACATTATTTGTAGAATCATTGGCAAACTGTGCCTCTGCTAAAAAAGGCAATAGTAATAATAAGAAAGCGTATACTTTTTTCATGATAATAATTTTGATGAAGTTATAAAAACAAATGAAGGAAGCCTGATGCCTCCTTCATTTTTTCCTTTGTCAATGCGATTAATCATAAAAAAAGGGCGATAACCACATCGCCCTTCCATTCAACCATTATCAATCCAACCTTTGAACTGTATTTATAATAGGATATTTCTATTCAGTATTTAGTTAGTGCATAAGGCCTCTATTAAGTTTCACTGATGCGAAAAAAAATAGGGAGCCTAAGCTCCCTATTTAAAATATTAGATTGGTTTAACCTTATTATCCGTTTAACGCTTCTGCACCTGCTACAATTTCCAAAATCTCGTTGGTAATTGCTGCCTGACGTGCTTTGTTGTAAGTGAGCTTTAATTCTTTAATAAGCTCTCCAGCATTATCAGTTGCTTTACTCATCGCCGTCATACGTGCACCATGTTCAGATGCATGTGAATCAAGAACCGCTTTATACAATTGGGTTTTAATTGACTTCGGAATTAAGTCAAGTACAATCTCTTGCTTTCCTGGTTCAAAAATATAGTCGTTGTTAGTAGTTTGCTCAGTTGTAGTTGCTGCAGGTTGAAGTGGTAATAACTGTTCAGTTTGAACAATCTGTACCGCTGCATTTTTAAACTGATTGTATACTACAATAACTTTATCATATTGTCCAACAGCAAAATCACTCATGATTTTTTCTGCTATCGGAGCAACAACATCAAAACG
>JBJOND010000042.1:0-21602 GCA_046052065.1 Bacteroidota bacterium | reverse complement strand
ATCGAACGAAATGCACATGCGAAAATATTATTCCTCGATTTGTCGCTTAAATTGGGGAACATTCTTCAGATTAAAGCTTAGAAAAGTTAACTTTACGGCAATTAAATAAAATAATCATAGTGGTCAACGAACTAAAAACAGAAGCATATGGGATGTAGTACATGTTCAACCACCGACTCAACAAATGGAACTCCTGCCGGTTGTAAAAGCAACGGAACATGTGGCACCGGCGGCTGCAATAAATTGAATGTATATAACTGGCTATCAGATATGGTATTGCCAGAAGGTCATAAGCCTTTTGATGTTTTAGAAGTACGATTCAAAGGAAGCAGAAAAGAGTTTTTTAGAAATGTTAATAACCTGGAGTTAAAGGTTGGCGACATTGTAGCGGTGGAAGGAAACCCTGGTCATGATATCGGGGAAGTAAGTATGGTGGGCGAATTAGTCCGCTTTCAATTGAGAAAGAAAAATCTTTCAGATACAGCAGTTGAAATTAAAACGCTTTATCGTGTAGCCAAGCAGGCCGATATCGATAAGTGGAATGAAGTGAAAGGTCTTGAGTTTAATACTATGCACCGTTCGCGAACAATTGCCTTGCAATTAGGCTTGAGGATGAAACTAAGTGATGTGGAATATCAAGGTGATGGAAAAAAAGCTACTTTCTTTTATACGGCTGATGAGCGCGTCGATTTTCGAGAGTTAATTAAAAAGCTTGCCGACGAGTTTAAAGTGCGCATTGAAATGCGTCAGATTGGTATGCGTCAGGAAGCGGCTCGTTTGGGAGGAATTGGTTCATGTGGAAGAGAACTTTGTTGTTCTACTTGGTTAACCGATTTTAAGATTGTTTCTACCAGTGCGGCTCGTTATCAGAATTTATCATTGAATCCTTTAAAGTTAGCGGGTCAGTGTGGAAAGCTTAAGTGTTGTTTGAATTATGAGTTAGATACTTACATGGATGCCTTAAAAGATATTCCTGAATCGAATATTCGTTTATCGCTTTCAAAGGGCACGATGGTGCATCGTAAAACCGATATCTTCAAGCGAGTTATGTGGTATAACTTAATTCCTGAAGTAAAAGATAGCGAAGAGCGAACACCTTTTGTTCCTGAGAACTGGGTCCCGCTAAGTGTTGAACGTGTTAAAGAAATTATTGAATTAAATAAACGTGGACAGAAGCCAGATGATGCTGGTATGCTGGAAATGGAAGATACGACGGAAGATGACATGCACTACAAAGATGTAGTAGGGCAGGATAGTCTAACCCGTATGGATCGTAAAAAGAAGAAAAAGAAGAAAAAGCCAACAGGTAAAGAAGGTGTAGAAAAAGCTCCTGCAGCGATTAATCCTCCGGCTAAACAAGCGGCTCCTCAGCAATCACGTCCTGCACCTCAGCAGCCTAAGCCTGCATCTGCACCAGTACAAAAGGCTACTACACCTCCGGCTCAGCCTTCAGGCAATCGTCCACCGCGACAAGCACCTGATGCGCCTAAGCCTAATCAAGGTACAGGCAATGCTTCTGCAAGACCAGAGCGAAAGGTTCCAGGAACTCCTGAAAATAATGTCTCAGTGCCATCAAGTCCTGCTCCTACAACGCCTCCACCTGCAACTTCAGCGAATAATCCTGCTACTAATTCTACAACCCCTACAAAAAGTAATCGCCCTCCTCGTAAATTCGATAGAGGTAGTTAATAGAAATGAAAGGTCGTTATTTATTAATGTTTTGCTTGTTAGTTTTATCCATTTGTTGGATAGGCTGTACTGACAATTCAACTTTGTTTGAGGAAAACAAATCCATTGCAGAGGCTAACTGGGATTCAGAGGAGGTTTTTAAGTTTGAAACAAGCATACCTGATACCAGCAACGGATACAATGTGTATTTGAATTTGCGTAATGCGGGTAATTATCCTTACAGCAATATTTTCTTATTCGTAAATACGTATTTTCCGAGTGGAACTATTGATAAAGACACTGTTGAAATTATGCTGGCATCTCCCGATGGAAAATGGATGGGAAAAGGACTAGGTGATATCTGGGACAACCGAATTTTATTTAAAAGCAATGTTACCTTCCCTGAAAAAGGTAACTATCGTTTTGAAATCTCACAGGCTATGCGATTAAATCCGCTGCCTGGAATTACCGATGCCGGAATGCGCATTGAAAAAGTTAAATAGCCATGTTGCACATCAGAAACGTAGAAGAACTGAAGTCGCAATGGGAAATTGTGACACTGAAAATTAATAAGCACTTTGATGCCGATGTTGATTTGCAGGGAGTATTGTTTTTAATCGGGGTGCAAGAACTAGGTCAGGGATTTAAAAAGTTTAAAAAAGACGAAAAGCAAGATTTGATGCATATTGCAACTTGCCGATTGCTGTCTACTTTCGGGTATTATGAACTAGTTGGTTCAGACGAAGAAGGATGGCCTCATTGGAAAATGGTTAAACAGCTGCCTAAAATGAATCTTGGTGAACAAGATTATCTGCTTAAGCAATGCATAATCGATTATTTTGAAGAGCACGAAGTATTTCAAGACTAATAAAAAACCCTGCAGCGAACACTACAGGGTTTTTCTTTTATTTTAATTTCTATTTATTTAATCACAATTGTTTTTCTTACTTCTTCTGATTGCTCTAAGCGGATATAATCTTTAGCCGATAAAACATCTTTAGAGGCTTCTACATTTAGAACCGCTTCCCATTTAAATTCAAAAAAGGCTTCTCCAGTTCCTGTTGAAACCTGCTCTTGAAATAAGTCGGCACGAATACCTGTTTGAGCACTAACTACACTATCCTGACGTAATACTACAGTTGCACCAACAACAGGACGTCCTAAAGTATCAACAACAGTAATAATTGCTTTGCATGGCTCTGTTTTTTTGCAAGCAGTAACGCTAACGATTGCTGCAAATGCTGCTAAAAGGATAATGTTTCTAAGCATAATGTGTCTTAAATATAGGCTCTGTACGACAAATCTACAGAAATTGTTCGAATTTAATTATTATTGCAATAGAAGGGAAGGCAAAACTTCCGTAAAATTGCACTTCAAAAATAATCATTTCTTGATATGAAGAAACTATTCTCGCTTCTAAGTTTGACAGTCTTACTTTTTAGCACACCAGCATTCAGCCAAAAAAATAATAAAACAGATAAAAAAGCAGTTATGGAAAATGTGTATTATGTTCAAATCACCACTGATTTTGGAACAATGAAAGTGAAATTATACAATGAAACACCGCTTCACCGCGACAATTTTGTGAAATTGGTATCAGAAGGGTTTTATGATAGTCTTTTGTTTCACCGTGTAATCAAAGGATTTATGATTCAAGGTGGCGACCCACAATCGAAGAATGCTGCAGCAGGCCAAATGCTTGGCAGTGGCGATGTCGGTTACCGTATTCCCGCAGAATTCAACGATAGTTTATACCATAAAAAAGGTGTTTTAGCAGCTGCCCGCGACAATAATCCTGAGAAAGCATCAAGCGGATGTCAGTTTTATATTGTTCAAGGTAAGCCTATGATTGAAAACGAACTTCAAATGGCTGAACGCCGTTCTGGAAAGCCAATGTCGGAAGCAAAGCGCAATGACTATAAAACAATTGGTGGTTCAGTTTGGTTGGATGGTGAATACACAGTTTTCGGAGAAGTGGTTGAAGGACTTGATGTAATTGACAAAATTGCAGCTGTACCTTGTGGTCCGATGGATCGTCCTGCTAGCGATGTGCGTATGAAAATGGTTTTAGTGGATAAATAATCATGTTTGAAAAAATAAATCAATTTATTGCAGAAGCAGAAGCTGCTAATCCCGAAGGTAAAGAACAACTCGAGGCTTATCGACTTCAATACCTTGGTAAAAAGGGGGTGCTTACTGATCTTTTTGCAATGATGAAAGAAGTGCCTGCTGAACAACGTAAGGAGTTTGGACAGCTGGTTAATAAATTAAAAAACGTTGCCGAAGAAAAAGTAAATGCCATTCGTGAGCAACTCGAAAATCAGGTTGATACCAATGCGGCAGCACTCGACTTAACACTACCAGGGGTTCCTCAGGAAACGGGTGCTATGCATCCAATTAGTATTGTGCGCAATGAGATAAACAGAATATTTTCGCGAATAGGCTTTACCGTTAGTGACGGACCAGAGGTGGAGGATGATTGGCATAACTTCTCAGCCTTGAATTTCCCGCCAGAGCATCCAGCGCGTGATATGCAGGATACGTTTTTCATTAATTTGAATCCGAATGAAGAGCATTATTATGGATCATTGGCACTTCGTACCCACACTTCATCAGTGCAAATTCGTGTACTCGATAATCAAGAGCCTCCTGTAAGAACAATTTGTCCAGGACGTGTATATAGGAATGAAGCAATTAGCGCCCGTGCTCATTGTTTCTTTCATCAGGTAGAAGGATTTTATATTGATAAAGGTGTATCGTTTGCCGATTTAAAACAAACGCTTTTATACTTCGCACAAGAGATGTTTGGCAGCGAGACTAAAATCAGATTGCGTCCTTCGTACTTCCCGTTTACAGAGCCTTCTGCCGAAATGGATATAAGCTGTTCACTTTGCAAAGGCGATGGTTGCAACGTTTGTAAGCATACAGGCTGGGTAGAAATTTTAGGTTGTGGTATGATAGATCCTGCAGTACTAGAAAATTGCAATATCGATTCAAATGTCTATACAGGCTTTGCCTTCGGGATGGGAATAGAACGTATTACCATGTTGAAATACGGAGTAAAAGATTTACGCTTATTCTCTGAAAATGATCTTCGTTTTTTGAAGCAATTTAGAGGAGTGATTTAATTACTAATAGAAAAAAGAAAACCCTGTAGTATTCACTGCAGGGTTTTTTATGAGGGTAATTTTTGATTATGCTTCTTCTAAATGGAATTCGTAAGTTTCCATAATCGGATTTGCCAATAATTGCTTGCAAGCTGTTTCTACTTTTTCAGAAGCAACTTCCTTCGATGCAGCCTCTACTTCTAATGAAATTCTTTTGCCAATACGCACATTGTCAATTTCATTAAGATTTAAATTTTTCATTCCTGCAGAAACTGCTCTTCCTTGAGGATCTAATAATGCCTTTTGCGGCATAACATTGATGTGGGCAATAAATTTCATAATTCAAGTTTTTTATCAGGTGGAAATACTGTCGACAAAATTACATAATAGCAAAGAATTAATGGGAATGCAGCATGCTTTAAAATTATTAACATTAGCAAACTACCTATTAATAAAAAGTAAACTTCTTTAGCTGCCTTAAACGACCAAGATTTTACTTTTAAGGAAATCATCGGGATGTCAGCCAGCATCAAATACGAGGTAATTAAAGCGTAAGCAATCAATAATGCAGGATTGTGAACATATTTTCCGAAAGCAGGATTATCATATGCAATAAATGGAATTCCTGCAGTTACTAATGCATTCAATGGAGTTGGAACCCCAATAAAGTAATTTTCCTGTCGGGTATCGATGTTGAACTTGGCTAATCGCATACAAGAAGCCAACGTAACACTGAACATAAAGTAAGGCATATAAGCGGGTGAACCCGACTCTACGCTAAGCTGATTTAAACTTAACATTGAACCCGAAAACAAATGAAAAAGGGTAAGTCCTGGAACAACGCCAAAAGTCACCATATCTGCTAATGAGTCGAGCTGCTTACCTAATTCAGAGCTCGATTTCACGAGACGTGCAACAAATCCATCAAAAAAATCCAGAATACCTGCAACTACCACCATTATTGCTGATAATTCCATTTCTCCATTCATAATGGCAACAATCGCGATGCATCCACACAGCAAATTGCCAAGGGTCATGGCATTGGGTAAATGTTTAATCATAATGCAAATGTAAATTTATCTAACGATATATTGTTTACAACCTTTTTTTTTTAACTTTAATGTTATCCTTGTATTCTACAAATTTGTAAAGAGATTATTGTCGGATGACGAAATTTATTGTGTCGTTTTCCGTTCTGATAAATTAACTATTATCTAATGACGTCAATTAAAAAATTAGTGTTTGTTGTGTTCGGATTCATACTTCCGAATCTGGCTTTAGCTCAAGTAAAATATAGTAATGAGTTTTTATCGATTGGGGTAGGTGCCCGTGGACTTTCACTTGGTGGTGCACAATCAGCTTTAGTGGGAGATGCTTCAGCAGGTTTCTGGAATCCTGCAGGTTTAGTGAGAGTAAAAAGTAACTTGCAGTTATTTGTCATGCACAACGAATATTTTGGTGGGATTGGTAAATACGATTATGCTTCATTTGCAGCACCCATTGATGCTACCAGAACGATTGGAGCTTCTTTTATTCGTTTTGCAATTGATGATATTATTGATTCAACCGATTTAATTGATAAGGATGGTAACATAGATTACGATCGATTAAAAACTTTTTCATCTGCTGATTATGCGTTTTTGTTTTCTTATGCACAAACATTAAAGGTAAAAGGTCTATCAGCAGGAGGAAATGTGAAAGTGATTCACCGTAAGGTAGGTGATTTTGCAAATGCATGGGGCTTTGGTTTAGATGCTGGTTTGCAATACGAACATGAACGCTGGAATTTTGGTTTGATGGGGAAAGATATTACATCTACATTCAATGCTTGGACTTACAATACAGAATCTTTGCAAGATGTGTTTGCACAAACAGGTAATGAAATTCCACAGAATGGCTTAGAGGTAACATTGCCAAAATTAATTGCAGGTGCAGCTTATAAGTTTAATCTTTCAAAGAAGATAACGGCTACGCCTATGGTCGATTTGGATTTTACGTTTGATGGAAAAAGAAATGTTCCAATTAAATCGGATGTTGTAAGTATAGATCCTAAGGGTGGATTAGAGTTGTCATATGACGATTTTATTTTTCTTCGTGGAGGAGTAGCAAATATTCAGACAGTTCAGAATATTGATGCTTCAACATCTACTATTGCTCAGCCAAGTATTGGGGCAGGTATTAGAATTAAGAATGTAACTATTGATTATGCCTTAACGAATTTTACAGGTGCTGCCGGTACATTGTACTCAAATATTTTTTCGCTCAAATTAAATTTCATTAGAAAGACTTCTCCAGGAACAACTAATACTAAATAAGAATGAGGAAAATTTTACTTCTATTAGTTTTTACTTCTTTTTTAAACTATGGATTTTCTCAAACCTATGGTAACGAATGGATATCGTTTATCAGTGGCCAACCTTATTCTAGTCAGCAGTATTTTCGAATTGGTGTATGGAAAGATGGTGTTTATCGTTTAACCTACAACGACCTTCAGAATTCAAGCGTTCCGGTTAATGCATGGTTTAGTCCTGATCGCTATCAGTTATTTCATAGAGGCACTGAGCAGTTCATTCGTGTTTTAGATAATGATTTGAATGGGATTTTTAATAATGGCGATTTTATTGAGTTTATAGGAAATAAAAATGATGGAGCGTTTGATGCACAGATTTACGATACCATTACCTCCCATCCTAATCCATATCAGAGTTTGTTTAATGATACTGCATCTTATTATTTGACCTACAATTTGAATTCTACGAATAATCGCAGAATGAAAATTGAAAATGATCAGAACTTCGCATCATATCCAACCGCATCGCTCCTTAAAGTTTCAGAAGTAAAGACTGCAGCACAGGATTATAATATTGGTGAACGTGATGCTAATTCAATTGCAGATAATTCCTATACGCAAGGAGAAGGTTTTTACTTTAACAAAGTGAGTTTTAATCAGAATGCGAGTGTTGATTTTGCCATCAATAAATCAAATACCACAGTCAATTCTCCTGAAATTGAAATAGTAAAAATGGGAGCTAATGCGCTCTCTCATCCTTATAGCATTATTGTAAACGGGAATACAATTATCAGTAATACAATTTATGGGTATTCGTTACATAAAGATGTATTTCCTGTTTCAATATTTCCTGGTAGTGGAAATTTAAATGTTAAGTTGCAACCACTCGCCGATGTAGGGAATCCGTTTAATGTAAATTACATGAACCTTGGATATGTAAAAATTACCTATGATCGTAGTCCTGATTTTTCTGGTGAATCATTTCCTTCTAAATTTTATCTCGAGCAAAACAGTAGTAAGTACGTTGTCAATTTTACCAATGTAACTACTGCTAATCCGTTGTTGTACGTGATAGATAATGATACGGTGCATATTGTAAGTATTAATACAACAAGTGGAAATTTTAATGTTCTGATTCCTGCTTACAATGGGAAAAGTAAAATGTTATTGTTAGATAATAATCAAGTATTTTATTCTTCTGGCAATGTCACAATCGAGTCTGTGAATAAAGATCCTAATCCGAACACCTACGGGCGTTTCAATAATTACAAGGTGTCAGGTGTCACGGCTGATTTTTTAATTGTATCTAACCGATTATTATGGACAGGTGCAAATGCTTATGCTACCTATCGTGCATCTAAAGGGTATTCGCCCTTGCTTGTTGATGTGAATGAACTATATGATCAGTTTGCGTGGGGGATACGTCAACATCCACAATCTATTCGTAGTTTTTCTGATTTTATGTTGGATAACGCTGCTGGATATCCGAAGTATTTGTTCTTATTAGGCAAAGGCATCATGATACCTAATGCTAGTTCAGGAGCGGGTCAAAGCTTAAACTTAGTTCCCACTTGGGGAGAGCCTTCATCTGATCAGTTGTTTACTGCAAAGTTGAATACGAATCAATTTGTTCCTGAATTAGCAACAGGACGTATTGCTGCAACTAGTAATGATGATATTACTTCTTACTTGAATAAGTTAATCGAATTTGAAAGTAATCAAGCACAAGCACCAGCATTATGGATGAAGAATGTGCTGCATTTTGGAGGTGGTACTGACTTGAATGAGCAAAATGTATTAGCAGCTAAATTGAATGCATATGCTCAAGTAATTCAAGATACCTTATTTGGTGGTAATGTATATACGTTCCTGAAAAACTCAAGTGCTCCAATTCAGATAAATCAAAGTCAGTATTTACAATCGTTGATTGATTCAGGATCGACTATGATGACGTTTTACGGACATGCAGCGGGAACATCATTCGATATCAGTACGGATGCTCCAGAGAATTATAATAACAAAGGAAAGTATCCTATTGTGTTGGCGCAGAGTTGCTATGTAGGTGATATTTTTACTACATCAAAATTATTAAACGAACGTTTTGTTTTAACTCCGGATAAAGCAGCAATAGGTTTCGTTGCAGTTCCTGATAAAGGTATCATTGAAGAGTTGGATGCATATTCTACCGAATTACACCAGCAGTTGTTTAGATCAAATTATGGGAAGAGTGTTTGTGAATCGATGAATAAGACCATAAATAGGCTTGTTAGTGCGAATCCAGGATATAAGAATGTTTGTATGAGTATGACTATGCATGGCGATCCTGCAATCAATCTAAACTCATTTGAATTACCAGATTATTCAATTGATAATTCATCAATCGTGTTTGATCCACAAGTAGTAACTACCGAACTCGATTCTTTTAATGTAAAGGTAGCTATCACTAATTTAGGTAAAAACACTTCTGAAAGCATGCGCATGCTTGTTAGTCGACGGATGCCCGATGGCGTTAGTAAGCGTGATACTTTAGTTGTTGTGCCTTATATTTCTTATCGCGATACGATTACTGTGAAGTTGCCTGTAGATTTTAAAGATGGCGCAGGTTTAAATACCTTTGAAATAACAGTCGATGCATTTAATGAAGTTCAGGAATTAAATGAGTCTTCAAACAATTATGCAACAGTTGCACTTCAGATTACAAGTACCGATATCAATCCGGTTTTCCCTTCTGAATTCGCAATTATACCAAACGATACTGTCACCTTAAAGGCCACCACCGCTAATCTGTTTTCAAATCCTAAAAATTATGTTTTTGAGATTGATACGTCTGCAGTATTTACCAGCCCTTTGAAGCAAAGTAATGTTATAAACAATGTTTATGGTGTAGTAAGTTGGACCGTTCCTCAAACGCTTACTGATAATCAGGTTTATTATTGGCGTGTTGCGAATGATTCAATCACGAATGCTGATACTACTATTTCAAATAAATTCCAATGGAAGTATAGCTCTTTCATTTATAAGCAAGGAATAACAGGGTGGTCACAAGCTGATTATCCGCAATTTCAAAAAAGTGAATTGACCAATATTATTCGTCAGAATGCAACTCGTTATTTTGAATTTATCAATTCGCAATATGCTTTAACAATTACTCATTCTGGTACTCGACCTTCTTATGAGATTAATGGAGTCAATATCGATTATGGTGGTTGTAATTTTGCGCCTCAGATTGCAATTGCTGTTTTAGATTCTATCGACTTTGAGAATCCTTGGCAAACAGATTCATGTATACGCTATTTTGGAAATTACAATTATTTTAATTGCGCAACTCGAGTTGGTTGTAATCGTTTTCGTCCTGATAAATTTTTCTTATTCAATACAGCTTTCCCTGCTCATACGGATAGTTTAGTTGATATGATTCTTAACGATGTTCCTAACGGCAATTATATTTTAAGTTGGACTGTTTTCGGTGTTCCCTTTGATACATTAACAGTTTTGAAAAATGGTTTCGCTGCTTTAGGTTCAACACAATATTCAAGTTTGACATCGCAAGATAAATACATCTTCTTTATGAAGAAAGGGGATCCGTCAACAGAGATTTTGCAAAAAGGTACTTATCCAACAGCTGATTTGCGGATAGACTATACGTTACAACGTGATTGGGATAAAGGTTTTTATACTTCAACGAAAGTAGGGCCAGCATCATCATGGTCGTCGGTGCATTGGGATTTTGCTTCTACTGAAACTAGTACTTCGCCTGATTCAGTATTGCTAAGTGTTATTGGTGTTAATGCGCAAGGACAAGAATTTACTTTGTTGGCAGGAGTGCAACAAAACACAAAAGACTTTTCGATTTCAACAATTGATGCCTCAATTTATCCATACTTGAAGTTAAAATTATATGCACAAGATGGAATCAATAGAACGCCACCACAATTAACGATATGGCAGGTCTATTATGATCCTGTTCCAGAAGGTACATTGAATCCTTCCTACTTTACTTTCAATTCTGATACCGTACAAGAAGGACAAAATGTTAACTTTCAAATTGCCTTTGAAAATATAAGTACTGTTGATATGGATTCGTTGCTGGTAGATTATTATTTGTTTAACCAGCAAAACGTGCGTTACGATTTAGCAACTGTTCGTTTGCCAAGAAATCTTCCAGCAGGAGATACCATCATGACAAGTGTAAATTTTAATACACGAGGATTCATAGGTAACAACACGCTTTGGGTAGAAGTAAATCCACGTAATGATCAGCCAGAGCAATATCATTTCAACAATTTAACGAGCATACGATTTAATGTTTCTAGAGACATTACAAATCCATTGTTAGATGTTACGTTCGATGGCTCGCATATTTTAAACGGCGATATCATTTCAGCGAAGCCTACAATTAATATTCAATTGCTGGATGAAAACAAGTTCATCGCACTTAACGATACAGGAAATTTCAGATTGGCCATTACAGATCCAGACGGATTGGTGCAGTTCATTCCTTTTGAATCGGCATCGGGTGTTAATACCGAACAGCAGTTGTTACAATGGATGCCTGCAAGCCTTCCGAAGAATAGTTTCAATATTATTTATCAACCAACGCTTATAAAAGATGGAATGTATACACTTGCTGTTCAAGCAACAGATGAGTCAGGAAATCAAAGCGGTTCGAATGATTATAAAATTCAGTTCGAAGTAGTCAATAAAAGTACAATTACAGAGGTGATTAATTATCCGAATCCATTCAGTACTTCTACACGATTTGTATTTACGTTAACGGGTAGTGAAGTGCCTGATGATTTCAGAATTCGAATCATGACGGTAAGCGGAAAAATAGTGCGTGAAATCAGCAGAGAAGAAATAGGGGATATTCATATCGGAAGAAATATTACTGAATTCGCTTGGGATGGTAAAGATCAGTTTGGCGATCAATTGGCGAATGGAGTTTACCTCTATAAAGTGATGACTGGTATGAATGGTGCTGAAATTGAAAAGCGAGAAACATCTGCCGATCAGTATTTCAAAAAAGGTTGGGGCAAAATGTATTTAATGCGATAGTTTTTAGTTGTTTTTTTGTTACTCACTGCAATTTTCTTGTATTTGACACCTTGCTTTTAATTGTTGTCTGATTTATTTATATTTGATACACCAAACAAGCCAACCTATAAACAATGATTACTAAATTGAAAGCGCTATTATTAGCTGCTGTGATTGCTGTTCCGTCAATTACGTTCGGGCAGGACTGGGTTACGAAAATGCATGACCCAAATGTGAACTTTTTTGAAGTTCAAAATTCATTTAACAAGTATGCTGCAAAAAAAGATCGCGAAGTTGAACGCGAGCGCAAAAGAGCATCAAAAAGAAAAGGAGAGCCGCTCTCAGAAGAAGAGTCTGAAATTCCTGGATATTTTCAATATAAGCGATGGGAACATTTCATGGCTCCTCGTGTTACATCAACTGGTGAACGTTTCGATCCTGCTAATTCTTATCGCGAGATGGAAAGATACAACCAGCAGCATGGAGTGTTTAATTCTGGAAATTGGAGTATTCTCGGACCCGTTTCAGCAGTTCCAAGTAATGGCGGTAATGCCGGTCGATTGAATGCTGTTCGTTTTGATCCAAACGATAACAATATCATCTACGTTTGTTCTCCTGCTGGTGGTTTATGGAAATCGATTGATGGTGGTGCAACATGGGCTACTAACACCGATCGCATTGCACAAGTTATTGGATGTACTGATATCGCAATTGACCCTAACAATACTAACATTATGTATTTGGCAACAGGAGATGGTGATGCAGGTGATACGTATTCAGTAGGCGTTTTAAAGTCGATAGATGGTGGTGCAACATGGCAACCAACTGGCTTATCTTACTACATGGCAAATTATCGTCAGATTAGTAAAATTTTAATTGATCCAACAAATACAAATACAATTCTTGTGGCGACATCTGCTGGCGTTTACAGAAGTACGGATGCAGCAAATACATTTACGCTTACACAACCTGGTTCTTTTAAAGATATGGAATTTAAGCCAGGTGATCCAAACACAGTTTATGTTTGTGGGTCTGAATTTTATAAATCTACTAATAACGGTGCTGCCTTTACGAAAATAACAGCAGGACTTCCTGTAGCTACTAATGTTAGTCGTATGGCTATTGCAGTATCTCCTGCAGACCCAAACTATGTTTATATGATTGTTGGATTGCCTCAACCTAACTATGGCACTGAGGGATTCTATAAATCAACAAATAATGGGACTAGTTTTACAAAGCCATCAACACCTGCTCTGGGTACGCAACAATGGTATGATTTAGCAATCGCAGTTTCTCCAACAAATATCAATGAAGTAATCTTAGGAGGTCAAACTGATTTCTTACGTTCAACAAATGGTGGAACATCATGGTCACAAAATGGTGGTAATACACACGTTGATTATCACGATATCGTTTTTACAAACAGTACAACCTATTTCGTATGTAGTGATGGTGGTTTATTTAAGACAACCAATAATGGTAGTTCGTGGACAGATTTAAGTGATGGATTACAGATTGCTGAAATGTATGGATTAGGTCAATCAGCTAATAATGCAAATTTGATTATTCAAGGATGGCAGGATAACGGAACTAATAAATATACGGGTACTGGCTGGACAAAAGTATTGGGTGGTGATGGTATGTTATGCTTCATTGATTATACCAATGATCAGAATATGTGGGCTGAATATTACAATGGTGCATTTCAACGTTCGACGAACGGTGGTAACTCATGGTCTTCTGCAACTAATGGAATTAACGAAGCAGGTGCATGGGTAACTCCTTGGATGCAAGATCCTATTGTTCCTACAACGTTGTATTCTGGATTTGTGAATGTTTGGAAGAGTACGAATAGTGGTATATCATGGACGAAGATCAGTAACTTTTCAAATACAGCTACTGTTACTCAGTTAGCGGTTTCTCCTGCTAATAATCAGGTAATATGGGCTTGCAAGCCAGGTGGTTTATATAAATCAAGTAATGGTGGTGCAACGTGGACAACAGTAAGTTCTGCTCCGAATGGTAACATTACTTATATTGCTTGTAGTGCAACCGATCCGAATAAAGCATGGATTACCTACTCAGGATTTACAAATACTAGTAAAGTATTCCAGACTAACGACCAGGGAGCTACGTGGATTAATCTTTCTGCATCTATTCCAAATATTCCAATCAATTGTATAGTTTATCAGAATAACACTGCAGATGGTTTATACATTGGTACTGATGTAGGTGTATTCTTTAAAGATTCTACGATGAATGTTTGGCAACCATTTTTAAATGGCCTTCCAAATTTGATTGTTTCTCAATTAGCTATTCATTATCCATCTGGTAAAATCAGAGCATCTACTTACGGAAGAGGTTTGTGGGAATCTGATTTGTATGTGCCAGGAATATATGCACCAACGGCTGCATTTGGTTCAAGTAAAAAAATCTCTTGTTCTGGTGCTGCAATCGATTTTTCTGATTACTCAGCTGGTCAACCAACAGCATGGTCTTGGTCATTCCCTGGCGGAAATCCATCAACATCTACTTTGCAAAATCCAACAGTAGTTTATAATACACCGGGCAATTATTCGGCAACGTTAGTGTCAACAAATGCTAATGGAGTTGATTCAGTAACTTATTCGAACTACGTAAATATTGCAACAAGCATTGCTCCTGATCCTCAAACTACAGGAGGTGTGCGTTGTGGTCCTGGCTCGATTTCATTATCTGCAACAGGTTCTGGAAATGGAACATTGCGCTGGTGGGATGCCCCAGGTGGTGGTAATGTATTAGCTACTGGCAATAACTACAACCCAACTATTAACGGAACAACTACTTATTATGTAGATGAAGATTTTCCACTAGGACAAGTTGATTATGTTGGTGAAGTTGGCAATGGATTTGGTGCAGGAAGTTTCTTTACAGCAAATGATATTCGTGGTTTATATTTCGATGTTATTAATCCTGTTATTTTAAATTCGGTAGATGTATATGCTAATACTTCTGGTCCGCGTACTATAGAAATTTTAGATTCACAAGGAAATACATATGCAGATACAACTATAAACATTCCTGCAAGTGGTGCAAATACAACTACTGTAAATGTTAATTTCAAATTGTATCCCGGCACTGACTACTTTATTAAATGTCGTGGATTAGTCGATTTATATCGTAATTCAGCAGGTGCAGTTTATCCGTATAACAGTGCTTCAATTAACATAACTGGAAGTAATGCTGGGTCGCCTGGTTATTATTACTTCTTTTACAATTGGACCTATACTGATATCTATTGCAATACTGGAAGAACAGCATGTGTAGCTTTAGATTCTTGTGCAGCTGTTGGATTATCTGATGTTTCATTAGATCAGACAATGCAAGTGTATCCAAATCCTACGAACGGATTATTTGAATTGAGCTTTAATGCAAGTGCTGCTCAGAATTACAAAGTAACAGTGTTAAATACACTTGGTAAAATTGTTTACGAATACCAACTAAATGATTTTGCTGGTGATCATAAACAGATGATTGATTTATCATCGTTGAGTAAAGGAGTTTATGTGATTAACGTAAGCACACCAACAAAAAATGTAATGCGAAAAATTACAGTTTATTAATCATAACTGATATGAAATAAAAACGGGATGAAGCATTAGCAACATCCCGTTTTTTATTGTCTTATTTTTTACTTACCAGATTTTTACTCTTTTATCAAGAGGCACAAACATTTTATTATTTGGTTTTACATTAAATGCTTCGTAGAACTCTGGCACATTCATCACCGGTCCTTGCACACGCAAGAAATTTGGCGAGTGAACATCAGTCATAATACGAAGAGCCATCACTTCATCACGGTAATGTCCTACCCAGCTAAGGGCATATCCCATAAAGTATCGTTGTAAGGGTGTAAGTCCGTTAATTACCTTGCCCGACTTATACTGCTCTGTTTTCTTAAATGCTTCCAGACCCAGAACAACACCACCTAAATCAGCAATATTTTCACCTTGTGTTGCATCACCGTTTACATGTAAACTATCTAGTACTGTGAAGTTGTTAAACTGATCAATAATTTTTTGAGCTCTGTTTTTAAATTCCTTTTCGTCGTTAGCTGTCCACCACGATTTCAAATTTCCTTTCTCATCAAACTGTCTTCCTTGATCATCAAATCCGTGCGTTACTTCGTGACCGATAGTAGAAGCACCTGCGTAACCGTAAATGATTGCATCATCTGCTAATGAATCAGGTAATCCTGGAATGATAAAAATAGCTGCTGGCAATACGATTTCATTATTAGAAGGATTATAGTAAGCGTTATATGTTTGAGGAGTCATATCCCACTCAGTGCGATCAACTGGCTTTCCTAATTTGCTTACTTGTAAGTCATGCGCCCAAATGTGACTATTCATGATGTTAATTACATAAGCATCACGATTGATTGATAACGATGAATAATCTTTCCATTTATCAGGATAACCACATTTAACGGTGATAGTGTTCAATTTGTTAATAGCCTTTTCTTTTGTTTCCGCACTCATCCAGTCTAATCCTTTGATACGATCACGGTAGGCAGTAATTATATTTGTTGTTAAATCTTCGTAGCGCTTTTTAACTGATGGCGACACATATTTTTTCACATATAACTGGCCTAGTAAATCGCCCATGCATGATTCTTCCTCATCCAATACACGTTTGTATCGTTCACGTTGTGTCTTAACGCCATTTAAAATCTTACCATTGAAATTAAAAGCTTCTTGTTCGAATGCCTTTCCGCAATAGTCGCCATACGCATTAATCAAGCACCAGTTGAAATAGGCTTTCCAATCTTCAATTGCAACCGATTTAATAGAAGCTTCCATTTGTTTTAAGAACTCAGGTTGTCCAACAATGATAGTATCTACTTTCGATAATTTCATATTCGTGAACATAGTTACCCAATTAATAGAAGGTGTTAACTTCACTAATTCTGAAACAGCCTTCTTATTATAGTTAGCATATGGATCGCGTAGTTCTTCTAACTTGCGTGATGCTTTTGCAAATGATAGTTCAAGATTCCATACTTTATTCATGTTTGTAGATGCAGTCGTTGAATCCTGACCCATTAACTTGAACATGTTTACAATATGCTTTTTGTATTCTTCGCGAATGTTCTTTGTACGACTATCATTATTAAAATAATAATCACGATCTGGCAAGCCAATACCACCTTGGCCAATATGAAGCGAAAGCTGTTCGCTGTTCATTTCATCTTGATAGATATAAGCACTGTATAGTGGTGATGCACCATAAACCTGCATCCTCGCAACAGTTGCTAAAACATCTTCTTTTGTTTTTATGGAATTAATAGCATCGATCTCTGATTTTAATGGCTTGATACCATTTTTATCGATACTAACGGTATCCATACCCGAAAAGTAGAAGTCTCCAATTTTTTGCTCGATACTTCCTTTAGAAGCTCCGGACTTACCAGCTTCTTCGCTGATGGTTTTCGTACGATTATAAGTTTCATTCATTACCATTGTCCAAATTCCGAAACCCTTTTCAGAGGCTGGAATTGGATTGTTTTTTATCCAACCACCACAGGCATATCCGAAGAAATCATCTGCAGGGTTAATGGTAGTGTCCATGTTTTCTACCAACACATCTTTAAATTCTGCTGGTTTTTCTGTTCCCGATTTGTTCTGATTACATGAAACAAATCCAACAGAAAGAAATAATGCTGCAACGAGCAATTGCTTTTTCATATTCAGTAAATTTTTATCGAAATTAATTAAAAAGTAATGATAGCGCTTGAGAATCGTTAATTGGCAATGAACAAGCATTGTCAATACAATGGTAGGCAATGGTTTTATCTTGACTAAATCTATTTTTGTTCAAAGGTAATATTGAGTCCAGGTGGGCCATTGAAAAGATTAAATTTGGATGATATTTTTTTTGAATTTGATGTAGCCATTCTTTCGCATCAGGTCCACTTACAACTAATTCTTCTTTGCTGTTTTCCATCAGAATAGCTACTTGCGCCCACTTGCTGTACCACGGAATGGCATTGTTGATTTCCTTTTGCATTATTGCAAGCATTTGCTGTGCACGATTTAAATAATTTACTTCATCGAAATAGCGCGATAAGATATAAAGATTCATCGCCATCATTGCGTTAGATGATGGAATAACATTGTCCTGTAATTCCATGCTTCGCTTAATAAGTTTCTCAGCAGAATCCGATGAATAGTAGAATAGGGGAGATCCTTCAACACTAAAATTATTTATGGCAGTTTCACAAAGTTGCTTTGCAAGTAACATATAATGTTCATTAAAAGTAATCTGATAAACAGCAATCAATCCTTCAATAATACTTGCATAATCATCCAAAAAGCCTTCATTATTATTGTTTGATGGATTGTTGGTGCTTGTACTTACAATGGAGTGAATTACTTTTTCATCTCGAATCAAATAGTTGAAAATACTATCTGCTAATGTATTCGCTTCTTGAACGTAAATCGCATCTTGTGTTGCTTGATAAGCATCCGAAAATCCTTTCAACAATAATCCGTTCCAGCAAGCAATCTGTTTGTTGTCTAACGATGGTCGTTCACGTTTATTTCTTTGCGATAGTAGTTTGTTTTTTATATTCGAGATTGCAGTATGAAATTCTGTTATTGTTAATTGGTACTTCTGATAAAGTGGTTCAGGGTTTTCATTTCGCAATGGAATATAAACTTCATCTTCCCAATATCCTTTTTTATCGAAGTGAAAATATTCTTTTGCAATCATGTATTCATCTTCCTCTAAGATTTGTTGTAAATCTTCAAGTGTCCACGTATAGAATTTTCCTTCTACACCTTCTGTATCTGCATCAAGTGCTGAATAATACAAACCCGATTCTGATTTTAATTCAGCTTGTAAAAAGTTTATAATACCATTAACGATTTCCTTATAGTTTTCATTTTTAAAAACCGAATATGCTTTTGAATACAGCGAGATTAATTGCGCATTATCATATAACATTTTTTCAAAGTGAGGAACCTTCCATTGCATGTCGGTGCTATAACGACAAAATCCTCCCCCTAGTTGATCATAGATTCCTCCGTGCAGCATTTTATTCAACGTAAGCTGAACATGCTCTCCTGCATAAGGATGTTTATTTAATAAATAAAAATCCAACATCCAATCGTAATTAGAGGGCATCGGGAATTTAGGTGAACGGTTATTTCCTCCATCTTCTGTATCAAAATTCACCGACCAATTTAAAAATAACTGTTGCCAATCAATAGGTTTTAAAATACTAACGGTAGCGTCTTTCCTAAAAGATTCCATTTTGTTTATACCCTCGGTTAATTCCGTTGCATAACTAAAGCACTTTTCAGGATCTGTACGATATAAGTTTGCAATATGCAATAAGATGTTTCTCCATTGTTCTTTTTGAAAATAGGTGCCTCCATAAATTGGGCGACCATCAGGAAGTAAAATACAGTTTAACGGCCAGCCACCTCTGCCTGTCATTAGTTGTACTGCATCCATATAAATTTTATCAATATCTGGGCGCTCTTCTCTATCTACTTTAATGCTCACGTAGTTTTTGTTCATTACGGTTGCGATTTCCTCGTCCTCAAAACTTTCATGCTCCATAACATGGCACCAATGACAAGTAGAATAACCGATACTGACAATGATTAACTTGTTCTCTTCTCTAGCTTTTTGCAAAGCATCGGTTGTCCATGGTAGCCAGTGCACAGGGTTATAGGCGTGCTGCAATAAATACGGACTCGTACAATGAATTAAAGCGTTTGGTTCGTTAGATGATGACATCCGTCTAAATTAGCGCAAAAAATGTTTAAATAGAATTTATATCTTTGACGTATGTCAAATCGCCGTCGTGTCATCATTATTGTAACATCTGTTATCGTTGGATGTATCTTGTCTTTCTTCGTTTTTAAATTACGTCGTGGCGGTGGTGATTTAACAGATCAAGATCAGGGATTTTTAATTACCAATTTCACCTTTTCATTGGCTATTATTTTAGGTGTAGGATATTTCTTTATTTGGAATAAGAAGAAGGATTTATAGTCGCTTCGGTCGCTGATCCCGAGGCTTCGGGACTCGAAGCGTGAAGCGAGAATTACTATTAAGCCCCTTCGTACTTCGAGGGCCTCAGTAACCAAGGGCCTCAGGGGCCCCACTAACAATCTTGTAACCCTACCCTGCGGTGTATGATAATCATTCCACAATAATCAAATAATAATTCTTCTTCCCCTTCTGCACCAATAAATATTTATTATTCAATAATCCTTCTGCATTTACCACTGCATTAATATCAGCAATCTTTTCTTTGTTGATACTTACACCACCAGCCTGAATCATTTTTCTTGCTTCACCTCGTGAAGGGAAAATTTGTGTTTTGTCGGATAAAAATTCTATCGCGTTAATGCCTGCCGTTAGTTCTTCTTTTGAAAGCTTTACTTGTGGTACTCCTTCAAAAACACTCAACAAGGTTTCTTCGTCTAACTTCTGTAAGGTATCCGTAGCTGCATTGCCGAATAATATTTCAGAGGCATCAACAGCACCCTGCCATGCTTCTTCCGAATGTACAATGATGGTTACTTCTTTTGCTAATGCTTTTTGTAATATGCGTAAGTGTGGAGCAGTAGCATGTTCTGCTTCTAATTTTTCAATTTCTTCTTTCGATAGTAACGTAAAAATGCGAATGTATTTTCCCGCATCAGCGTCGCTGGCATTTAACCAAAACTGATAAAATTTATAAGGTGAAGTTAGCTTCGCATCCAACCAAACATTCCCACTTTCACTCTTGCCAAACTTACTTCCGTCTGCTTTGGTAATTAGCGGACAAGTCAAGGCAAAGGCTTCTCCACCTTCCATACGGCGGATTAATTCTGTACCAGTGGTAATATTTCCCCACTGATCAGAACCACCCATCTGCACTTTAGCATTCATATTTTTATTCAGGTAGTAAAAGTCGTAACCCTGAATTAACTGATAACTGAATTCGGTAAACGAAATACCTGTTTCTAATCGGTTTTGCACGCTGTCCTTCGACATCATATAACTCACTGTAATATGCTTTCCAACATCGCGAAGAAATCCTAATAAACTAAACTCCTTAAACCAATCGTAGTTATTGGTCATGATAGCTTTATTAGTTCCGTTTTCAAAATCTAAAAACTTAGAAAGCTGTTTGCGGATACACGCTACGTTATGATTTAATACTTCTTCTTTTAACTGCTTGCGCTCTTCTTTTTTTCCCGAAGGATCACCTACCATTCCAGTTGCACCACCTACTAAGGCAATCGGCTGATGTCCGTTAACCTGTAAATGTTTTAAAAGCATAATTGGAACTAAGTTTCCAACATGCAGCGATTCGGCCGTTGGATCAAATCCTACGTACGCTGTTGTCATTTCTTTTGCAAACTGTTCAGCAGTGCCGGGCATTACATCGTGTATCATGCCTCTCCATTGTAGCTCTTCTACGAAGTTTAATTTATTACTCATACTGCAAAGATAATTAC
>JBJOND010000041.1:0-21799 GCA_046052065.1 Bacteroidota bacterium | reverse complement strand
AGGGAGGTTCGTATTTCTCGAGATAATTTATCAAATAATGGTTACCGTCCTAGTAAAAATGATTATCGAAATTTAGTTGCGTATTATTTCATTAAATCGTTCGCTAAATGAAAAATGTGCTTGTAGTTTCCTACTATTTTCCACCTAATACAGGAGCTCCTGCATGGCGTCCATTTAGTTGGGCAACAAATTTTCACAAAAAAGGAATTGATACAACAATCATAACACGTCATTGGACTGGGAATGAAAATACTTGGGAAGATTTTATTCGTCCGAATACATCACCGTTAAAAGAAAGTCATTTCGACCATTACCGCGTTTTTTTTCTGCCTTCGCGAAGAAATAAACTTAGTACATTTTTTTCACAGAAACATAGTTTTATCAGATTGTTTGGCAAGATTTATTTTTTCATCATGGCCTTATTAGGAAAGTTGAATTCTGAAATTGATGGCACGTTAACTTTTAAAGATTTTATAATAAATCATCTTAAAGAAAATAAATACGATGTAGCAATTATAACAGTGCCTCCATTTAATATGTTGCAAATGGTCGACTTATTTCACGAGCGTAATATTAAGGTTGTTGTTGATGTAAGAGATCTCTGGAACAATATGATGTTGACGAATGACTACCAACCTGGTTTACAACAAAAATTTTGGGATAAAGTCTATTCTTTTTATTTTAAACGTTGGATGAAAAATGCCTCTCGAGTTTCTGTTATTACACCTTCATTTTATGATGTTCTTGTAAAAAGTTATAACGGGCCGATCGATGTTGTCTATAATGGATATGAAGAATATTTATTTGATAAAATTACTGATGAAAAATCCGAGAAGTTTACTTTTTCTGTTATAGGTAGTATTTATCCAGAACAGAACATTAATGTAATGGTTGATGGATTAAAGCTGTTTTTATCTAATAAGTCACCCGAGAAAGTAGAATTGCGCTTTATTGGATTAAATATAATTCCTTCGGTAAGTCAATTTGTGAGGGATAATTTACCTGCTGCTTTCTTAACCGTCTCTGATAGAGTTTCTAAGGAAGACGCAATTCGTGAAACCAAAAAAGCCACGGTATTATCTTACCCTGGTTGGTTGGGGACCAAAGGTATTATTTCAACTAAAATATTCGATTACATAGCAAGTGGCAACCCCATTCTAATTGCACCAGGCGATCGTGATATAATTGATAGTTTAGTAGCAAAGACTAATTCAGGAGCGTCTGTTTTTTCACCGGAGCAATTTGCAAATCAATTAAACAGCTGGTATTCATCATGGGAGAAAGGTGAGAGTTTGCTGGTAAACAGAAATGAATCAGCAATCAAGTTTTATTCGAGAGAAAATCAGGCAATGTTGCTGACCGACATCATATCTAATATTTAACATTCCTTTTATTTCTCTATTTTTGAGTTGATAATTATGAATGAATTAGTTTCTGTCATTATTCCAACTTACAACGCTTCAGGTTTTATTCTTGAAACGGTAAATTCTGTTTTGAAACAATCATATTCAAATTTTGAAATTTTGATTGTGAACGATGGGTCTACAGACAATACAATTTCAGTTGTTGAATCGATTAGTGATGTGCGCGTTAAACTTTTTAATAGAATCAATCAAGGTGTTAGTGCTGCCCGAAATTTCGGACTTGAAAATGCGGAAGGTGATTATGTGATTTTTTTTGATTCTGATGATTTAATGCCAGTCGATTTTATTCAGGAGCGTATTGCGTTTTTGGTAAAAAATCCCTTTTTTAGTTTTGTTACTGGATGGGTACAGAAAATCAATGAACGAGGAGAATTGATTGGTGCCAGAATGAAATCTGCATGTAACGATTTGCAAAATGAAATATTATTATATCATTCTGATATTATAACTTGTCCTAGTGGTTATATGTTCAGAAAGCAAGACCTTTTAATTAACAATTTAAAGTTTGACATTACTTTATCGAGTGCAGCTGATAGGTATTTTCTTTTGCAAATTGATGAGCATATAAAAGGCCATTTTCTGCGAAACGAAAATTGCTGCTTGTATTATCGTATTCGGAATGAAAGTATGTCTAATAAGTTGAATGAATCATTAATTAAGGACAATGAACTGTTTTACAAATATGTTTTTCAAGAAATAAAACCTCGACAACGAATTCGCAAGTTATTTTTATCTAAATCAAATTACATTTTATTCGGTGCTTATTTTAAAACAGGTCACTATTTAGTAGCAATTAAGTTTGCTTTAATTTCATTTTTTATTGATCCTTTGAATTTCATGCAAACGATGGTAAAAAAGAATCATGATACCTATTACTTTCAGTAGAATAAGATGGGAAGAATAAAAGTAGTTTATGTTATATCAAGAATAGATTATGCACTAGGATTTGACTGGGTAGATAAGTATTTGAATAAAGACAAATTTGATTTGCAATTCATCTTTATTAATCCAACCGTTCCTAAGCTACACAGTGATTTAATAGAGCGTGGCACAAGTTCCTACCATATCCCATTCAGCTCTAAACGAGATTATATTCAAGTTGCATTTAATCTTTTTAAACTTTTTCAGAAAATAAAACCTGATGTATTACATATACATTTAATTGATGCTTGTCTAACAACATTGCCTGTTGCGTATTTAATGCGAATAAAAAAAAGGATTTATACACGACATCATTCTACCTACCACTTTGATTATTTTCCACATGCAGTTAAGTATGATAAATTAATTAATTTCCTTGCTACAGATATAGTTGCTATTTCAAAGAATGTCGAGAATGTATTACTAAATAGGGAGCATGTAAATGCATCAAAAGTGAAGATAGTTCATCATGGATTTGAATTGAATAAATTTATCAATACAAATGCGAACAATATTTTAGCTTTAAAATCAAAGTATAATCCTGAAGGTAAATCGCCTGTTATCGGAGTGATATCTCGTTTTACAGAGTGGAAAGGGGTTCAATACATTATTCCAGCTTTCAAGAAGATTTTAAATGATTATCCGAATGCATTTATAATCTTAGCCAATGCGCAAGGTGATATGCAGGACGAATTATTCAAACAGCTTTCTCAATTTGATAGTAAACAATATGCTACTATAAAGTTTGAAAAGGATTTGTATTCTTTGTATCAATTGTTTGATGTATTTGTGCATGTACCAATTGATGAACATTCAGAGGCATTCGGACAAACTTATATTGAAGCTCTAGCAGCTGGAGTTCCTTGTGTATTTACGCTATCAGGCATTGCTTCTGAATTCGTGAAAGACCATGAAAATGCAATTGTTGTTGATTATAAAAACACCGATGAGATTTATAATGGAATTCGTTTAATTTTGGAGAATGCCGATTTGAAGAATAAGTTGATTGCAAACGGTCGTAATGATGTTATGAAACAATTCGATGTGATTAAAATGATTAATTCGCTGGAGGCTTTATATGCATCGTGATATTAAATTTTCTGTAATTATTCCGACCTACAATCGTGTTGAGTTTATTCTTTTAGCGATTCGCTCTGTATTACTACAATCCTACAAAAATTTTGAATTGATTGTTGTAAATGATGGTAGTACCGACGAAACAGAAAGTGTTATTGCTACAATTAAGGATGATCGCCTAAAATATATTCGAATTGAAAATAGTGAGCGTGGTAAGGCTCGTAATACAGGTGTTGCAATGGCCACTGGCGATTATGTCACTTTTTTAGATTCTGATGATCAATTATATGATGACTATTTAGAAGAGGCTTTAAACGGCTTGCGGAAACATAACTATATACCTTTTTATCATCAAGCTTACGAAATCAGAAGTTATGTAAAGTTTAGTGATAGATTAGTGCATAATTATCATAATAGAGATGTGCGCTTCTTAGTGAAGGGTAATCCATTAAGCTGCTTAGGTATTTTTATCAGAAGAGCAGAAGCATTACAATTTCCGTTTAATGAAGATCGTGCACTTTCGGGTTCAGAGGACTGGGAGTTATGGCTTCGTTTAAGTGCTAATTTTGGATTGCGTAGAGGAAAGAAAATTTGTGCTTGCTTAATCCTTCATGATGATAGAAGTGTTTATCAAATAGAAGAACATCGCTTGGTAAAGCGTAAACAATTAGCCGTTGATTATGCTTTTGAAGATCCCGCTGTAGTTAAAATGTACGGATCTTACTTAAGAGAAATTTTGGCGCATTCAGACACTTATAATTCGCTGCACCTTGCTTTGGCAGGAAAGAAAAAGAGAAGTCTGTTTTATTTATTCCGTGCCTTTAAACGTTATCCATTCTGTATTTTCAATAGAAGAACACTAGCAATCTTTAAATATTATCTTATTTATCTTTTAAAATAGATTAGCGCTTAACAAATTTTAGTGTTCGGTTTTCATCTTTATATTGCACATTGATAAAATAAGTTCCTGATAAAAGCTGGTAAGGTTGGTTAAGATTTAAATTAACGGTAGAATATCCTTGCTTGTAATAGTTGGAGATGGTTTGAATGAATGACTTTCCATTTTCATCATAAAGTGTTACTGTTATATTATCATCTTCCGGAATAGTTATTCCAAAACTAATGAAATCTGTTGCAGGATTAGGATACAAATTATAACAATCAAAATCTTTTTTAAGCGTAGTGCAAAATGAATTGTTTTGACTATTGAAATCGGCTGAATTATCCACTGCAGTTACATCAACGCAGAAATAAGATGGCGAGTAATCACTAGCATCAAATGATGAATTAAATTCATATTCTATAGAATTGCCCGGCAATAGATTTAACGAAGAGACATGTTCATACAAAACGGACTTGCCCTGAAGGTTGAGTTTAACATCAAGTTCGTTAATGGTCAGGTTCCCATTGTTCTTAAATATCGCTTTCATTAACCACTTATTCCCTGATTTATTGATGCCATTATTTATAATTCCAACATCAACAATTGGTTCAAAAATATTTATAGTTGAATTAGCGCTGTCGATACATCCATATTGACTCACTACGTATAATTTTACTTGATAACTGCCAGTATCGAAAAAAATATGTGATGGATTATATTGTGAGGATATTGGTGATCCATCTCCAAAGTTCCATGTATAATTTCCAGATGAGGACGTATTGTCAAAGTTGACAGTAAGCGGTGGAGCACCATAAATTAAGTCGCTGGTGAAAGCAACAGTTGGATTAGGATAAATAGTAATTGTTTTTGAAATAGAATCCTTACAGCCAAAGTTGCTCGTTGTAATAAGTTTTGTAATTAAATTCCCAGTTTGACTGCTTGTATAAGAAACACTGTTTCCGTTTAATAGTTGGGTGTTATTGATGTTCCAACTAAAATCTGTAATGGTACCCGATGCAATGTAGCAATCTTCAAATAAAACAAGTTCCTTACCTATACAAGCATCAGCGAAATTAAAGTTCGCAACTGGATTAGGGTTTATAGTTAAGGTGTCCGTTTTCGTAATTGCACAACCGTTAGTTAAATCAGTTACTTCAAGTGTTACATTGTAACTTCCAGCACTACCGAAAAGGTGTGATGGGCTAGGTTGAAATGATGATGTAGAATCGCCAAAATTCCAAAGAAATGCAAGGTTGGTAGATGCAGAGGATAGCAATGAATAATTTAGCTGACTAAAAACACCCTCGCAATTGTCGTTGGCAACAATGGTAAAATCAGGTGTTTTTTCAACAATAACAAATTTTGTAATTGAATCTAAACAACCAAAATTACTGATGCTAATTAATTGAACAGGATATGCAAAGTTGTTTTGAAAAACAAATGTTGGGTTTTGAAGTGTGCTTGCACCTAACCCATTACCGAAATCCCATGTCCAATTGTTAATTGTTCCAGATGTTATTATAGTACTATCTGTAAAATTTATAGTTTTATTAGTACAAGCTTTTCCTGCAATAAAATTAGCATTTGGCAGTGGGTGAACGATAGCTATAATACTTGCTGTATCGGAGCAACCAATATTCGATGTTACTATTAAAGTTGTCGTAAATGATCCATCATTTGAATAAACATGAGTGCTATTGGGATTTGATGTCTGTGAATTATCCCCAAAATTTAATTGCCATGAATTGATGAATGTTCCAGTTGGACTAGTTGATAAGTCTGAGAACTGATTTGCAATACCTAAACAAGCGTCGCTAACACTGTAATTTGCATTTGGACTTGCTACTACAACAATGTTTTTTGTTATTGTTGAATCGCAGTTGGTAGGACTTAATACTGTTAATTGAATTTGATAGTTGCCTGGTGTTGAATAGGAATATTCGAAATTTAATGAGTCATTAATGGTAATACCATTACCCATATTCCATTGTCGATTACTGATTGTGTTGAATAATCCTGGAGTGGAATTGTCATTTATGGTAAATAATGAATTTTGACAAATAGTATCAGATGATAGATTAAAATCAGGATTAGGTCTATTACCAATTAAAACAGATTTAATAATCGTATCTGCGCAACCGTTAGGTGAATTTGCAATTAGTACTATACCATAAATTCCATCAATTGAAGGGAATTGATAAGTAGGGTTTGTATTGTTAGTTCCTAAAAATCCACCAATCTGCCATTGATAACTTACATTAGATATGGTGTTAGAATCAGTGAGATTTGTGAATGTTGCAACCTCATTAACGCAAGTGTTGCCAACAGAAAAATTAGCAATAGGTGTCGGTTCAATAGTAATTTGTTTTGTTGTAGAATCAGAACAGCCAAATTCAGTTGTTGATACTAATTTAATCAAATACAAACCTGGATTATTAAATGAGCTGCTTACCGAGCTATTTATAAAATTATTATTATTGATAACCCAATTCCAATTATTAACCAATCCGTCGTTGGATAAAGAAGCATCAGTAAATAAAACTTGTGTACCACTACAGCTATTATTTATAAACGTAAAATCAGTTGTAGGTTTTTGTCTGATGGTAATATTTTGGTTGTAAGTCGAGGTTTGATTTGAATTGTCTGTTATTGAAAGCGAGACATTAAATACTCCAGAAGTAGAATATAAATGTTTTGGATTTTGATCAGTTGAAGTCCCACCATCTCCAAATGTCCAATTCCAATTAACAATATTTCCAAAGCAAATTTCAGAACTATCAAAAAAGCTTACACTATCATTAATACAAAGGTTGGAAGTTGTAAAGTTTGCAATAGGTGGAGCGATGTTAACAAAAACGGAGTCGAGATAAATGTTACTAACTCCATTCGCAAATTCCTCTCTAAATTCTATTCTTTGATAACCAAGTGCATTTGGATTAAATGTAATTGTTGTTGGTGATTGGTCTGTTGAAAATTGATTGTTGACTTGATTGGCGAAAGGGAATTTGATTCGAATAATGTTAAATGAACTTGTGCTTGATATTAAACCTGTCCAATTATTACCATCTTTAAATAACTGAATATTTTTGGGGTCACTTAAAATTCCATTTAGAGCGTTGGAATAAAGTAATGTTGGAGCGTTGTTTAGGTTATCACCTAGTGAATAATTGTAAAAGCTATTGTTATTGCTCACCATAAATAAATGCCAGCTGCCATTTTCTTTTACCAATTGTAATCCTTGAGCTCCAAATACACCCGTAACAATTGTAGAAACTGTTGGTGTACTCAATAACGAACTTCCAAAATTGAATTTAAAAATGGTACCATAGGCGAATGAAGTTCCGAACCCGATGTAGCTATTGCTGGTGCAATCGTATGTCACATCAAATCCGAAGTTGTTAAAATAGCCTGTAGAAACATTGGGTTGTAGAACAACTGGTGTGTTTGTATAATTTCCATTAAAATCAATTCTGATTATTTTATCATCTTGATTGTTCATGATAAATCCCAAATGATTAATCAACTTGATACTCCAAGGATTATTAAGTCCTGCAATTGGAATATTGGTGAATTGTAAATTGGAACTTTGATTAATCGAGTCCATTTCAATTCGAACTATGCTATTCGATGAAAACATAGAAACAAATAAATACCATTTCCCATTTTCCTTTACTGCATCAATACCGGACTGAAAGCTAGAAAGGGTTGCATCCGATGGTAAATTAGAAATTGCAGGATTGTTAGTGAGCGAGTTTCCGAATTCGTATTTGGTAACATAACTTGCCAATGCATTTGGTATAAATCCATAATAATTACCATTTTCAAAAACCACCTTCATGTTTTCAGGGTAGGTGAGTGTGCCTGCAACTGCTGGAAGAATAGTGGATGTTGGGATGGAATCTAAATCGCCAAGGCCATTATCCCAATTGAATGAAGTTGCAACGCTGGAATTAGTGATGGTTATTGGTGTATTTGGACAAATAGTATCTGATAATGTATAGTTTCCCGCAGGACATTGTCCAAAAATTAATTTGGTCGAGAAGAAAAAGCAGAGTATCAGAAAAATTAGAAATTTATTCCTCATTTTAGCGTAAAGTTTACAGCGTTTTATATTGATGAAGGTAGTCAAATTATTATTAGCAACTAACAATGCAAAGAAAGTCGAGGAAATACGAAAAATATTGCCTTCTGGTTTCGAATTATTAACATTAAAAGACATTGGTTTTTCAGAGGAAATACCTGAAACTACTAATACCATCGCTGGCAATTCTAGTCAAAAGGCATGGTTTGTTTTTAATCGAACAGGATTAAATTGCCTTTCGGATGATAGTGGACTTGAAATTAAAGCGCTTGAAGGTAGACCGGGGGTTGATAGTGCTCACTATGCAGGTCTGCCTCCCGACAACATTAAAAATATCGATTTGGTATTGAATGAAATGGATGAAGTGCTGGATAGAAATGCAAGATTTGTAACGATCATGACATTGATATTAGAAGGAAATGAATATCAATTTGAAGGGGAAATTAATGGTACAATTGCAATTAATCCGTTAGGATCAAATGGTTTTGGATACGATCCTATTTTTATCCCAGAAGGATATGAAACCACCTTTGCTCAGATGGAAGCTGTTGACAAAAATCAAATTTCGCATAGAGCTAAAGCACTCGATAAACTAAAAGCGTTTTTTTCTGGCAAGCAGTAATTGAATTGTTCATAATTGTGGAATAATTCATTTATAATTTACTGAATGAAAAACTAGATTTGATAAATTTGTGTCAATGGAAAAAATTAGAGTAGGAGTTGTCTTTGGAGGCACTTCACGTGAACGCGAAGTTTCATTTGCAGGAGGTCGTACTGTTTACGATAATTTAAATAAATCGCTTTTTGAAGCTGTGCCGTTATTTGTAGATAGTTTCGGGAATATTGTGTTGCTAGAATGGGAATACGTTTACAAAGGAAGTATTCGTGATTTTTATCCGCCCTCTCATCATATTCCTTCTTCCTCTAACGGATTTCAGATTTATGCTGAAAGTCTGGGTGAATTAGATAAAAGCGCACAATGTGATTTGATAGGAAAGTTAGGGCGTGTACTAAATATTGCTGAATTGCAAGAGTTGATTGATATTGCATTTTTATGTTTGCATGGAAGTGATGGGGAAGATGGCCGTATACAAGGAATGTTAGAATATTTGAGAATTCCTTATACAGGTTCTGGGATTTTATCTTCAGCCGTTGGGATGAATAAGTCCATTCAAAAAACGTTGATGAAGGATGCAGGCTTTGATGTTCCAAAGTATTTTTCAATTGATAGAGATGCTTGGTTAAGTACAGAAAATCATGCACCCTGTTTTCGTGAAGCACTAGATGCAGTTGGCGTACCTTATGTGGTAAAAGCGTCGAATCAAGGTTCATCTATTGGTATTTCTGTAAATGATAATAATTCGTTCGATCAATTTTACAATTCAGTTAACAAAGCATTTTTTATTCGTGAGATCAAACGCAATGATTGGGAATTGTTGAGTTTTGTTAGTAAGGTGGATTATGTTCGCGAGTTATGTGATATTCGTGAAGGAGTTGGATTACCAGTTAAAATTTCTTCAAGAATCATTCATCATCCAGAGGAATTGTTGTCGATTATTATCGATTTGTTTGCTAGCGGAGATGAGTTGATTCGTGTTGTCGGAGTAGAAGGAGAGTCGCATGTCTTATTAGAATCGTTCATTGAAGGTAAAGAGTTTTCGTGTATCGTTGTAGAAGATATGGATGGCGTTCCAATTGCATTGCCACCAACGGAAATTCGAAAAGGAAAAGAATTGTTCGATTATAGGTCAAAATATCTTCCAGGATTATCAAGAAAGATTACACCTATTCAAATTGATAATGATCATATCAATTACATAAGAACGGAATGCGAGAGGTTGTTTAAATCGTTAAACTTTAATGTTTACGCACGCATCGACGGCTTTATAACATCGAATGGTAAGGTGTTCCTCAATGATCCAAATACCACATCTGGTATGATGCCGAGTTCTTTCTTTTTCCATCAGGCAGCTGAAATCGGTTTGAATCCTTCTCAGTTCATAACTTATATAATTTATGCGTCATTGAAAGCAAGAATATCAGACTTTAAATCGTTTGATAAATTGCCTATGATGTTAAATGATTTGAAAAATTCCTTGACTAGTTCAATCGCAGGGAAAAGCAAGAAGCTCAGAGCAGCCGTAATTTTAGGTGGGTATTCTTCCGAGCGACATATATCCGTAGAAAGCGGACGTAATGTTTATGAGAAGTTGTCCTCAAGTGATAAG
This sequence comes from Bacteroidota bacterium, assembly GCA_046052065.1. Classification (GTDB taxonomy): domain Bacteria; phylum Bacteroidota; class Bacteroidia; order AKYH767-A; family OLB10; genus CAINEC01. The sequence goes on along the minus strand of JBJOND010000041.1, from coordinate 11,185 downwards.
TATGAACCATTTCCTGTATTCTTAACAGGAGCTTCGGATAATCATCAGCTTTATACCATGCCAATTAATGCGCTCTTGAAAGATAATGCAGATGATATCAAAGAAAAAATTGATCATTACGATGTTCACCCCATTGTGAGCGATATTATTCAAAAGGCGAGTACCATTACTAATCAATTTTCATCTTCAAAGAGTTTACAAAAACCTCAATCAATAACGTATTCAAATTTGGCTGAAATGGCAGATGTAGTCTTTATTGCATTGCATGGAAGGCCAGGCGAAGATGGTTCTGTTCAAAAAGAATTAGACAAATTGAATGTACCTTATAATGGTTCAGGACCTGCATCATCAGAAGTTACAATCGATAAATACCAAACTAATGAAATTTTACGCAAACATGGTTTTCATGTTGCTAAGCATGAAGTAGTGAGTAGAGTTAATTTTGATTTGGATGAGAAAGAATTTTATAACAGTATTCTAAATAATTTTTCGTTTCCTTTTATTGCCAAACCTGTTGATGATGGTTGTAGTTCTGCTGTAAAAATTCTTCGTTCACAAGAAGATTTAAAAGCATTTTGCAACTTGATTTTCAGAGATACAATTGAACTGAATACAGATGCAGCCAGTCAATTGAAGATAAAGGATAAAGAGGAGTTTCCTATAAAAAAGAATTTTTTAATAGAGTCGTTAATTACTGCTGAAGGTGCTGAACATTTTTTGGAAATTACAGGTGGGATGTTAACTTATCATAATGATAAAGGTGAATTATCTTATGAAGTTTTTGAAGCTTCAGAAGCTTTGTCGGAAGGGGATGTACTTTCTTTAGAAGAAAAATTTCTTGCAGGACAAGGGCAGAATATTACTCCAGCAAGATATTCTATGTTGCCTTCAGAAAATCAAAAAATATCCAATGCTGTAAAAAAGGAATTGGGAAAAGCAGCACGATTACTTAAAATAGAAGGGTATGCTAGAATTGATGCTTTCGTACGAATATTTAATTCTGATAAGATAGAAGTCATATTTATCGAGGTGAATTCATTGCCAGGTATGACACCAGCAACATGTATTTTCCATCAGGCGGCCATCGCTAAATATAAACCATTGGAATTTATTGATAAGATTTTGAGCTATGGGATTGAACGAAAAGAAAAGCAATCGCCTACTATTTTAAACTGAAAATAATGACTGATAAATTATCTAAAAGAAAAATTTTGATACATCTTGTTGCATCTATTGCATCAATGACTATAATTCTATTTATATTGGTAAGCTGGTTGAGTTCTTATACAAATCATGGTGAAACAGTAACAGTCCCAAATATCAAGGGGATGAAGTATGCTGAGTTAAAAGAATATTTAGGCAATAAGAATTTAGATGTTAAAATTTCTGATTCTTCTTTGTTTGTACTTGATAAAGGTCCTGGTGTGGTTGTAGAACAAGACCCTCGTCCGAATGAACAGGTAAAAGAAGGTAGAACTATTTATGTCAGTATTACACGTACTGTTCCCCCGCAAGTAAAAATGCCTAATTTAATAGATGTATCACAACGACAAGCAGAAGCAATTTTGTTTTCTTACGGATTGCGTCTTGGAAGTATGATTTATAAACCGGATTTAGCGAAAGGAGCAATTTTAGAGATGTCGTGCAAAGGAAAGTTGCTTAAAGCAGGTGAATCAATTGCAAAAGGGTCTAGGATTGATTTAGTATTAGGCGATGGTGTAGGAGTAACCGATGTGGCAGTTCCTAATTTGCTTAATCTATCGCTCGAAGAAGCTGTATTTGTTTTAAAAGGATCAGCCCTGAATGTGGGAGAAGTGTCTTATCCACCAGGGAAGTTGGATTCTGTAAATTTCTTTGTAGTCGAGCAAATGCCAATGCCTGGCGATTCTGTGTTTATTAAGCAAGGCGAATCTGTTAGTTTAAAAGTGGTTTATCAAAATAAAACTGAAAGACGATATGAATATTAAAGCAAGATTATTTTTTATTTTAATGTTGTATCATTTGACCGCATTTTGCCAGCACGAATTAATAACACCATTAAAATATAATAAAGCACTTCAAAATACATTCAACCGAAATGTTCAGCGAAGTGCTATTGTAAATTTAGATTTACCTTTTGTAGATGATTTTTCAAATAATGCTGATTATCCAGATCAGACAAAATGGTTAGATAGTAAAGTTTATGTGAATAATAATTTTGGCTTGAATCCTTATACAATAGGCGTAGCAACATTTGATGGTTTAAATGAGCAGGGGAATCCATATAATAATTCTTCAGCTAGTGTGCAAGGAGGTTGCGATACGCTAACATCTTTCCCGATAAATATGTATACTAAACCTCAAGGTGGAACATACGGTTTATCGGACAGTATAGTTTTAAGTTTTTATTATGAAAAGAAAGGCTTAGGCGATGCGCCTGAGGCAGCTGATTCTTTATTGCTTGATTTTTACAATCCTACAACCGGTTTATGGTCTCGACAATGGGGTGTAGCAGGCGGAACAACAGGTGGACAGGATACTGTTTTTAATTTGGTGAATATCACGCTAAATAATTCTGTTTTTTATCAAGATGGATTTCAGTTTAGATTTCGTTCCTACGGGGCCCAAACTGGAAACTTAGATTTATGGCATCTTGACTACGTTCGACTGCGGGCTGCCTATAATACTGTTACTGGGCAATTGGATACATTATTGCGAGATGTTGCATTTATAAAGCCTATTGGTTCATTAATTAATGGATATACTTCTATACCTTGGGATCATTTCAAAACTTTATCTACTGCAGATCAGCAAGATTTAATCAACGACTCTTTAAAGGTTAATTATAGAGTTAATGATGATGCTCCGAACGATGTAGGATTTAACACGAGAATATTTGATTGTACAGGTGCTTATGTTTCTGGCTTCGGACAAACCAATGGAAATATCTTTCCGAATCGTCCTAATAATATCAATTTAGCATATACATCACCGTTAGATTCGATTTTTCCATTGACACCATCAATTACTGATGACAGCACTTTCTTTATGGTGAAATCTTTTTTTTCAAATTCAGCGTCCTTTACGGGTGTTCGTACAAACGACACCGTATATTATAAGCAAGAGTTTTACAATTATTACAGTTATGATGATGGAAGTGCCGAGGTTGCGTATGATTTAATCAATGCCACTAACGGCAAACTTGCAATGAAATTTGATATTATTAAGCCAGATACATTACGAGCAATCCGATACTATTTCACCCAGCAGGGGGCTAATGTTTCTAACAATCTTTTTACTATTAAGGTGTGGAGTAGCTTGAATCCTGAAACAGTACTTTATCAAGAGTCTAATCAAAAGCCTAGCTATATAAATGAAGTGAATGGTTACAGTACATACGTGCTTGATCAAATAGTTCCTGTAAGCGGAGTAATTTACATAGGATTTCAGCAGGTTTTACCTGCTGGATTACATTTGGGATTCGATCGAAATACAACTTCAAATACTAAAATGTTTTACAATATTGGAGGTTCATGGAATAATGTAGGAGTTGCCAACGGGACATTTATGATACGTCCTGTAATGGGCGATACCAATTTATTTGTAGGTGTTCAAGACATAGATTTTAACGCTCAGATTGTAGTTTATCCAAATCCTACAAAAGGAGAAATTAATATTCAATCTAGCATCAGTTTTAATCCACATACGTTGGAGCTCTATAGTATTGAAGGTTTATTGATAGAAAGGAGAGTTTATACCTCATCCCTCGATTATTCAGGATTATCTTCAGGAGTATACATTTTAAAAGTGATTTCTGATAATGGTGTTGCAACCAAAAAAATTACAATACAAAACTAATGGGGGTGAACAACGATTTCTCATCGCTTGATAATTTAGACGATTCAGTTGCGGATAATATTGATCAGGAGCAGGACGAATTATATGAGCATTTAAAGATTGTTGTTGATGCCAATCAAGGTTTATTGCGCATAGACAAGTTTTTACATAACCGCGTTCAGAATACATCTAGAAATAAAATTCAGCAAGCTGCTGATGCGGGTTCTATTCTTGTAAATAATAAGCCTGTTAAATCGAATTATAAGGTAAAGCCAGGCGATGTAGTTTCAGTTGTTTTGACTCATCCTCCGAGAGAGATAGAGCTTTATCCTGATAATATCCCCTTGGATATCATTTATGAGGATGAGGAATTAATTGTTATTAATAAAAAGCCTGGGATGGTTGTTCATCCTGCTTACGGACATTATCGTGGCACGTTGATAAATGCTGTAATCTATCATCTCTTTCCAGACCTTGGAGATAAGCCGTTAACATCCGAATCGTTAAGACCGGGGTTAGTTCATAGAATTGATAAGGATACATCAGGATTAATTGTATTAGCAAAAACGGAATATTCGCTGAATCATTTGGCCAATCAGTTTTTTGAAAGAACTATTAATAGAAAGTACCAGGCGATTGTTTGGGGGAATCCTAAAGACGACAATGGCACAATTACAGGGCATGTCGGAAGAAGCCTCGCTGATAGAAAGGTTATGAATGTATTTCCCGAAGGTGATTTCGGTAAGCATGCTGTGACGCATTATCAGGTTTTAGAAAGATTTAATTACATAACTTTAGTTGAATGTAAGTTAGAAACAGGTAGAACACATCAGATTAGGGTGCATATGAAGTATATTGGCCATCCCCTGTTTAATGATGGGACATATGGTGGGGATAGGATACTAAAAGGCACCGTAAATAACAAATATCGCCAGTTTGTTGAAAATTGTTTTACGATTTTACCGCGTCAGGCACTACATGCAAAATCATTGGGTTTTGTCCATCCAACCTTAAAAAAGGACATGTTTTTTGAAACGGAAATACCGGAAGACATGCAAAAAGTACTGGCAAAATGGCGGACATATGTTGGCGGTCATGAGCTTGAATAAGGCTTTTTTTTGTGGAAAAATGATAACAACAGTCCTGAAATTTGATTTTTTTTATAGAATCGCAAAATCAACATAACTAACTGATAATTAATAGTTTTTTGGGCATGAAAGATGGATTATTAGGGATGGTAAAGTACCAATCCGACATCTTTTTAAAATTATTTATTCGAATACCTTGCTTAAATGATTAGGAATTGTATCTTTGCACTCCCCTTTTTTAGGGGTATAGTGTATTTATTAACAAACAATAAGAACCACAAAATACTGCCAGAATGCCTACAATACAGCAGTTAGTAAGAAAAGGACGCGAGCAACTCATAGATAAGAGTAAGTCGCCAGCATTAACCTCTTGTCCTCAGCGCAGAGGGGTATGCACACGTGTTTACACAACAACTCCAAAGAAGCCAAATTCGGCGATGCGTAAAGTTGCCCGTGTTCGTTTAACAAACGGATTTGAGGTTACTGCATACATCCCTGGAGAAGGTCATAACTTGCAGGAACACTCGATTGTAATGATTCGTGGTGGTCGTGTTAAGGATTTACCAGGTGTTCGTTATCACATCATTCGTGGTGCTTTAGATACGAGTGGTGTTGATGGAAGAAATCAACGTCGTTCAAAATACGGAACTAAACGTCCTAAGCCAGGTCAACCAGCAGCTGGAGCTAAGAAAAAGAAGTAATTAAGTAATAATTTAAAGTAGCGATATACTCCCATGAGGAAATCAAAACCAAAAAAGAGAATCCTTCTACCGGATCCAAAATTCAACGATGTTTTAGTAACTCGTTTTGTAAATAATCTGATGTATTCAGGAAAAAAAGGCGTAGGGTTTCAATTGTTCTACGATGCTTTGGAAAAAGTAGAAGCTAGAACCAAAGAAAACGGCTTGGAGCAGTGGAGAACGGCGTTAAACAATGTAATGCCAGCAGTTGAAGTTAAAAGTCGTCGTGTAGGTGGAGCTACGTTTCAAATTCCATCTGAGGTTCGTCCAGACAGAAAAATTTCTGTTGGAATTAAATGGATGATATCTTATGCTAGAAAAAGAAATGAAAAGAGCATGGCAGATAAGTTAGCAGGCGAAATTATCGCAGCAGCTAAGGGTGAAGGTGCAGCAGTTAAGAAGCGTGATGACACGCATCGTATGGCGGATGCAAATAAAGCATTCTCTCACTTCAGAGTTTAGTTTTTAATTCAATTATTATTTTAAAGCGTTAATTCAAAAATATAATGGCACAGGACATTAAAGACCTGAAATTTGTAAGAAATATTGGTATCGCAGCTCATATTGATGCTGGAAAAACGACTACTACTGAACGTATTTTATATTATACGGGTGTAAATCATAAAATTGGTGAGGTACATGAAGGTGCTGCAACAATGGACTGGATGGTTCAAGAGCAGGAGCGTGGTATCACAATTACTTCAGCTGCGACAACATGTTTCTGGAATTATCGTGGAGATAACTACAAAATTAATATTATTGATACTCCTGGTCACGTTGACTTTACTGTAGAGGTAAATCGTTCACTACGTGTATTAGATGGATTAGTATTCTTATTTTCTTCTGTTGATGGTGTTGAGCCTCAATCAGAGACAAACTGGCGTTTAGCAAACAACTATAACGTAACTCGTATAGGTTTCGTTAATAAAATGGATCGTGCTGGTGCTGACTTCCTAAACGTAGTTAAGCAAGTACGTGAAGTATTAGGTGGAAATCCGTTACCATTACAATTACCAATTGGTGCAGAAGATACTTTTAAAGGTGTTGTGGATTTAATTAACAACCGTGGTATTGTATGGAATGAGCATGATAAAGGGATGACTTTTGAAGAAGTTCCTATTCCTGCGGATATGGTTGAAGAAACTAAAGAGTGGAGAGAGAAATTATTAGAATCAATTGCAGAATTTGACGATACATTAATGGAGAAGTATTTCGAAGATCCGAATTCAATTTCGGAAACAGAAATCTTAGCTGCATTACGTCAGGCTTGCATTGCGAATAAAGTAGTTCCAATGTTATGTGGTTCATCTTTCAAAAATAAGGGTGTACAAACAATGTTGGATTATGTTATGGAGTTGATGCCTTCTCCAATGGACAAAAACAATATTATTGGAACAAACCCTGATACAGATGAAGAAGTTCAACGTCGACCAGATGCAAAAGAACCATTCACGGCATTAGCGTTTAAAATTGCTACTGACCCATTTGTAGGCCGTTTAGCATACTTCCGTTGTTATGCTGGTAGGTTAGATGCAGGTTCTTATGTTTTGAATACGCGTTCAGGACAAAAAGAGCGTATTTCTCGTATCTTCCAGATGCATGCTAATAAGCAAAATCAAATTCCTTTTATTGAAGCTGGTGATATTGGTGCTGCAGTAGGGTTTAAGGATATCAAAACAGGCGATACTTTATGTGCTGAAAATGCACCGATTGTATTAGAAGCAATGAATTTCCCTGAGCCTGTAATCGGATTAGCTATTGAGCCAAAAGCACAAGCTGATGTAGATAAGTTAGGAGTTGCTTTAGGTAAATTAGCTGAAGAAGATCCAACTTTCCGTGTGAAATCAGATGACGAAACTGGTCAAACTGTTATCAGTGGAATGGGAGAACTTCACCTAGAGATCATCGTTGACCGTTTACGTCGCGAGTTCAAAGTTGAAGTTAACCAAGGAGCTCCTCAAGTTAATTACAAAGAAGCTATTATGGGATCTTACGATCACCGTGAGGTTTATAAGAAACAAACTGGTGGTCGTGGTAAATTTGCGGACATTAAGTTTTCGGTTTCTCCTGCTGATGCTGATTTCGAAGCAACAGATAAGAATGGTGGATTACAATTCGTGAATGAGATTACAGGTGGTAACATTCCTCGTGAATTTATCCCTTCAGTTGAAAAAGGATTCCGTCAGGCAATGGTTAACGGGGTATTAGCTGGTTATCCAATGCAATCAATGAAGATTCGTTTAACAGATGGATCTTACCATACAGTCGATTCAGATTCATTATCATTCGAAATTTGTGCTCGTACTGCATTCCGTGAAGCTTTACCTAAAGCGAAGCCGGTTTTATTAGAGCCAATCATGAAGTTAGAGGTAATCACTCCAGAACAAAACATGGGTGATGTAGTAGGTGACTTGAACCGTAGAAGAGGTCAAATGGAAGGGATGGATAGTCGTGCTGGAGCTCAGGTTGTTAAGGCAAAAGTTCCATTATCAGAAATGTTCGGTTATGTAACAGTATTGAGAACAATAACTTCAGGACGTGCATCATCAACAATGGAATTCAGTCATTACTCAGAAGCTCCTCGTAACGTAGCTGAAGAAGTGATTGCAAAATCAAAAGGGAAAGCTAACGCTAATTAATAATTACAAATCTTAAATAGTAATAATCGTTCTTTTAAAATGAGCCAAAGAATCAGAATTAAATTAAAATCTTACGATTACAATCTAGTAGATAAGTCTGCTGAGAAAATCGTTAAGACGGTAAAGCCTACAGGTGCTGTAGTTAATGGGCCAATTCCATTACCAACAGAGAAGAAAATCTATACAGTTCTTCGTTCGCCTCACGTAAATAAGAAGGCAAGAGAGCAGTTCCAATTATGTAGCTATAAGAGATTATTAGACATCTATAGTTCAACTGCTAAAACAGTTGATGCTTTGATGAAGCTAGAGTTACCAAGCGGAGTAGAAGTAGAGATCAAAGTTTAGTTAGCTCAGTACAAATCGTTCTTGAACAAACAATGACGATAGATTCGTCAAATTATAATTAATCAATTAAGTCCAAAACAACTAAAACGTAGTTAAGATGGCAGGTATCATCGGAAAAAAGGTCGGCATGACCAGTATCTTCGATGCAGAGGGAAGAAACATCCCATGCACCGTTGTAGAAGCAGGCCCTTGTGTTGTAACACAAGTTAAATCGGTCGGAACGGATGGCTATGAAGCAATCCAGTTATCATTTGGTGAAAAGAAGGAAAAAAATACTTCTGCGCCTATGGTAGGACATTTCAAAAAAGCAAACACGACACCAAAACGTGAAATCATTGAATTTACGAATTTTGATGAGGAATTTTCTCTAGGTGATGTTGTTAAATGCGATATTTTTCAAGAAGGCGACTTCTGTGAAGTTGTCGGTACTTCGAAAGGAAAAGGTTTTCAAGGGGTAGTTAAACGTCACAACTTTAGTGGTGTTGGTGGATCTACTCACGGTCAGCATGATCGTCAACGTGCTCCAGGTTCATTAGGTGCTTCTTCATGGCCATCACGAGTTATGAAGGGTATGCGTATGGCTGGTCATAAAGGAAATTCACGCGTAAAGCTTCAGAATTTAGTAATTGTAAAGGTACTTCCTGAGCAAAATCTTTTGTTCATCAAAGGAGCGATACCAGGTCATAAAGGTTCAATTGTAACGGTATTGAAATAATCATGGAATTAGCTGTATATAACAAATTAGGAAAAGAGACAGGCCGTAAAGCATCTCTTAACGATAACATCTATGGCATAACGCCAAACGATCACGCGATCTATTTAGATGTAAAACTTTACAACGCCAATCAGCGTCAAGGTACGCACAAGGCGAAAGAAAGAAACGAGATTTCTGCTACAACTAAAAAGTTGAAGCGTCAAAAAGGAACTGGTGGCGCCCGTGCGGGTTCAATGAAATCACCTGTTTTCGTCGGAGGAGGTCGTGTTTTCGGTCCTCGTCCAAGAAACTACTCTTTCAGTTTGAATAAGAAATTAAAGCGTTTAGCTAGAATTTCGGCCTTAGCTTATAAGGCACAGGCAAATGGTGTAATGATCGTAGAAGATTTAAATTTCGCTGCTCCAAAGACCGCCCAAATGGTGGAATTGGTAAAAAATTTAAATTTATCTGAGAAAAAAACATTAATTGTTGTTTCGCAAACAAATAAAAACGTATATTTGTCCTCCCGAAATTTGACACGCAACAAAGTAGTAGTTGCTTCAGATTTAAACACTTACGATATTTTGCATGCTCAGAACCTATTGATTACTGAGGGTTCGTTGCCGATTATCGAGAGTACATTGCTCAAAAAGTAACCCGTTATGGCTTGATGACAAGGTAAGTCAAGCTGTTTGAAATGATAAATAATTAAGTGCTCTGGCACGATAAACCAAGAGATAGAATAAAATGGAAATTCTGAAGAAACCGGTCGTAACCGAAAAGATGAACCGGATCACGGAGAAACAGCCTCGCTACGGCTTTATAGTAGACAAACGCGCTAACAAGATTGAAATCAAGAAAGCAGTGGAGTCTATGTATTCAGTAAATGTTGAGTCTGTTAATACAATGGTATTTCGCGGAAAGTCGAAATCTCGTTACACAAAGACTGGTTTTGTTACTGGTGCGCGACCTAATTTTAAGAAAGCAATTGTAACCTTGAAAAAGGGCGAGAGCATTGATTTCTTCAGTAACATTTAATTCTAAGAAAGAAAAGAGCAATGGGAACTAGAAAACTTCGTCCAATGACCCCAGGTCAGCGTCATGCAGTACGTAACGACTATTCAGAATTAACTGCAAACGAGCCAGAAAAGTCGCTCGTAGTATCAGTAAAGCGCAGTGGTGGTAGAAATCACAGCGGAAAGATGACGATGCGCTATATTGGCGGTGGTCACAAAAAAGCATATCGTATTATTGATTTTAAACGCGATAAAGAAAACATCAATGGTAAAGTAATGACAATCGAGTACGATCCAAACCGTACTTCTTTTATTGCATTAGTTAATTACAGTGATGGTGAAAAGCGTTATATTATTGCACCAACAGGCTTAAAAGTTGGTCAAGATATTATGTCAGGTGCTCAAGCAGCTCCGGAAGTTGGTAATGCACTTCCTTTAAAAGACATCCCTTTAGGTACATTAATTCACAACATCGAGATGCGTCCTGGCCAAGGTGCGAAAATAGCGCGCAGTGCAGGTTCGTACGCACAGTTAGCAGCTCGTGAGGGTAAGTATGCAACAATAAAGATGCCTTCTGGCGAAACTCGAATGATACTTGTTAATTGTATGGCTTCAATTGGAACAGTTTCCAATTCAGACCATAACAAAGTTAGCAGTGGTAAGGCGGGAAGAAATCGTTGGAAAGGTATTCGTCCTCGTGTAAGAGGGGTTGCAATGAACCCGGTTGATCACCCTATGGGTGGTGGTGAAGGACGTGCATCTGGAGGACATCCAAGATCTCGTAAAGGCTTATTAGCTAAAGGATATAAAACTCGTAAATTAAGTAACCCGTCCAACAAGTACATTG
>JBJOND010000040.1:0-22219 GCA_046052065.1 Bacteroidota bacterium | reverse complement strand
ATCCAGAAACACACTACGCACATGTAACTGCTACCTTTAAAAAATGGAAGGGTGGGGATCTCGAAATTCATATGCCAGTATGGGCACCGGGATCGTATTTAGTACGTGAGTTTTCAAAAAATGTAGAGTCGTTTAAAGCATTTGATGCTAAAGGGAATCAGTTAAAATCTGTTAAAACACGTAAGAACATCTGGACGGTATCCGCAGAAAAAGGTGATGTGAAAGTGGAGTATGATTTATATGCGAACGAGTTATCCGTTCGTACAAGTTATATCGATGCTGAACACGCTTATTTAAATGGAACAAGTGTGTTTGTTTTTGCTAAAGAATATTTATCGAAAAAGTTAAACGTTAAGGTAAATCCTGCTAACAATTGGAAAACTATTTCGGTTGCCCTAGATAAAAGCAATCCTCTTGAAAATGTTTTTACAGCTGATAATTATGATGAATTAGTAGATGCTCCTTTTGAAATTGGAAATCACAAGGTGTTTTCATTTGAGTCTTGTGGTGTAAAGCATGAGGTGGCAATGTTTGGACAAGCCAATTATAATGAAGAGCAGTTAAAGAAAGATATGGCGGTGATTACAGAGCAATCGCTTAATATCTTTGGTGGTCCACATCCATGTAAAAATTATTTGTTCATTGTGCATAACCTTATTAATGGAGGTGGAGGATTAGAGCATAAGAATTCTACCACTCTTCAAACAGATAGGAATGGATATACAGGTGATGATTATAAAGATTTTTTAACACTAGTAGCGCATGAGTATTTTCATTTGTGGAATGTAAAAAGAATGCGTCCTAAAGCATTAGGACCTTTCGATTACGATAATGAAAACTACACCAATATGTTGTTTGTTTCTGAAGGATTTACTGCTTATTACGAAGATCTTATTGTTTACCGCAGCGGGTTTTATACGCGTGAAGATTTTTTGCAGAAGGTTGCAAATTCATTTTCTTATTCCGATAATCAGCGTGGAGCAGCAATTCAACCATTAAATGAAGCTAGCTTTGATGCATGGATTAAATATTATCGTCCGAATGAGAATTCGAATAACAGCAGTGTTAGTTATTATTCAAAAGGTTCTGCTGTAGCTGCTGCATTGGATATGCTAATCAGAACAAAGACCAATGCAAAAAAATCGCTGGACGATGTAATGCAGGTATTATATCAGACGTATTTCTTAGGATACAATCGAGGATTTACAGATGCAGAATTTCAACAAGCTGTTAGTCAGATTGCGGGCGCGGATATGAATTATTTCTTCAATAATTATGTTTACAATACGCAACGAATTCCTTTTGATTCAATCGCAAATGACTTCGGATTAATGTTGGAAGATAATTTTGCTGATGATGAGAAAATTTATGTTGGTATTAATTTGCAATCAGGAAAAAATACAATTTCATCAGTAGAAAGAAATTCTCCAGGATGGTTTGCAGGATTAAATGTAGGTGATGAAATTATTGCGATTAATGATGTTCGATTTACTGGTGACATGTCAAATGGTCTTGCGGATGTTCGCATTGATGATAAGGTGGAGTTTTTAATAGCAAGAGCAGGTATGATTAAGCGATTTACATTAAAGGCAACAAATACTCCTTATGTAAGCTATTATCTGGTACTAACGGAAGGCCTATCCGAAGGCAAGAAAAATATTTTGAAAAGCTGGCTAGGCGATTTATAATTATTTGCCAATTATTACAAAATCAGTTCTACGGTTTTTAGCCATATTTTCCTCTGTATCATTATCGGCTTTTGGTTTACTTGCTCCAAAACCTTTAGATGTCAAACGATTTTTGTCAATACCTTGCTCAGTAAGATAATTTAAAACTGCGCTGGCTCTTTCTTCAGAAAGCTTTTGATTTTCTTGCGGATTTCCTGCATTGTCTGTATGACCTTCAATAGAAACCTTTAATGATTTGTTGATTTTTAAATACTCAGAAAAATCTTCAATAATGTCTTTATCCTGTTGGTTTAGTTCACTTGAATTGGTACTAAATAAAATGTTGTTAAGCTGATAAGGTTTTCCAACTTCAATTTTTTTAACTTCTACATTTACCTTTTTAGGTTGATTGAGCGTAGTGTCTTTCTTCGAAAAATATTGAGAGTTATAAGCGAGTCCTTCTTTTTTTACTGTAAGAATATAATCATCATCAAATGCAACCACAGAAGCATATTTACCTGTTATGCTGTCAACTTTTACTTCAACGGTTTCTTTAGTCTTTACATTTTTTAATTCGATTTTAGCATTAGCCAACTCCGATTTGTCGCCTTCAATTTCACCTTTTAAGAAGAGAACCTTATCTGGTTTTACCGTCTCTGGTAAATCAAATTCATAAATATCATAACCACCAACACCTTTTAAACTATTAGATGCGAAATAGCCTTTTTTGCCGTCAGTGCTTACAAAAAAACCAACTTCATCAGCTTCTGTATTGATGGGGTATCCAATATTAATTGGTTCAGACCAAGTGCCATCACTTTTTAATTTACACATGTAAATATCAAAGCCTCCCATTCCGGGTAAATTATCTGAGCTAAAATAAAATGTTCTATTATCGGGATGCATAAAAGGGGTTTTTTCATTTCCAAAAGTGTTAATGAACTTCGGTAATTTAGAAGGCACTGACCATCCACTACCAACCATTTTTTGTGTTACATAAATATCACTTGTTTTATTCACCGCATCGCGATAACTAACAAAGTACAATGCTTTGCCATTAGGTGCAATGCTTGGTTGACTATCCCAGTATTTGGCGTCGTTTACTAGCGGACTCATACTTGCGGGTTCAGTCCACGTGCCGTTATTGTTTTCGCAAGTATAGATATCGAAATTCCCTCCTTTGTTCACGGTGAAGAAAAGTGTTTTATTATCGATGCTGATGGATGCTCCACCTTCATTCCCACTGGTTGATTTATTAAATGGGGGAGGCATTGGTTCTCCTTTTGTAAAGACTCCATCTTTTTTTTCAGCAATCATGAATTTTTCTACATTGCTTACAGTAACAGCACCTTTTCTGTTTTCATCAAACCTGCGTGTAAAAAAACATAGTTCATTATCGGGCGAAATAATGGCGAGGTATTCTGGATCTCCTGTTGATACACTTTTTAATGCTGTTGGATTAAATGGTACAGGATTCATCATCAATTTAGCTCGCACTTTATTGAGTGCTGCATTGGCAGCATATTCTTCTCTTACCTTACCAAAACTTAAATATTCGTCAAATAAACGAATACACTCTTTGAATCGTTTTTGATTATAATAATATTCGCCTAAATGATAATAGGCATCCGCTGAAGCATCAGGGCAAAAACGAATTAATGCCTCGTAGGCCAAAGCCATTTCAGCATCTTTATGATGTTGAAGTGAAATATCACCGTATAACCACCATGCGTTACCGTTAGTAGAATCCTCTTCAAGTGCTTTTAGTAAAATTTCTTTTGTTTTTACAAATGACTCTCGTGATTGATTCGCACGTTCAGCATCTTCATAATACTTCATCGATTTTTTAACGATAGAAGGCTTACATGTTGCAGGATTTTGACTAAAAGCAGGCGTGAAAAGGGTAGAAGCCCAAAGTCCAAGTATAGCAAAATAGTTTTTCGTCATTGCTGAATCCGATACACTACAAATATTCAATCAAAACAGATAACTATTTTTTGTGAAGGATTATTGTTTCAACAATACGAAGTTTATAAAGTAGTTATATTTATCATCCAATATCGGTACTAATCCGAAAAAAAACAGCCAAGTATTTTTAGTTATACCTGGCTGTTCTTTATTCTAAGTAGAATCTTTATTCTTTCACCAACTTCATGGTATTTGAATTTCCATTGGAAGAAATTAATTGCAGCGTATAAATTCCTGATGTTAATTCCATACCTACATTCAAATAATTATTTACGCCTTCTAACTGTCTTTTTTCAACTATTTTGCCTAATGCATCATAAATTAATAAGGTGCTTTTTCCTCCTAATGCATTTACAACATTTACTTGCGTATTATTTGCAAATGGATTAGGTTGAGCAGTTATAGAAGCAATTGGAGCCTCTGTGGATTGAACACCTGTAAGGTTGCTTATTACGAAGTTGTCTAAACCACCTTCAACAATATTAAACGTTGGACCAGGGTCGCTGATATTTACGATTAGTCGCATCGTTGAAGTAAGAGGAAGTAAACTACCAATCTGATATGTTTGATTCAACCAGGTACTTTGACTAGGTTGCCCTGCGTAAGTACGTTCTAATAATACAGTCGTACTTCCGTTTGTTAAATATATACTCATTGTATCATCTGGTGCACCGTTAGTAAATCCACCATTGTAAAACCAACGTTTGTAGCTTAGCGATGCATTAGAGCTGGCAGATAAGTCAAATTCAGGCGAAGTAAGAATGGTTGCACCTTGATCAACGTCATTATCCCAAGCTCCACCACCACCATTATCAGTTACGTAGCATTCTTCACCACAATCCCCTAAAACATCGACTCCAGGATTTGCAATTGTATTTTGACTGATTGTCTGAATAGGAACTCCTCTTTCCCACGCATTCGGAGATGGGCCACTTACTGTCCATCCAAAATCTAAAGAAAAATCATCGTAGTATCCTGGCGTTAAGGCAAAGCTTAAAGGGGTTGCATCTACTTGCGAACTCGAGCAAATTGTTTGATAGCCCCAATTACCAACTGTTACAGTGTAGTTGTCTGGATAAAAACCAGCAAGCGTATATTGTCCTGCAGAATTGGTAGTTGTGGTTACGTCAAACTGCGCATTTGAAAAATGGACTGTTGCATTAGCAACAGGAGCCCCTGTAACAGCATTCGTAACTGTTCCTGTTGCCGCAACGGTAGAGAAGCTTACGAGTGGAACATTTAAATTAGTAAGTACTCCATTTGATAATGAAACACCATAAATTATTTTTGTGATGTATCCTGCTTTGGAAACCTCAATATCATAAACTCCAGCAGCAGCAGTTCCCGTTTTGTATTCTCCTGTAAGTTTACTTTGTTTATTGATGGAAGTATTTAAAATCTGAATTTTTGCATTAAAAATGGGTGTTCCTGTAACAGAATCAGTAATCAATCCTTCTAAATAACAACCTCGTACATACGTAGGCGTTAGTACGAATAATCCATTGTCGATATCAGAACAAACTAAATTACCAGATGGTAAATAAGGATAAACTCCCCAACATCCGTTAAATCCTCCTCCAGACCCTTGAGGGTAGGTATCATAACTTCCAACAACAATCATGTTATCAGGTCTGCTAACATCAACTATCGCAATACCGTCTTTATACCAGCTTACAATTTCATAATCATTAAGTGTGTGGGTATTATGTACTATTGATCCTGAACCTGGAGTAACTTGAATCCTTCCAAGCTCTGTAATATTATTTACATCAGAAATGTCATAAGCAGCTAAATAAGAGTCGTTAACTTCATCAGTAGTAAATAATACATTACCAGCGTCATTTAGCCATGAATTATGCGTAAATAAGCTTGGTGTATTTTGAGTAGTTACTATTGATGGGTTAGCTTTGTTTGTAACATCAATAACAGAAAAATAGCCGTCGTAAATATGGCAACTATAAAGCGTATCATTTCGAACATATCCATCATGCACGTAAGTTCCAGGAGTTCGACCTTGGTATGTAGGATTCCAAGGGTCTGCCAAATCAAGAATTAAAGCTGCTCCGTTGAGAATATCGCTTCCGTATAAATAGCAGAAGCCATTATCAATATGTAAGGCATGAATGGTATTGATTTGATTGTTGATGGCTCCATCTCCTTTATAATATTTCAGAGGAACAGAGTCCGGAAGGTATCCTAAATTTAGAATCTGTAATCCATCGCAACAACCTTCTGTGGTTACGTATGCATAATTTTGCCAGGTTTTGACTTCTCTCCAATCAGAATTACTACCTGGAATATTGAACTTCACTACTGGGTTCGCAGGGTTTGTTACATCAACAATAGATAGTCCAGTAAATGTACCTACTAATGCATATTCATTTCCCGAACTGTCTACATAACCACCAATATTTGACAAGACGTAGTTGTATGGTAAATTAGAACGTAAACTAACATTTAATTGAGCAAATGACTGAATGCAAGACAATAGGAGAAATCCAATTGTAAGAAGCTTTTTCATGAATTTTTTTAGATATGATTGTTTTGGAAGTGTAAATGTATTGAAAACCTTCAAATGACAAAAAGTTATACGCTGAATGAGTATTTTTCACCTTTAGATAAACTGTTAAATTATTGATAATGTCGTTTATTTAACTCGATTATTTGAGGGTTCTGCAATTCTTTTATTACTTTGTGACCTGAAAAAAAATGTAATATGTCAAAATTAAAAATGATTGCTGGAGTAGGAATCGCAATGGGTGTAGCGTTATCTGCTGCATTTATGGCCGATACCACTCAGCTAAGAGGTATCGATTATGCTGCTATCGATAATACTGTAAAACCGAATGAAGATTTTTACCATTACGCAAGTGGCACATGGTTAAAAAACAATCCTGTTCCTGCTGACCAAAGTCGCTGGGGAAGCTTTGATGTTTTAGCCGACGAAAACAATAATAAAATCAGAACGGTTATTGAAGAAGTTGCTAGTGATAAAACAGCTGCAAAAGGAACGTTGCGTCAGAAGCTTCGTGACTTTTATAACCTAGCTTTAGATTCTGCCAAGGCAGATGCGCAAGGTATATCAATGATTAAAGGAGATATTGGTCGGATATTGTCAATTAATTCGAAGCAGGAAGTAATTCCTTGCATGGCAGAGATGACAACAAAAGGAGTTGATAATGTTTTTGGATTTTATGTTAGTCGCGACTTAAAAAATAGTTCAAAAAATGTTCTTTATTTAACACAAAGTGGTTTGGGATTACCTGATCGTGACTACTATTTAAAAGATGATGAACGTAACGTATCTATTCGTAAAGCATACGGTGAACACATGACCAACATGCTTAAGCTTATAAACGTGAATGAGCCAGGTAAAGTGGCTGAAACTATTTTAGAATTAGAAACTAAGATTGCTAAAATTTCAATGTCTCGTGTTGAAATGCGTGATGAAGAAAAGACTTACAATCCTAAATCAATGAAAGATCTTGCGACTATGAGCCCTGCTATTGATTGGCAGCTTTATCTAAAGACTAATCAAATTCCGGCAGTAGATCAAGTAGTCATAAACCAGCTAGATTACTTTAAGCAATTGTCTTCAATTTACGAGCAAACAGATGTGGCAGTATGGAAAAATTATATGTTATGGAAATATATTTCTAGCTGTGCAAATATGCTTAGTAGTGATTTTGTGAATGAAAGCTTCAATTTTAACGGTAAAATATTAAATGGCACTAAGGCTATGCGTCCTCGTTGGAAGCGTGCTGTTTCTGCATGCGATGGGTCAATGGGTGAGATAGTAGGACAACTTTATATTCAGAAATATTTTAGTCCAGACTTGAAAGTAAAAGTGAATGGAATGGTGAAGAATATCCTCGCTGCGTATAAGATTAGAATTACGAAGTTAGAGTGGATGAGCGATTCAACTAAAACAAAAGCACTTGAAAAGCTTTCTAAATTCAATACTAAATTAGGTTATCCTGACAAGTGGAAGGATTATTCAAAATTAGAAATTAAAGATGATGCTTATGTTTTAAATGTACAGCGTGCCGAAGCTTTTTCTTATAAAGAAATGATGGATAAGCTAGGTAAGCCTGTAGATAAATCAGAGTGGGCAATGTTGCCTCATCAAGTAAACGCGTATTACGATCCTACCTTAAATGAAATTGTTTTCCCAGCTGCTATCATGCAACCTCCTTTCTATTATCCAGGTGCTGATGACGCAACAAACTATGGTGCATTAGGCGCTGTTATCGGTCATGAAATAACACATGGTTTTGATGATCAGGGTTCAAAATATGATGGTAATGGTAATATGATGGATTGGTGGGGTGAAAAAGATAAAGCACAGTTTGAAGAGCGTTCAAAAGTGTTGGTTGATTGCTTCAATAAATATGAAGCTTTACCTGGGTCATTCGTTAATGGCGAATTAACACTTGGTGAAAACATTGCTGATTTAGGAGGCCTTAGTACTGCTTATTATGCGTTGCAAATGGCTAATGAGGGGCGTATGATGCCAGTTATTAATGGATTCACAGAGGAGCAACGATTTTTCCTTGCATTTGCTCAGGTTTGGAAACAAAATATTAAAGATGAATTGTTGCGCAAGCGTTTATTAACGGACGTACATTCACCTGCTAATTTCCGTGTATTGGGTACACTTTCAAATATGACAGAGTTCTATAAAGCCTTTGGTGTAAAAGAAGGTGATAAGATGTATCGAGGAAATACTGAAAGAGCAAAAATCTGGTAATCTTATTTAGTTACTGATATAAAAAAGGGAGCAATTTAAAAATTGCTCCCTTTTTGTTTGTTACCTATAGGAATGATTAAATCGCTTCTTCTTTTCTGCTCATACGCTTTCTCACGTTCTCGTCAAGATAAACTTTACGCATACGTAATGATTTCGGAGTAATTTCTAAATATTCATCTTTCTCGATGTATTCCATGCACTCTTCTAAAGAGAATTTTACAGCAGGTGCAATTCTAACGTTATCATCACTACCCGAAGCACGCATGTTCGTTAACTTCTTAGCTTCACATACGTTGATTAATAAATCATCCGGACGAATATGCTGACCAATAACCTGACCTGCATAAACACTCTCAGCTGGATCTATAAAGAAAAATCCTCTGTCTTGCATTCGATCAATTGAATATGGAGTTGCAACGCCTGATTCTTTCGCTAACAATACACCTGAAATACGTCCTGAGATAGGACCTTTCCAAGGTTCGTAGCTTTTGAATCGATGTGCCATTGTTGCACGACCAGCAGTTGCTGTAAGTACGTTACTACGTAACCCAATTAAACCACGAGCAGGAATCTCAAACTCTAAATGTTGCAAATCACCTTTAGGTTCCATGATTTTTAACTCACCCTTCTTCTGAGTTACTAACTCAATTACTTTACCAGCAACTTCATCAGGTGTATCAACCGTTAAATTCTCAACTGGCTCGTAACGTTGTCCATCAATTTCCTTCGTGATAACTTGCGGCTGTCCAACTTGTAATTCGTATCCTTCGCGACGCATTGTCTCAATCAAAATAGATAAGTGAAGTACACCACGACCATAAACTAAATAAGAGTCAGGAGATTCAGTTTCAACAATACGCATAGCAAGATTCTTCTCTAACTCTTTGTATAAACGATCACGTAAGTGACGAGAAGTTACAAAACGACCTTCTTTTCCGAAGAAAGGACTGTTATTGATTGTAAACAACATACACATTGTTGGTTCATCTACTGAAATAGGAGTAAGGGCCTCTGGATTTTCAAAATCAGCAATCGTATCACCGATTTCAAAATCTTCAATTCCTGTTACTGCACATAAATCGCCACAAGTAATTTCTTCTGCCTTTCTACGTCCTAATCCTTCAAACACAAAAACCTCTTTAATACGCATTTTCTTAATAGAGCCATCACGCTTCACAAGACTTACAGGCTGGTTTTCTTTTAATGAACCACGACTGATACGTCCGATAGCAATACGACCTACGTAGGTTGAAAAATCTAATGATGTAATTAACATTTGAGGCGTTCCTTCATAAACAGGAGGCTCAGGGAAATACTCTATGATTGAATCTAATAAAGCTGTTACATCCGTTGTTGGAGTTTTATAATCATGTCCCATCCAACCTTGCTTTGATGAACCATAAACAGTCGGAAATCCTAACTGCTCTTCAGTAGCACCTAAATGGAAGAATAGATCAAATACTTTTTCATGTACTTCTTCAGGACGACAATTTTCTTTATCGACTTTATTAATTACTAAGATGGCTTTTTTACCCATCTCTAACGCTTTAGTAAGCACGAAACGTGTCTGTGGCATCGGACCTTCAAAAGCATCCACTAATAGGATTACTCCATCTGCCATATTCATTACACGTTCCACTTCACCTCCAAAGTCGGCGTGACCAGGAGTGTCAATAATGTTAATTTTAGTGCCTTTGTAATTTACCGATACATTCTTTGCAATGATGGTAATACCACGCTCTCTTTCAAGGTCGTTATTATCAAGGATTAATTCACCCGTTTTTTCATTATCACGGAAGAGTTGTGTCTGAAGTAAAATTTTATCTACTAAAGTTGTTTTGCCATGATCGACATGGGCAATAATTGCAATGTTTCTGATTGATTGCATGCTATTTTTTCTGCAGTTTGGTTAAGTTCCTATTTATTTCGGATTTTATTCGATTTGAAACCGTCTGAAAGTTAGAGGTATACGAATCGGGAGCTAAAATTCGGAGTGCAAAGGTAGGGCTTTATTTTGGGTCTTACGCCAAAAAAGAATCAGAATGTGAACGAAGTAACAATTTGTTTAATTAGGAAAGCACTTTATTGGCCATTTCATGCGCCTGAACTCTGATTTCAGGAATAGCAGTCGATTCCCATAAAATCCCTCTTAATCCTGAACCAATGGTTAGTAAATTATCCAACACATTGCCCGATTTATCGATAATGCGTCCATCGCCAGTAGCATTGAACCCAAGTGAAAGTGGGTCTTTAGAGATTAGTCCGTGGCTTAGCATATTACGCAACAGCGGGTTGTCAACTTTATCAAAATCGCCCTCGGGACCAATGCAATTAATAATGCGTTGTGCGTTTACCGAAATCTCGGTCTCAGATGATTTGTCAAAAAATCGAATCGTTAAATCGTCCATATTTTCGTGCACATCCAAGAGTTTACCAGCATATAGTTCAATCTGCTTTGAATCAATTAAGGATTGAATCAAGTCAAACATCTCGTGAGGTAAGCGATGACGAAGTTTAGACCAACGATGATTTATGTGACGTAAAAAACGGTTTTTTTGCTCTATAGATAACTCTTGCCATATCTTTTGAGTAAAAGGTCGCACAGCTTCTAAAACGGGTTCATGCCATTCGGTATGATCAATAGCAGACCTTATTCTGGATTTTAAATCACTGTAAATTTCATGGATATCAGATGCAGGAGCTTTTTCCGGATGAGGAACACTGACCCGCACAACTGGATGTGCCATTGGAATAGCGCCATGTTTTGAAACAACAATAATTTTATTTTTAAAACCCTGGTCTAATAAACTCACAACCGTGTCAACCATTGTTAATCCCGCACCAACAATAAAAACGGGCTTTTCGTGATCAATATTTTCAACGGCTTTATTATCCCAAGGATTAATAAACACTTTTTCGGATTGTAAGGAAGAAATACCAGGTAATGAAATAGGAGGCTGATTACCTGTACAAAGCACTACTTTTTTACTATTTACTAGGGGCGTATTTTTTAGTACAATATCAAATGAATTTTCTTGCTTTTTTAAATCGACAACTTCATCATCAATTAAGCTAAAGCTTACATTTTTATTATCTGAATTTAAAATTGATTGAAATAAATCCCCGAGGTATTCTCCATACATTTTACGAGGCACAAAACGTTCCGCAAGATTATCGCTGTGATAATTGCTATATTTTGGCTTCGATAAAATCCATTTTGTAAAATGATTAGCATCGTTTGTAAATGCACTCATGCGTGATACACGTACATTTAACAAATGGTTATTGTTGTTGGTAGAGTAGGCAATTCCTTTTCCTGTTGGATAGCCTGCGTTAATCATAACAACAGATAAAGGATGAGTTGCCTTTTCGAAAATATTTGCAAGTAAAATTAAACCTGCTGCGCCACCACCAACTATTGCTAAATCGTATTCTGTGTTCATATAAAATTAAATCCTATAAAGTTAGTAGGAGTAACAAAATTATAACATAATCTAAGTAAAAGCAACAAACTCTTTGTTGAATTGTTTTATTTTTTTTTCGGACTTGATTTTATCTTGTTCGAGTTAACTTTTTTCCTTTTCAGTGCTTCTTCGCGTATTAAAATATCTTGTAGGCTTAACTTATCAAGGATCGACCCCGTTGCTTCTCTTACTTCTGAAAAAATATTTTTAAGACCACACAATGCTTCATTTTCGCAATCATCACATGGTTCATAATAGTTCGATGACACGCAGGGTAATAATGCAATAGGACCATCGAATAGTCTCACTACTCTTCCAATTGTAACATCGGAAGGAGCAATCAATAAATTGTAACCACCACTTTTTCCTTGCTTACTTTTTAAAATACCATCGTGTTTTAACTCTAGCAAAATTGTTTCAAGAAACTTTCTTGGGATTGATTCTGCTAGTGAAATATCAGAGGTATGAACAGGTATTTCAGTATCTTGCTTGGCAATATATTCTAACGCTTTTAATCCGTATTTTGCTTTTTTCGATAACACGATACGAATTTAATAATTCAGTTCAAGTTTTTCTAATAATTAAGAAATGATAATTTATCTTTGAAGTCAATTATGAAACTTGAAAAAGCAATTTCAATAGGAGAGCTGGCTAAGATGGTCGGCGGTCAAGTAATAGGCAATGAGCATTCACTCGTGTCAGGGATTAATGAAATTCATCGTGTTGAGAATGGTGATTTAACGTTTGTTGATCATCCGAAGTATTATGATAAAGCGCTAAATTCTGCTGCTACGTTTGTCATCATTAATAAAATGGTGGATGCACCAGCCGGCAAATCCTTGATATTTTCTGATGATCCTTTCCGTGATTATGTGTGGCTTTGTAAAAATTTTATGCCCTTTGTTCCGTCAACAAACAATATTCATCCTACAGCCAAAATAGGAGAGGGAACGGTAATCCAGCCTAATGTTAGTATAGGTCCCAATGTAACAATTGGTAAAAACTGTTTGATTCATAGTGGCGCTGTTATTTATGATCATTCAGTGCTTGGTGATAACGTAGTTATACATGCTAATACTGTTTTGGGTGCTGATGCGTTTTATTTTAAACGTCGTCCTGAATTCTATGAAAAGATGCATAGTTGTGGTCGTGTGTTAATTCATGATAATGTTGAAATTGGAGCATCGTGTACAATTGATAGAGGTGTTTCAGCAGATACAATTATCGGAGAAGGATGTAAGCTTGACAATCAAGTTCACGTTGGACATGACACTCAGATTGGAAAGAATTGTTTGTTTGCAGCACAAGTAGGTATTGCTGGTTGTGTAAATATTGAAGATGAAGTTATTCTCTGGGGACAAGTAGGTGTGCAAAAGGATTTAACAATATCTAAAGGAACGATAGTGCTGGGTCAGAGTGGAGTTACAAAATCAATTAAAGCAGGTACTTACTTTGGAACACCAGCTAAAGATGCAAGAGAGAAAATGAAGGAGCTTGCTTATTTAGGTAAGCTACCTGAGTTGTTTGATAAAGTTCGTTAATACATAACTGTTATATTCTAAAATGGCTGGTGAAATAGAAAATAAGTCTGGAATACAATCAGAACTGAATGTTAAGAAACTTCAGTTGCATTGGCTTTTGCAGATTACTAAAGCAATCAATTATGATTTGCCAGCTCCCCAGTTGTTTGAGGTTTATCAATCTGTTTTAAAAGAACATCTGAAAATAAACAAACTCATACTTTACATTCACGAACATCAGTGGCATTGTATGCTTAAGTATGGTGTTTCCGACGATTTTCAACTTGATTTAAACGAGGGACGCCTTGCAGAAATAGAAAAAATAATGACCACTGGTAGTGATATGCCTGGTTGGTTATCCTCTTTTGAAACAATTATTCCTGTTAACCATAATAAACAACAATTAGCTTTTGCGTTTATTGGAGCGAGTACGCACGAGGATATTTTGAATTTGAAAGATGTGATTCCTTTTATTCATACCATCACTAATATTATTGTTGTTGCAATTGAAAATAAGCGATTAACTAAGGAGTCTATACGACAAGCACAGATTGAAAAGGAGTTAGAGTTAGCGGCGCGCATGCAGAGTATGTTGTTTCCTGCTCATATTCCGCATAATTCACGCATCGATTTAGCGGCAACTTATCTACCGCATCAAATGGTTGGAGGTGATTATTATGATTATATTGAGCTCAACGAAGACGAATTATTGATTTGCCTCGCCGATGTTTCTGGAAAAGGTATTTCAGCAGCTCTTTTAATGTCGAATTTTCAAGCCAATCTAAATGCTAAAGCTCCTTTGTCGAAGTCTTTAATTGAGTTGGTTAATGATTTAAATGAAAGTGTAAATAAGTCTGCAAAAGGTGAAAAGTTTATTACCGTATTTATTGCTATCATTAATACCAAAGAACGTATTCTTAAATATGTTAATGCAGGCCATAATCCTCCTTTAATTTATAGTGGTAAAGAATTTCATTTGCTTGATAAAGGAACTACAGGATTAGGCATGTTTGATGAGTTACCTTTTATTCACGAAGGTCAAATTGCATTCGAGCCTGGTTCAACATTGTTTTGTTATACTGATGGAGTTGTAGAGCAGGAGAATGTTGTAGGTGATGTGTTTGGTATGAATGTTCTAATGGAATTACTTGAGAAAAATCATCATGCCAATTCAATGAAAGATTTGCATGTTGGCGTTATTAATTCTTTTAATGAATTTAAAAAGTCGGTTGATCCAATTGATGATGTTACTTTGTTAAGCTGTAGGATGTTGATCTAGTTCCTGCTTTTGATGTTCTGAGTAGTAAATATCAAACGCTACTAAACAAGCAATAAATCCCCAAAACGGAACAGCAAGTTTTTCTGTATCTAAAAAATAGTTTAGTCCTCCATGAATAATATAAGTGACTAATCCCAGTACTAATCCTTTCGCAATAACTCGTGTATTTCGATTGCTGCATCTTCGTAAAAATGTTGAGGTACTTTGAAGTAAAACAGCAAGTATTAAAATAAATGTAACGGGTCCGAATATACCCTGTTCTGAAAGCGGACCTAAGTACTCGCTATGCGATCCTCCGCCTTCTGCAAAATTAGTACTGATTCCTGATCGTTCAGAGTACTTCTGAAATTTTCCATATTGAAACATATAAGTACCTGGTCCAAAGCCCAACAGTGGTTTTTCATTGAACATTCGTAATGCACACGACCATCTGTTTAAGCGTTCAATATTTGAATCATCGGTAGAAATATTTCCTATAGACTGAACATGTTTCGCGTAATCAGTGGAGGATGTTTTATCATTTCGCTCCAGGAACATGGTTATCTCAACATGAAATAAGGCATATGTAAGAACAACTAATCCTATTCCCAAATAAACCACCCAGCTTTTAATTTTCAAGAGGTAAATAAATAAACATCCAAGTGCTCCTGCTAAGGCAACCCATGCAGCTCTTGTATAGGAAAGCACGATGGCCGTGATTAGCAATGCAGCCACAATAAAAATGAACGTTTTAATTCTACTGTTGATTTTATTTTCAAATAATAATGAAATGATTACAGGAATAAACAACGCAATTACAGCTGCATATGCGGTGTGGTCGTTGTAATAGGGAACCATAGCAATATGTGCATTCTGCTCGGTGAAACCAGCAGACGCCTGATTTAACATCGTGATGATACAAACTGCCAATAATGGTAAAAGGTAGGCCCATAAAAATTTATGGACATTTTGTTTTTTGATGAATAGGTATAGCAGTGAAAAGTAAAACACACTAATGTAACAATACCTCGCAAGTGTAGATTTTATCGATACAACAGGCATCGTACTAGTAAAAGTAGTTATGGTGTACCATGCCAGATGAATAAAAATCATCCATGTTACTGGGTGATTTAATATCCGTTTATCAAGTCCTCCTTCAGCAAGGACTTTAATCCAGAATATTAGAAAGAGTCCAAACATTAATGGTTCGGAGGGCAAACTAACACCTATGCCTATGCCCGTTTCAGCTAAATTTATAGAGAATGGTGTGACAATTACAGCCAGATAAATCAGTAAGTCGAAACGGAATATTGCAGCAATAGTAAGAATCAATAAGAATGGTAATGCTAATGCAACTATGTATCCTTTAACATATCCGCAAGCAACTAAAGAAGCTATAAGGATAGTAAGGATATAAAACCAAACAACCTTTTTTTGATCAAGCTGAAAAAAGCCTTCTTTCATTCAGAATTATTGCAACTGGCTTTTTAACTTATCTCTGTATTGTTCAATATAAACAGCAGACACAATAGCAATTAGCATTGCTGAAAGCGTAAATAGAATAATTACAATTGCACGCTTCGGAGAATCTTTTTTCTCTGGAACTAGAGGAGGAGAAACAATATTGTGAAAATTCAATTCTTTCTTAGCATCAATTAAAGCAGCTTCGTAGTTCTTTTGATATGATGTGTAAGCATCACGACTACTACGAACAACTTCTTTCAATGTCATATACTCAGCACCCTTTGTAGTTAAATTTTTATGCGCTTTAGCCATATTAGCATTTACATTACCTGAAGCTAAAGCACGATAGTACTCTCTTGAAAAACCATCAATTTGCGACTCAAAATCTGTAATTCCTGAGCTATCGCGAAGAGCGGTTAACACTGATTCTGTTGAATCTAAAATGTGCTTCTCGTTTTCCATTGCTTTTTTATTTAATTCAGCAATAACTAACGCTCGTTCATGTATTAGTGAAATACCTTTTATATCCATAAATTGAATTAACCCTTGACAAATTCGCTGAGCCATTTTAGGGTCTTTATCAACTACATTAATTTCAATTGCTTCATATTGATTTTTGCTGACAGAAATATTTTCATCTAATTTCTTCATCATTTCATAGCGTGGATATCCATTAATCGAATCAATACCGTAATGCTTAAACAAGTGTAGTTGCTTTACCAAACTATCTCTTACATCTTCTGAGTTAAATAGCTGAACCATTTGTTCCGTTGGTGTCTCTTTGGAGTAAGGTGAAAGGTTGGATGGATATATTACAGCTGAAGACTTAAACATCGGAGTCATAAAAATGGGAAGCGATATAATGAATCCAACTACAACAGATGCAAAAAAGCAAATAATTAAATGCTTTTGCCACTTTTTAATGATTCGTAGTAAAATAATTGTGCTCATTTGTCCACTTTCTGACTGACTCATAGTTTTTAATTTAAAGGACAAATTTAATTGAAATATAGGAGGGATTAAAATAATTAACATCCTAAAAATCAGTGGTGTTAAGAATATTCAATTGCTGTTTAGAGCTATTGTTGTTCTGATTTTAAAAGTCGAAGCAATTCAAAAGGTCTAATAAGTTTTAATCCTAAGGCAATCAAAAAGCTGATGAAGCATCCGATAATACCTTTCAGAAACCAGTTTGATTCGAAATTACTTAGAGCGAAAAACAAATAGAATGTTGCACTGATATAAATGACGTACTTTAATGCTAATAGCTTCTGAAATTTAAAGTTGAACACTTTATGTGCTAGAATTATCTGTAATCCTGCAGATACAAATTGAGTAATTAAACTAGCATAAGCAGCTCCAAGTGATAAGTATTTTGGAATTAAAATCAGGTTAAGCACAATATTTAATACCATCCCCGAAAGGGCAATAATATTCAAATATTTCAAATTGCCATTAGCAGTGAGCATAGTTCCAAAAATATAAACTGAACTAATTGCCAAAAAGCAACACATCACTATCCTGAACACAGCCGCAGAAGCATCTACATGAGCATGATAAAGCAATCCCATAATGTCGTGACTGAAATAAAAACAAAATGCAATCAATGCAATCGCTGGTATTGCAATAAAAGAAAAAGAAAGTTCTGCTAGCTCATGCAAGGGTTGTTTCTTTTTTATCATATGTGAAAACATCGGCAAGAGTAATCCGCTAAATAAATAAGCAATCATATTTGACGCATCAAGTAATCGGTAACTCTGCGCATAAATACCTGCTTGTTCAGCGCCATTAGGAAGTAAACGTTCTATCATAACCGAATCAATACGATTGTAAAACGTCATGAGTAAAATTAAAATCGCAAACGGATAGCTATGTTTTAAAACAATATAGAAAAAGGTGGGATTCCATTGTAGCTTACGAAGTTTTGCTTTTTTGGCAACAATGAGAAATGTTATTGCGGCTGTAATTACATAAGCCAATGTTTGAGCCAATACAAACCACTCGATTCTAAATTCGTCGCCGGCTACACGTCCCCAGATTAACAATGAACAAATGATAATCATAATGGCTCTGTCAAGCACCGATATCATACTATCTATTCTGAACAATTGCAGTCCTGCAATATTCGATCTTAGGTAAAGTATAAACGATATTAAGGCCTGATTAATTAACATCACTAGCAATATCCCAAGCTGCATTCCCTGGTATCCTAATATCCAGGCTACACTTAAGCTGATTACTGTGTATGCTAGTGCTAGTACGAGACGAAGCATAATGATACCGCTCAAATGTTTTTCGAGCAGATGATTATGCATAGCAATATTTCTGTTGTTGTAGTTGGTAATACCTACATCAAGAATAATATTAAATAAAAAGCTAAGGTTAAATAAGGCTGAGTAAATTCCGTACGATTCAGCACCTACAGTATTTTGAACCGCTCTGTCAATGCCAAGAATCCAAAATGGCTTAATGAGCAAATTAAGGAAAAGCAAAAATGCCAGGTTGGTGATAAATTTCTTTTGCATGACTTGATTCTTGTACAAAAATAAACCAATTTCGGAGAGTAATTAGCAAATACAGATAAATGTTAGCCTTGCATTATAACAAAGAAGTAATAGAAGCAGGAGTCGATGAAGCGGGTCGTGGTTGTTTAGCAGGACCAGTAGTTGCTGCTGCTGTCATTCTTCCTCCCAAAGTAAAACTAGATTGGTATGATGTATTGAATGATTCGAAGAAACTTCCTGAGACTATGCGTGATAATTTGCGTGTATTAATTGAGAAGGAATCATTGGCATGGTCAGTAGCTATGATAGATGCTCCAGAAATTGACCGTATCAATATTTTAAATGCTACTTATAAAGCCATGCACAAAGCGATTGGAGGATTAAATGTCCAACCAGAGCTTTTGCTGATAGATGGTAATCGTTTTAAAAAGTATAAAACTACAGAGCATAAAACTATTGTTAAAGGTGATGGACTTTATCTATCTATTGCTGCTGCTTCTATTTTAGCAAAAACACATCGCGATGAATTGATGAAAAAGCTACATGCTGAATTTCCTCAATATGCATGGGATCGTAATAAAGCATATGGAACAGAAGTACATGTTAAAGCAATCATGCAATACGGTTTAACACCTTATCATCGTAAATCTTTTCAGCTTAAAGATCAGCAGCTTGAGCTATTTTAATTAAAGTTTTATTTTGTAAATATTTCTGCATTTTATTAACAAATCGACCTTTTCTTAATCTCAAATTATCATTTATTTTTTTTATAATTTAATTTTGGCCCACCGTTTTTCAAGTAATTAATCAGCGATTGATTAAGTTTAATTTGCTTAAAATCATTGATGAGTTTACTTAAGTCGAAAGTGATTACATTAAAATGTTTTTTAAATATGAGTAAAGAATTAACTGTTTTTGAAGAGAATAGTATACGTAGATATTACGATACTGAAAATGAAACCTGGTATTTTTCATTAGTAGATATTGTTGGCGCTTTAACTGATTCGGTTAACCCAACGGATTATCTCAAAAAAATGAGAAAGAGGGACGAAGATTTGAATTCGTACATAGGGACAAATTGTCCCCAGGTAGCGATGACTTCCAACGGAAAATCGAGAAAGACCTTGGCTGGTAATACCGAAAATGTATTAAGATTAGTTCAAGCAATTCCATCTTCAAAGGCAGAACCATTTAAATTATGGTTGGCGAAGGTAGGCCATGAACGCTTGAAAGAAATTCAAGACCCTAGATTAAGTCTAGATCGGGCTCGAGAAAATTGGCGAAAAAAGGGTAGAACTGAGAAATGGATACAACAGCGCATGGCAGGTCAAGAAATTAGAGATAGATTGACTGATTATTGGAAAGCCAATGGAGTAGAAAGTTATAATGAATTTGCTTTTTTAACGAACATAATTCATCAAGAGTGGACAGATTTGACAATTAATAAGCATAAGGAACTTAAAGGATTAAAGTCGCAAAATTTGCGCAATCATATGAGCGAAACAGAATTAGTTTTTTCATCCTTGGCAGAGATGGCAGCTAATTTTATTTCAGAAAAGTTAAATGCAAATGGCTTGGTTCAAAATGCCAAGGCCAGCAAAAAAGGTGGAGCAATTGCAAAGAGTGCACGCGTTGAATTTGAATCTAAAACTGGTAAGAAAATAATTACAGGCGATAATTTTCTTATGACTGCTAATGGCAAGAAAAGGAAAAAGTTAAAATGATTTTTATGTCCTTAAATAATATTTTTATTGCTTTATAATTCTTTTGCTTATCGTTTTACCATTCGATAGTCTAATCTGAATAATATAAAGACCTTCATTTAATTCATTAACTGAAATGGTAGATTCATTTGCGTTTAGTTGTTCAGAATAAACGATATTTCCTTGTGTGCTGTAAATGTTGATTTGTGAAAACATTTCTTCACTTTTGATACTGATTTCAGAGCTAGCTGGATTTGGTGCGATACTAATTTTATCTTGATTAATTTCAGTTATACCAGTGCTGTTGTTTGTACGAATAATGTTTATTGCTAGGCAATTATCAAAATTACGCATCAAGTCAAAATAACTTCCATCAGCAAATTGAATGGAGTCAATACTATTTTGTTGACCATTATACAACGACGCTCCAACGAGGTAGGTTCCTGTGCTGTAATAATAAGTCATAGTATTTGGGTCAATTGCTGAGCCTGCATTTAACGAATAACCTCCACCGAATAGTGATGAAGCAGATAGAATAGTAATTGCACCAGTTGCTGGGTTGATTTTTCCCAATCGAACAGTGGAAGAGTCTAACTGAAATGGAATAACGCTACTGTAGTAATTTGATCGGACTAAACCATAAAGTGCAGTATCTGCACAGCTGTAAGTAAAGTTATCAAAGTATGTGTTAGTAGGTATTTGCATTGGTGTGTTCGAATAAACAGCACCCGAATACATGTCAACTCCTACTAGATTAGAACCTGTCGAGTAATAATAAATCATTTGGTAAGGATCAATTGCACTTCCTGCCATTGAATATCCTTGTCCAATTGAAGTTGGAGATATTTGAGTAATCGTTCCTGTAACAGTATTGATTTTTGCAAGCAATAATTGTCCAACTGTAATGTTTAATGTCGAATCAAAATAATTTCTTCGAGCAAGTCCATACATCGTGCTGTCTCCGTTGCAGAATCGAAAATTATCGAAGTAACTTATTGCGACAGGGTTGTTAACAGTAGCTTGGTTAATGAGTTGTCCACTAACTAAGTGTAGGGTGTTAATGTTGCCACCTGATCCAATAAATATATAGGTTGAATCATAAGGATTCAAAGCTGCGCCAGTTAAATTAATACTCATCTGATAAGTGTTATTTCCTATGTTGGATACAAAACCATTGGTGGTGTTAACACTTCCTAATTGTACAGTTGCAGAATCAAATGTTTGATTGGTATAATAGTTTTTGCGAACTATTCCATATAGCGCATTAGTGGTTTGAGCAATGCCTACACTCATTATCCCCAAAATAAGTGCTAGCAAACAATTTAACTTTTTCATCTATTAAGTTTTGCGTGTGTTACAAATGTAGTTGTTTATTCAACAACTATACATAACAAATTTTCATTGAAATAGTTTGTTAGTTTTGCAATATGAACCCACTTTTAAGTCTTGATGAGGAATCTAAACGAGAGCTCAAATCCGCACTTTTAAACCATTGTTTTTCTGTTAAGAAAGAGCAAATAGAGGATTTAAGCAATTCAGTAACTTCAATTAAAGATGCTGTTGAATCGAATGATAAAAGTTCTGCGGGTGATAAGCACGAAACTTCCCGTGAAAATGCTAATCAGACTTTATTGATTTACGGAGCCCAACGAAAAAAGGCAATGGAGGATTTAATGTTGTTGAATATGATTAAGCCCGATGTTCTTTACGATAAAGTGCAGACAGGTGCTGTGGTGGTAATGAATGATCTTGTATTGTATATAGCCGAAATTTCAGACCGCGTTTCAATCAATAGTACTTTAATCAATATTGTACCGCCCAACGGACCACTTTTAAAGGAAATTTATGGGAAAGGCGCTGGTTATTCATTTACTTTCAATAATCGCAGTTACCAGATTATTGACGTGTTTTAATACTTTTG
>JBJOND010000039.1:0-22379 GCA_046052065.1 Bacteroidota bacterium | reverse complement strand
TGTTCTTTCGAAAATTCAAGATTTTCATTCGGAGCAATTATTTGATTTGATAGTGTCTAATCCGCCCTATTTTTCTGGATATTATTCTTCGGATAATTTATCGCGTGATATTGCCCGCTCTGCAGATATGTTATTGTCCTATGAAGATTTAATTACCGCAGTAAAAAGATTGTTGAAAGAGGATGGAAGGCTTTCTCTCATTCTTCCTGCTGATCAGCAAGAGAGAATTATAGCAATTGCAAATCAATATGAACTTGCACTTTCTCGATTAACTTTAGTAAAAACAAAGAATACAAAGGAAGCTAAAAGGGTTCTTCTGGAATTTGTAAATACATCCAATGAAGTTAAATTAATTCTTGATGAATTAGTCATTCAATCGGATGATAACGGTCGCGTATATACGCAGGAGTATATCAATCTGACAAAAGATTTTTATTTAGCTTTCTGATTCTGTAAATTGAATTCCTAGGTCGGATAATTCTTTTAGGATTGGCTGGTATAATTCTTCTATCACTGGAATTTGAACTCCCTTTAATTTTATATCACCTTTCAAAATATGTCGCGCAGCAATTGCTAATGGTAATCCAACAGTTTTTGCCATTGCTGTGTTCGTTGTATCGTCACCTTTAACTACCAGTGATGAGGTTAAATGTTTTGTTACTCCGCTAAGTTGATATTCGAAAATATGCTGCATCACAATCATGTCTTTGTCGCCTTCCTTAAGCACCCATTTTTGCTCTAACAAATGTTGCAAAACTTGCGCAGGACTTACATTGTTTAAATTCGTTTTGTTGTTTTCAAAAACACCTGTGTAGGAAATCATTTTCATGATTTCTCCATTGAGATCTAGTTCACATAAGTCTGCAACTTTTTCTGCAACCGTATTCCCTTTTGCCGAAGAAGGTAATAACGATTCAACAATTTGAGCAAAAGTTAAATTCTCACAGTTTTCTATTTTATATGAATCGTCAGTAAGTCCTAACGTAACGAATACCTGCCAGGCAGTACAATAATTTTTATAGCGAAGTGTTCCTCTCAATAAAGTTGGAATAGTATCTAACCCATATTGCTTTCGGTAGCTCAACGAATCACGGTTGGCATATCCGTCAAATTCACCCTGTCCATCAACAACTACTTTTTCGATTTCAGAAAACAAGCGTTGATAAGGAATGTATTTGTATTCTCCATTGGAAATGTACTTGGCAGTTCCTTGCCCTGCAACAATAACATTTCGTGGATTCCAAGTGAATTTATATCCCCATGGATTATCATTCGATTCTGGTGCTACTAATCCACCCGTATATGATTTAAAAGAAGTTATTTCTCCACCTAAATTTTGAATTCGATGAATAATTTCCATTGCAGACATATGGTCGATGCCTGGATCTAAACCACATTCATTCAATAACAAAATATCTGCAGCAACGGCATCTTTGTGTAAACTATTAATTTCATCTGATACATAGCTCGCAGTAACTAAATTCTTTTTAAAACGAACACAATCGCGGGCCGCCAAAATATGTAGAGCAGGAGGAAGTAAAGAAATTACTAAGTCTGCATTTTGAATCTCTGACTCGCGCTGTTCAATATTATCGATTGAAAACTCGAACGCAATAGCATTAGGGTGGTTGTTTACTTTAGACTGCGCAGCCGAAAATGATAAATCGCCAACTTTTAAAATAAAATCATCAGATATTGAGTTATTTAACAAATATTGGATGAGTGTTCCGGATGATTTTCCAGCCCCAAGTAAAAGAATCGTTTTCATACATTTAATACTGATGCGAATTTAGAAATTATAATGAAACTCAATTATTATGAAGATTAGTTAGAAAGTGATAAATTTGTTCACTCAAAAAAATACGAATATGATTAAGAAAATTCTATCCTTAGCTATTGTTTTAACATTCGGTTTGATAGCGAATGCACAAACAGCTAATTTGATTTTGTTTACTGAAAATGGTGAGCAATTTACTGCGATTTTAAACGGAATTCAGCAAAATTCTAAACCTGAGACGAATGTTAAAATTTCAGGACTAAATGCAGAGTATTACAAGTTGAAAATTCGATTTGTTGATAATATGCTTGGTGAAAAGAATTTTAATATCAACTTAGCATTAGGGGAAGAAACAACTTATTGCATTAAGAAGAATAATAAAGGCGAATACGTTACACGATTTATGAGTAATGTTCCTTTAGACCAAGCTCCAACTGCGCCTGCATCTCAAACCGTTGTTGTTTACAATGCAAATCCTGCAGCTTCAAATGCAAATACAACTGTTACGCATCA
The DNA here is from genome assembly GCA_046052065.1 of Bacteroidota bacterium. Lineage (GTDB taxonomy): Bacteria > Bacteroidota > Bacteroidia > AKYH767-A > OLB10 > CAINEC01. The sequence continues at coordinate 20,089 of JBJOND010000039.1, read as the reverse complement.
GCAAACAACTACAACTACCACAAATGGCACTTCTAATCCTGATAATGTAAATATTAGCTTGGGGATTAATGTCGATGGAATGGGAGGAGGAATCAATATGAATGTTTCTGCAGCTGATTTAGACATGAACAACACATCTTCTGTTCATTCTACAACAACTACAACAACTACTACCACTACACATTCTTCTGGTGGTAATATTGATTCGCATGCTGGTCATAATCATCCGCATAGTCCGGCTCCTGCTCCAGTTGCTTATTTGCCAGGTTACAATGGTCCAATTGGATGTCCTGTTCCTATGTCGCCGAATGATTTTTCAGACCTAAAAAGAACAGTAAATTCGAAAACATTTGAGGATACAAAACTTACAATTGCAAAGCAGGTAGTTTCATCTCAGTGTTTGTTAACCAATCAGGTAAAAGATTTATTAGGTTGTTTTACTTTCGAAGCAAATAGATTGGAAATGGCCAAAAATTGCTATACGCGCACATACGATATTGGTAATTACTTTAAAGTGAATGATGTGTTTACCTTTGAATCATCAATCGAAGAGTTAAACGAATATATCGAGTCAAGAAGATAAGATTAAGGCCTCCAAAAGAGGCCTTTTTTATAAACATGGAAAAACAGAATTATTACATCAAATGGGCAGCTGTATTAGCAGCCATTGCAGTTAGCTTCGGTGCATTGGGGGCGCATACGCTTGAAAAGTTATTATTGCCCAAATCATTAACATCCTGGGAAACAGCAGTTCGTTATCAGCTGATACATGCTGTTGTGATATTGATTCTTGCCCTAAATGATCGGCTGATATCAGAGAAAAGCATCCGACGAATATTAAACTTCTTTATTCTTGGAGTTGTGTTTTTTAGTGGAAGTATTTATTTACTTGCAACACAATCGCTCACTGGTTTAAGCGTTTCTTTCTTGGGTCCAATTACACCAATTGGTGGAGTGTTAATGATTTCTGCTTGGATTCTTGTATTTTTACAAGCTACTAAAACAACTAAATTGAAATGAGAATACTACTAATTGCCGCAGCGTTTTTTACGATTGCCTGTCATTCATCAAAAAAAGCGAGTTCATCCACCATCAATGAAGTAGAGGATTCAAAACAAGCAGAGCAAAAAGAAATGAGTCCAACTTCAACAGAAAAGAACATACGATTAGTGGTAACTTTTGCCAGTATAGGTGCTGGAATTGACGAAAAAGGCAAGACTATGTTGGATGGGTATATCAATTCGTTTAAAGAAAAATCAGGCAAATTGGTTAAATACGGAACCTTGGCTTGGGGCCGTGAAGGTGAATATGATTGCGAATTTTCGCTTAATGAGCTGAACTTGAATGAGCAAACTGACTTTGTAAAAGGCCTTAAAAAGCTATTCGAGGGCAACCAACTTATTCAAATTGAAGAGAATAAGCCTAGCCGATTTAAATAAAGAAAATTGAAGAAATTTCATTGACGCAAGTAAGATTTTTCCCTTACTTTGCACAAACTTTCAAAAACCAATATGAACAATTACGGAACTAAAAACCCAAATGCCTCATTAGAGTCTTTAGGTTTAAAAAATGTAGCCTTGGCGCATTGGAATTTAACGCCTGCTGAACTGGTAGAAGAGACTATCATGTTAGGCATGGGATCTTTAACCGATACTGGCGCTTTGGCAATCGATACTGGTGAGTTTACTGGTCGTTCTCCCAAAGATAAATTTTGTGTGGTAGATGCAGAGACAGAAAATACAGTTTGGTGGGGTGATATCAATTTTAAATTTGATGCGGCTAAGTTTGAGCATATTTTCCAAAGAATGCAGGCTTATTTAACAAATCGTGAAGTTTATGTTCGCGATGCCTATGCATGTGCTGATCCTCGCTATCGTTTGAACGTTCGCGTTGTGACTGAATACCCATGGCAGAATATCTTCGTTAATAATTTATTTCTACGTCCTACGCACGATGAATTAATGACGTTTGATCCAGAGTGGACTATCGTAAATGCTCCTGGCTTTCATGCCGATCCTGCTATTGACGGAACTCGTCAGCATAACTTCGCTATCATCAATTTTACTAAGAAGATGATTTTAATTGGTGGAACTGGTTATACAGGTGAAATTAAAAAAGGAATCTTTACTGTTTTGAATTATGTATTGCCACAACACAAAGGTGTGTTAAGTATGCATTGTTCTGCTAACATCGGAAAAGATGGTGATACAGCTTTATTCTTCGGATTATCAGGTACTGGTAAAACAACATTAAGTGCTGACCCTAACCGCGGATTAATTGGTGATGATGAGCATGGATGGAGCGATGATTCAGTATTTAACTTTGAAGGCGGATGTTATGCTAAATGTGTCAACTTATCAGCTGAAAAAGAACCACAAATTTTCAATGCAATTAAATTTGGCGCTTTATTAGAAAATATCGAATGCTACGAAGGAACAAGTACAGTTGACTACGATAATATTTCTAAAACAGAAAATACACGTGTTGCTTATCCTATCAACCATATTGATAATGCTGTTGAGCCTTCAGTTGCTAAGAAGCCAAAAAATATTTTCTTCTTAACTTGCGATGCGTTCGGAGTATTACCTCCAATCAGTCGTTTAGATAACGGGCAAGCAATGTATCATTTTATCTCTGGTTATACTGCTAAAGTAGCTGGAACTGAAATGGGGATTACAGAGCCTACAACAACGTTCTCTGCTTGCTTTGGAAAAGCATTCCTTCCTTTACATCCTGCTAAATATGCTGAATTATTAGGTAAGAAATTAAATGATAATCCTGAAATTAAAGTGTGGTTAGTCAACACAGGATGGTCAGGTGGTTCTTATGGTGTTGGTTCTCGTATGAAGTTGAGTTATACGCGTGCAATGATTACAGCAGCTTTAAATGGCGAATTTGATAATGTAGAATTCGAAGAGCTTCCAATCTTCCGTTTACGTGTTCCTAAATCATGTACAGGAGTACCAACTGAGATTTTAAATCCTCGATTAACTTGGGCCGATAAAGCAGCCTTCGATCATACAGCAAATGAATTAGCAAACAAATTCGTTAAGAACTTTGCTCAGTATGCAGATGGTGCAAGTCCTGAAATTCTTGCAGCCGCTCCTGCTGCCGCAGTAGTAGCATAATTAAAATATAAAAATCAGAAGGGGCGTTAGAAATAATGCCCCTTTTTCATTCCTATGCAATTATTCTTTTGTGAAAACTTAATCTTGAATGCTGACGTGATTCTTTCTCAGGAAGAGTCCTATCATGCAGCTCAGGTTTTGCGTATGCGTAATGGAGAAATTATACATTTAACAGATGGCCTCGGACATTTATTCAAAGGTGAATTAATTAATGTAGATTCTAAAAAATCGTTGGTGAGATTAACCGAAGAAGTTTCTCAACTGTCCGAAACTAACAATTTGCATATTGCAATTGCGCCAACAAAAAATATTGATCGCTTTGAATGGTTTTTAGAAAAGGCAACAGAAATGGGAATTGCAGAAATTACTCCGTTGCTTTGTCGTTATTCTGAAAGAAAAGAAATAAAGCCAGAACGATTGAATAAAGTGATTGTCTCTGCAGCCAAACAATCGCATCATTTTTTATTTCCGAAATTAAACCCGCTTGTTAAATTCGAAGATTTTATCAAATCAATAGAAACCGAAAATAGATTTATTGCTCATTGTGAGTCGTCAGATAAAAATGATTTCGGAAAGTCAATTGCAAACAAAAGAGATGCATTGTTGTTAATTGGTCCTGAGGGAGATTTTTCAGAACATGAAATTCAATTAGCAATTGGTAATAATTATTTTCCTGTTTCATTAGGGGAGTCGCGTTTGAGGACAGAAACGGCTGGAGTATATGCTTGTGCAGTTTTTAATGCGCTCGCGCAAGGTTTGTAATTGTAAAATACTAAATTTGAATGATGAAAAAAGTGATAGTATACTTGTTATTGACAGTGTTTTTTGTGTCGGCAACTACACCAACAGAGCCTACAGTTAAAATTGCATTGCTCAAGTATAATGGAGGTGGCGACTGGTATGCAAATCTTGAAACATCGCTCAAAAATTTAATCACCTTTTGTAATCAAAACTTAGGAACAACAATTAACACCGAACAGGCAATAGTAGAAGTTGGAAGTCCTGATTTATTTAATTACCCGTTTGTTCATATGACAGGACACGGCAACGTGGTATTCACACAACAGGAGGCGGATAATTTAAGAAAATACTTAATGGGAGGAGGATTCCTTCACATATCAGATAACTATGGAATGGATAAATTTATTCGTACACAGATGAAAAAAGTATTTCCGGAATTAAGTTTTGTAGAGCTGCCTTTTAATCATCCTGTCTATCAACAGAAGTTTAAATTTTCTGGTGGATTACCAAAGGTACATGAGCATGATGATAAAGCTCCTCAAGGATTTGGATTGATTTACAATGGACGATTAGTTTGCTTTTATGATTTTGAATGTGACTTAGGTGACGGCTGGGAAGATATTGAAGTACACAGAGATTCGCAGGAGAATAGAACGAAAGCTTTAAAGATGGGTGCAAATCTTATTCAATACGCTTTTGAAAATTAATTGATGATGCAAAAAGCTACAAGTTGGCTGTTGATTTTTTTGTGCTTGCAGCTATTTGTGCCACGTGAGTTATGGCATGAGCTATCAGGGCATCACGATACTACTGATGTAGTTTGTCACGAGCATGAAAGTGATGTTTCTGCTGAACATGAGCATTGCTTGCTATTTGATTTAACAGGTGATCCGATTTTGTATAATGGATTCAAGAGTTTTAGTTTTTTACAAGTTGTTTTTATTGTGATTTTATTTGGCGGGTTGAATTTGAAATGTCGTTATTATACACTTTCGTATAGTAATAAAGGTCCGCCTGTTAGGTGATTTGTTTTTTATTTATCACTCGTAACATTTTTAATCTTTAACAAAAAAATCAATGAAAAGAATTTTCTTTTTCATTGCTGCACTATTATTATGTAGCGATGCGAAATCACAATTAATCTTAAAAGGAAAAGTTTCCGATAAAAAAACGAAAGAAGTATTGGTAGGTGCGTCTGTAATTATTCCTGAATTTAAAATAGGTACAATCACAAATGAAAAAGGTGAGTTTGTCCTTTCAAATTTACCAGCAAAAAAAATGATGCTTCAAGTGAGGATGGAAGGATATGGGAGTATTACGCTTTATGTCGAGAATGTAAATGAAGCATCATCACTGGATTTATTTCTTTCTCCTCAGATTTTAGAAATGGATGAAGTAATTATTACAGGTTCTGCATTTGCATCCAATCATGCACAATCAAGTTTAAGTGTTGATCCGATTGAGAAGTCGCAAATACAAAATACTGCCGCAACAAATATTACAGAAGCACTTACACAAGTGGCAGGTGTCTCATCTATATCGACAGGTGGAGGAATTGCTAAACCTGTAATTCGTGGTTTAGGGTATAACCGTATCGTTAGTATTAACGAAGGGATTCGTCAGGAGGGACAGCAATGGGGCGATGAACACGGATTAGAAATAGATCAGTTCTCTGCTGATAGAATAGAAGTATTGAAAGGGCCTTCATCGCTCTTGTTTGGTTCAGATGCAATTGGCGGAGTAATTAATATTCTGGAGCCATTTCCTGCAACATTAGGAACAATAAACGGTGAACTGATTAGCCAGTATCAATCAAATAGTAAAACGTATGTTGTTGGTGCAATGGCGGAGGGTAATCAAAATGGACTAGTGTGGCGAGTTAGAAAAACTAACAAGAATGCTGCAGCATATTCTACTCCCAATGAGGTAGTTTATAATTCTGCATTTAATGAGGATAATGCAAGTTTAATGTTAGGCCTTAATAAGAAATGGGGTTATCAGCATTTTCATTTTAGTTCTTATCAGGCACAGTTTGGAATGATTGAAGGCGAGCGTGACTCAATGGGTTTGTTTATTACTCCCGAAGGAAATTCAGTAACTAACGCTGAGGCCTTAACGAGAACTATTGGGTTGCCATTTCAACGCGTGAATCATTATAAGATTTCAACTTTAGGTAGTTATTTTTTACGCAAAGGTAATTTAAGAACTGTATTTGGGTGGCAGAATAATCAGCGTCAGGAGTATGAAGATGATGGCTCTAAGCCAGGTATGTTTATCGATTTAAAAACAATGACAGGCGATGTGAAATATTATTTGCCACAACAAAACGGCTGGGATGTAGTTGTTGGTGTTAGTGGTGGCATGCAACAAAATACAAATAAAGGAGAGGAGTATTTAATCCCTGATTATAGCTCAACAGATGTTGGTGTTTTTTCATCTATAAAAAAAGTAACAAATAAATGGTCGAGAAATTTCGGATTGCGTTATGATTGGAAGTCTATAAGCGCCGACAGTTTAGAAGGTGTGTTTACTGCTTTTGACAAGTCTTTTAATGCCCTCAGTGGTTCAATGGGTTTTACGTATGAGGCAACAGATAAATTGCATTTTAGATGGAATGCAGGAAGAGGGTTTCGTGTTCCCAATATTTCTGAATTATCGGCAAATGGTGTGCATGAAGGAACTTTCCGATATGAAATTGGAAATCCCGATTTAAAGCCTGAAACAAGCTGGCAGTTCGATGCTGGTTTGGGTTATGAGAGTGAAAAGATAGGAGGGGAGTTCTCGCTCTTTTATAATTCATTTAATCAGTTTATTTATTATCGAAACTCCCAAAATCAAACGCAGGAAGTAGATAATGAAATTTATCCTGTATTTAAATATGTTCAAGGAGATGCGTTGTTTTATGGTGGTGAATTATCTGTCGATTATCATTTGACGGAAAAAGTGCATTTTGAAAACCGTGCTTCGTATGTGTGGGCTGTTAATCAGGAGACTGATTTAGCATTGCCGTTTATTCCTCCGTTTCATTTGAACTCGGTTTTAAGTTATGAGTTTATCAAAAAGCAAAATGGTAATTGGAAAAGTATTAAGATTAAAGCGCAGTTTGATTACTTCGCTAAGCAAGATAGAATTGACCAGTTTGAAACTGTCACTGATGCCTATTCGCTTTTTGGTGGTGGGGTATCTGCAAGGTATGAAGCGAAGAATGTTTGTGTTGATTTTTATGTGATTGCTAATAATATTACCAATCAAATTTATTTTAATCATTTATCGAGATTAAAATATGTAGGTATTAATGGAATGGGAAGGAATCTCACAATAGGATGTTCAATACCCTTTGACATTCTGAAAAATAAATCGTTGTAGTTTAACTATCTTCGCTCTATGTTATTGAAATCAGATTTACGATTAGTTGTTTCTACCTATGCAGGTTTGGAAGAGCTATTATCAAAAGAACTTCGTCAACTCGGCGGGCGTGATGTAGAGATTCATACGCGTGCTGTTTCTTGTATAGGCGATTTAGGATTCGTTTATAAAGTTAATTTTAGCAGTCGACTTGCCCTGCGCGTCATGATTAGTCTTATTTCATTTCCAATTAAAGATGGTGATGATTTATACGAACAGGTTTTAAAGCTTGATTGGACAGAGCTAATGAAGGTTAATCAAACATTTTCTGTTCGATGTACGTTGAACTCCGATTTGTTTGATAACAACTTGTATCCAGCATTAAAAGTCAAAGATGCGATTGCTGATTGTTTCCGTAAGGAAACGGGTAAACGCCCTGACGTTAGCAAGACCGATTCTGATTTAGAGGTGAATGTGTTCATCAATAAAAATAAATGTACACTTCTAATTAATAGTAGTGGCGACTCTTTACATCGTCGTGGTTATCGCGTTGATGTAGATAAGGCTCCATTGAGTGAGGTATTAGCAGCAGGAATAATTATGTTGTCAGGATGGGAGCCACATAAACCATTAGTAGATTTTATGTGCGGATCTGGAACTATTCCAATTGAAGCTGCTTTGATGTCTGCTAATATTCCTCCAGGTATTTTTAGAAAGAAATTTGCTTTTGAAAAATGGTTGAATTTTGATGAGGCATTGTATAAGACTATTCGTGAAAAACAACTGGAGCGCATCAATGAGCAACCTGTACGTATTTATGGAAATGAAATAAATAAATACACGTTGGAGAAAGCTAAAGAAAATGTGGTAAGTGCAGGTGTTGAAGATATGGTGGAATTGTCTTTAGGTGATTTCAAAGATTTCGAAAGGCCACAGGGAAATGGAGTGATAATTATTAATCCCCCATACGGCGAAAAGCTACAAGTAGAAGACATTGAAGCATTGTATAAAGAGATAGGAGATAAGTTTAAAAAGAGTTACGCAGGTTATAAAGCATGGATTTTTACAGGTAGTCCTGAAGGAGCTAAATCTGTAGGTTTGCGTTCTAATCGAAAGATTGCGTTGTTTAACGGACCTATCGATTGTCGTTTGCTCGGCTACGAATTATTTGAAGGAAGTAAAAAGGATCTCTATCAAAATAAAGAGTAAACAAAAGCGGCGAACTTGAAAAGTTCGCCGCTCTGCTATTTGGCTTATAATTATTATTCGATTACAGCTCCATCAACCAAGATACGTCCGCAATGCTCGCAAACGATAACCTTCTTACGCTGACGAATGTCTAATTGACGTTGAGGTGGGATTTTGTTGAAACATCCACCACAAGCATCACGATCAACCGGAACTACCGCTAATCCGTTTCTTGCATTCTTACGAATACGGTGGTAAGCAGTTAATAAACGTGCTTCAATCACATCAGACGATTTATTTGATTCAACTAAAAGTTCTTGTTCTTCTTTTTCTGTTTCAGCAACAATCGATTCTAATTCTGATTTTTTATTTTCTAAATCTAATTTTCTTTCTTCTAATGCTTTTACCGAAGCCTCAACAATTAAATTCTTCGATGCCAATTCAGCAGTATATTCTTTAATACGCTTTTCGCAAAGTTGAATTTCTAATTGTTGATATTCGATTTCTTTATTTAATGAATCAAACTCACGATTATTCTTTACACTTGATTGTTGAGATTGATATTTCTTAATCGCTGCTTGCGCATCTTTTGTCGCTTGCTTACGATTTTTGATCTGCTCATCTAACTCTGCCGCTTCTTCAGTATAGTTGGTTACACGAGTTTGTAGTCCAGCAATTTCATCTTCTAAATCCAATACTTCCATTGGTAATTCACCACGGGTATGGCGAATTCTATCGATTTGACTGTCGATTAATTGTAATTGATAAAGGGCACGAAGCTTATGCTCAATACTGTTGTCGCCTTTGTCGATTGAACGAACAATTGGTTTTGGTTTTTTTGGAACTTCAACAACTGCTTCTGCTGCTTTCTTAGACTTTCTAGTAGCCATGGTTAAATGTAATTAATTGGATTGGTATTAATCTCCGTTAAACGGAGGGCAAATGTAGGAAATTTTTCGCTAAGCCAATCACCTAAAAGCTCAATTGTGTATTGTTCACTTTCATAATGGCCAATGTCCGCGATTATTATGCTTCCATCAGCATCAAAAAATTGATGGTATTTGTAGTCGCCAGTAACGAATATATCTGCCCCTGCACGCTTGGCATCTTCCAATAAGAAGCTTCCCGAACCACCGCAAATGGCTACCTTTTTAACTTCTTTGTTAAAGGTGTTTGTGTGGCGAATGCAGTCTGTTTTCATTTTGACTTTCAGTGACTTAAGAAAGTCAATAGCATCAATTTTAGATGGAAGTTCTCCAGTTATTCCAGCCCCGACATCTTGCCAATTGTTGGCTAATGCGATGAACTCATAGGCCACTTCCTCGTATGGATGAGCCTCTTTTAAGGCATTAAAAACCTGGTATTGTTTATGACTTTCCAAGATTACTTCAATTTTCGATTCTTGTCCTTTAAACCTCACATTTTTTTCACCATAAAGGGGATTGCTTTCATCGCCTCCCTTAAATGTACCTTCTCCGATGGTAGTAAAACTACATTCTGAGTAGTTTCCAATATGGCCAGCTCCCGCATTAAAAAGTGCTTCTTTTACTTTTTCTGCTTGTTCATGGGGCACATAAGTGCTGAGCTTGAGTAATTTATTTTTCATCGGACTTAAAATACGACAATTGACAAGTCCAATTTTCTCAGCAATTTTTGCATTTACTCCGTGGATGACATTATCGAGATTTGTATGAATAGCATAAATGGCAATATCGTTTTTAATGGCTTTTATAATAGTTCTTTCGATGTAGTTTTTGCCGTTCAGTTTTTTAATTCCGCTAAAAACAATAGGATGGTGAGCTATCACGAGATTAAATCCATTGCGTATTGCTTCATCAATCACATCTTCAGTACTATCAAGACAAATAATAGCCCCTTTAATTTCCATGGATGAATGTCCGCAGATTAACCCTGAGTTATCGTAACTTTCCTGTAAAGACGATGGTGCTTTATTTTCAAGAAATTGAATGATATCTTTTAATTGCATAAGTGATTTTATAAGTACGACAAATTTAATCACTCTGTGAACTTAAAAAGTTATATTTTTGAAACTATGCAAATTTTATTGCTCCCTTTCTCGATTTTGTATGGAATGGTTATCCGTTTCAGGAATTTTCTTTTTGATATTGGGATTTTAAAGCAGCATACTTTTAAGTCCTTTGTTATTAATGTCGGTAATCTATCCGCTGGAGGAACCGGCAAATCGCCACATGTGATTTATTTAATTAACCAATTAAAAAGTAATTACCGATTAGCCGTTTTAAGTCGTGGGTATGGGCGTCAAACCAAGGGGTTTAGATGGGTTAAGTCGGATAATAGTCCTTTGCAGGTAGGCGATGAGCCACTTCAATATGCGAATCTTTTCTCTGATTTAAATGTTGCAGTTTGCGAAAAGAGGGTAGTAGGAATTGAACAGATTGAAAAGGAAATAAAATCTGAATTAATTTTGTTGGATGATGCGTTTCAGCATCGGTATGTAAAGCCCGATTTTAATATTTTAATTACGGACTATTCGGATTTGTTTTATAACGACCACCTTTTACCTGTTGGTCGTTTGCGCGAACCGAAATCGGGAGTAAAAAGAGCGGATGTGGTTATCGTTAGTAAATCGCCCGAGAAAATTAGTTTAAGTGAAATGAATGAAGTGCGTTCAAATATCCAAAAGTATGGAGTACAAAAAGTGCTTTTTTCGTATATGCGATACAGTGAGTCGATGGAGTTTTTATCCGGAGAGAAAATGCCAATTGCCTATTTGCAAAATTGTAATGTTATTGTGGTAGCTGGAATAGCGAACCCAAAGCCATTCATAGAATTTGCAAATTCAAATGCTAAGTCGGTCACTGAATTTATTTTTAAAGATCACTATCAGTTTTCGTCAGGAGATATTATAAAAATCAAGACGCAATACAATCAGTTGTTAAGTCAGAATTCACCTGTTGTTATACTGACTACTCGCAAGGATTTTATGCGATTTAATACATCAGAATTAAAACATTTAATCCAGAATTTACCTCTTGCTTTTATTGATATTGAGGTTTGTTTGAATGAAAATAACGACTATAATTTAGTGGAGTTAATCCAATATTTAATTACTCAAAAGAGCAAATGAAAAAACTACTATTACCCTTTTTATTGTTGCTTACTGGAGCAACTGAAGCACAGGTATATCAATCATTGAATATGAATTTGCAGTCGAATTGGTATGATTCTACTGTAATTGCCGAGCCAGCATATGGAATAAAGTATAATGGTATCTGGGGTTACGAAGCTAATGGTCGAGAATATGCGTTAGTTGGATCTACAGCAGGTGTTTATTTCATCGATATAACAAATCCGCAATCACCAGTTAAATCCGATTTTGTTGCTGGTCGCCGAGGAGCTTGCATCTGGCGCGAGATAAAAACATACAGTCATTACGCGTATTTAATTAGCGATGATCAGTCGCCAAATAGTTTTCAAATTGTCGATTTACAATATTTACCAGACTCAGTTAATGTTGTTGCAGACTACACAACTTTATTTGAAAGAGGACATACTTTGTACGTAGATGGTAATAAATTGTATGTAGGTATAACACGAGGTGGGCAGTTTGCTCAAAATGCATCAATGGCAGTTTTTAGTTTGAATAATCCAGAGGTGCCAGCTTTCCTCCGAAGCATTAACGATGACTATCCAACATTACTAGCTAGTAATCAGGTTCACGATATGTTTGTTCGTAATGATACTGTTTATGCATCGTGTGGTTATGATGGATTATTTATTTTCAAGTATGATTCCTTAGCAAATCAATTTCAGTTAATCAATTCACTCACATCATACCCTTCGCAAGGTTATAATCATAGTTCAGCATTAGCTGATAATGGAACATTGGTTTTTATGGATGAAGTCCCATCAGGATTGCCTGTTAAATTGCTTGATGTAAATGACCTTCAAAACTTAACCGTTACTACCACCTTTAGCAGTAATCCTATTGTAACTCCACATAACCCTTTTATTATTGGCAACATATGCTATATCGCTTATTATATGGATGGACTTCAAGTTTATGATGTGTCGGACCCATATAATCCGGTGAGAACAGCCTATTTTGATACTCATAATCAAGAGCCACTAGGCGGGCCTTATTCGTCATTAGCTTATCAAGGCGCATGGGGTGCATATCCTTTTTTTAGTAGTGGAAATATTGCTGTGTCAGATATGCAAAATGGTTTGTTTGTATTGAATCAAACTTCCAGCGGTTTAAATAATTTAACAATAGCGGATGCACAGATTTATCCAAATCCTGTTTTTTCAAATCAACAGATTACAATTACTGAATTGAAGAGCAATCAAAATGTATTTGTTGAAATTTATGATGTGCAGGGAAATCTTGTTTTATCAAATACTACTTTTAATTATAATAATTCGGTTGATATTAAACTGCCGGAATTAGCAAGCGGATTGTATGTATTGAAGCTTAGCAATGGTATAGATGTAACAAGCAAGAAGCTCGTTATCCGATAAAAACAAAAAGAGACCCGATTGGGTCTCTTTTTATGCAAGCAGTAATTAAGGGTTTAATTATTAATTTGATTTTAATATTCGTGTTACATTTTTGAATTCACCTTGTTGAACAGTTACCATGTAAATACCATTCATTAGGTTCTTGCCGAATTGAACTGTATTCTCACTACCATCAAAATTAAACGTTTCAATAACGCGTCCGCTTAAATCAGTTATAGTAACAATAGCAGGCGTATTTGTTAAATCGCTATTTAATGTTAAATTAAATTCTGAACTTGATGGGTTAGGATAAATCTGAGCATCAACAGCAGAGCCATCCATTCTAGATGCTGATGACAATGTTGAATGATTTGGACGAAGAGTCGCGATTCCAATTTGACAAATGTTTCCAAAGCAGAATGGAGTTCCGTTTATTACAGGGCGAACACGAACATTATAAAATTTAGAAACTTGTAATGCAGGAGTCACATCAGATAAATTACACCATCTTGTATTTGACAAATAAGTCCATGTAATACCAGGATAAAATGTTTCTTCAAATTCAAATTCGTATTGAGGTGCGTTTAGGTATGTTAATACTAATTCTGCTTGTACACTGTCAGCAAGGCTATAGTTGAATATTCCACAGAAAGGGCTTCTTAATTCAATCTGACGTATTGAACGTAGTACTGCTGATGATGTAAATTTACAACCACCACCAAGTTGAACAGTCAAATAAACAGTAGCAGTATCCAAAATAGGACCTCCACCGCTGCCATCTAATAAAACAGTAGCATTTTGAGTAGCAGAGCTTCCACCAGTTGGTGTTCCATCAAACCATGACCACTCATAGTTAGCAAAGCCCGGATCAGCCGTTAACTGAAATGATGCAGGTTTGCAAGCAATTAATGGAGTTAATGGAGTAATTGCTGGCTGATAACCGTTATCGAATACATTGATGTCGATAGTAGCACTAGCAGAATAATTACAGCCATTCGCATTAGTCGAAGTCGTTAAAACGTATGTACCCGACTGACTAGCCCAAATGTTAGGAGTAGTCTGTCCTGTATTCCAGGTATAATTATAATAAGGTCTTCTAAATTTACCGATTAATCTAACTGAATCTCCAGGGCAAACATTAAGGTCGCTAAGGGCAGTAATATATGGACGAGGTTCTTTAATTACAGTGTAGGGAACAAGATCACTTGAAACTTGGCGAACGCCATTGTACAGAGTAGTTCCAGTTACACGTACGCGGTATTGACCTCCTTGTGTAACAGTGATAGACGGAGTTGTTGCTCCATTAGACCATGAATAAGTGAAAGGGCCTGTCATACCTGATGTTACGGCAGTTAATTCAGTTCCTTCACATACGGTTGGACCTGTTGGAGAAATTGACACGCTAGCGTTTTGAGCTTGAGCTTCGAAAACGAATGTCGCAGCTAGAATTAATAGTAATGATTTAAGATTCATAAAAATAATTATTAGTATTTATTGTTTTAACGGTTATTTCATTATATATAAGCAAAAGTACTCGTATAGCAAACTTTCTTATTACACTTTTAACAATTTAAATTACATCTTTTTAATATTGATTTGCTAACAACTTCAAGAGTTTTAAAACAAAACAGAGAACTATAAAGTCCCCTGTTTTGTTTTATATAACAATAAGTATTATTAGTTTGTTTTTAAAATTCTCGTAATGTTTTTAAACTCACCTTGCTGAACAGTAACCATGTAAATTCCATTCATTAGGTTTTTTCCAAATTGAACAGAGTTGTTACTTCCGTCAAAATTATATGTATCAATTGTTCTTCCGCTTAAATCAGTAATAGTAACAACAGCAGGTGTATCATTAAGGCTGTTGTTTAATACAAGATTGAATTCTGAGCTTGACGGATTCGGGTAGATTTGAGCATCAACTACAGAACCATCTACTCTTTCAGCATATGATAGAGTGGTATGATTTGGACGTAAGGTAGCTATACCTATTTGACAAGGGTTGCCATAGCAGTATCCAATACCATCAATCACTGGGCGAACTCGAACATTGTAAAAATTAGAAACTTGTAATGCTGGTGTTACATCTGCGAAACGACACCATTGCGTATTTGAAATATGAGTCCAAGTTACTCCAGGATTTCCAGTTTCTTCAAATTCAAACTCATATTGAGGTGTTGATAGAAAAGGAAGTACAACATCGCATTTGATACTATCGTTACTGTTGAAGTTAAAAATGCCACAATCTTGACTTCTTAAGCTGATTTGGCGAATTGAACGAACAACCGTTCCTGCCGAACTAAAAGAACATGATCCGTTTAATTGTACAGTTAAATAAACCGTTGCTGTATCTAATACGGCTCCACCAATACTTCCATCCAATAAAACTGAAACAGACTGATTTGATGACGATCCTCCTGTTGGACTGCCGTCATACCAATTCCAAGCATAGCTTGAAAATCCAGCGTCCGCACTTAAATCCACAGAACCAGGTTTGCAAACTGTTAAAGAGGATAAAGCATTTACTGCTGGCTGATAACCAACATCATAAACATTGATATCAACTAAAGCATTCGCTGAATAATTACATCCGCCAACATTAGTAGATGTTGTTAAAACATAAGTCCCTGACTGACTTGCAAAAATAGTAGGAGTTGTTTGTCCTGTATTCCAAGAGTAGTTATAGTAAGGTCTTCTGAATTTGCCAACTAGTTTAACCGAGTCTCCAGGGCAAACATTTGTGTTGCCTTGAACTGAAATAGTTGGTTGCGGTTCTTTGATTACTGTGTATGGTACAAGCGCACTTGAAACCTGGCGCACGCCATTATACAATGTTGTTCCTGTAACACGTACACGATATTGTCCACCTCTCGTAATTACAATTGATGGTGTTGTAGCTCCATTTGACCATAAATAAGTGAATGGTCCTGTCATACCAGAGGTGTTTGCCGTTAGTACTGTTCCATCGCATACCGTAGGGCCTGCTGGTGAAATAGATACAGAAGCATTCTGTGCATTTACATTAGTTACAAATAGTAACAATAATGCGCCAATGCAGTTAAAAGTAAATGATTTGGTCATAGTGTATTTTAGTTTTAGGTTATTGCTTGAAATTGTAGCGAAACAAATTTACGGAATGCAAAGTTGGATGAAAAGAAAAATCCAATGTTTTTTGCCTTTTGTTCACAAAATTGGTGTTAATAAAGGATATACTTGGGTGAATTTTAATGTTTTTTAATTAAATTGAAACTCTATTTTTATATTCTCGAAGAAAGGGCTCAATGTTGAAATTTGCCAAATGCTTATTGGTACTGTGTTTTATGTTCTCTGTTGTTTAC
Organism: Bacteroidota bacterium; assembly: GCA_046052065.1. Lineage (GTDB taxonomy): Bacteria > Bacteroidota > Bacteroidia > AKYH767-A > OLB10 > CAINEC01. The sequence continues at coordinate 3,867 of JBJOND010000039.1, read as the reverse complement.
GGACAACGGTTGAATGTGGTTAATTATAGTCAGAGCAACGGGTTGCCTGGTAATCAAATAAACGAAGTAATCCAAGATAGGAATGGATTGATATGGATTGCTTCAATGTCAGGCGTTGTTACCTTCGACGGAAAGAATTTTTCCATCCCAGATAATTGCCCTGAGCTTGCAAATAATCCGATAAAGTCAATTTATCAAGACTTGAAAGGCAATTTATGGTTCGGCTCTATCAGAAAAGGATTGTTTAAATTTTCAGGAACTAAACTTTCTGTTTTTAATACCGACAACGGTTTGCCCAACGATATCATTAATGTTGTTAATGGGGATGGCAAAAATGGTGTTTGGGTAGGAACCAATGATGGCCTTTCGCATTACGATGGAAAGGAATTTATTAACTATACTGTTCGAGATGGCCTTCCAAGCAATATCGTTTTTGATATCCTTACTGATCAAAATGGTAGGGTTTGGATAGCAACTGCAAATGGTGTTTCTGTTTTTGTAAATAATAAGTTTATTAATTATTCTTCGGGAGTGGCAGGCTTTAATAGCAATATCGTTTATTGTGTAGAACAGTTAAATAAAGATGAATTTGCATTCGGGACGTACGATGGATTGTCCGTTTTGAAAGGGGATAAGTTTTATAATTATAATAGCAGTAATGGAATACCTAATGATAGAGTAGAATCATTATTGAAAGATGATGATGGAGTTCTGTGGATTGGAACATATGGTGGTGGGCTTTCGAAAAAAACAGGTGACCAATTTGAACTTGTACGGTTAGGGGAAAACGTAAATAGTAAAATTATAACATCATTGTTAAACGATCGAGAAGGTAATTTCTGGGTTGGTACGTGGATGGGTATATATAAATACGATAATAACAGATTTGTTACTTATAATGCAGAGGATGGCTTGGCCAGCAATAATATTCTTTCCATTTTTTATGATTCTAATACAAGCCAGGTTTTATTAGGTACGCTTGCCGGTGGACTTAATATCATAAAGGCTGGTAAGGTGCTATCAACAACATTAGCTGGTAACAGTGTTTGGTCAATAGAAAAAGAAAATACAACCGCTTTTTGGTTGGGTACAACTAATGGTCCTGTATTATATGATATTGTTCTGAATAAGTTTGGTAGTCCCATAACAGAGCTTCAAAATACAATTGTATACGCAATTGAAAAATCAAGTTCAGGTGCCGTCTATTTTGGAACGGATAAAGGTTTATATAAATATTTAGGTCAACAGCTAACATTAATAAATGCACGCAATGGACTAAAAAATGAAAATGTTAGGACTATCTATGAGGATGAAAATAATGTGATCTGGGTTGGTACGATGAAAGGAGTTTTTCAGCTTAATAATGATGTAGCAACTTCTTTTAATGATTTATTTGATTTGAAAAAAACCCCAATCACTTCTATTATTAGCGATGGAAAGGGCTCTGTAATAATTGGTGGTTATGATTTAGGTTTAATAGTTTTTAATAATTCAAGGCCAGATCAACAAAAATTATGGGTGTTAGATGCTAATAATGGACTTTCAAACAGTAAAGTTCTTTTTACATTGTTGGATAAGGATCAGTTTCTTTGGATTGGTACCACCGTAGGTGTCGATCGCTTAGATTGGAAATCGTATACAAAAAGTACAAAAGTAAATCTACAACACATTAATAAAAGTAATGGTTATAATGGAGTTGAAACAAATGCTGCAACGCAAGATAATCAAGGATATATTTGGATGGGCTCTGTGAATGGAGCTATTCGCTTTAATCCCTCTACAGGATTTATTAAAACGTATCTTCCTACTTTATCACTTTCTAAAGTGCAGCTGTTTTTTGAAGATGTGGATTGGTTCAAAAAGAATTTTAATGTCAATTCTCATACAGGATTGCCTGTCGATTTAATTCTTAAATACTCAGACAATAATTTAAATTTTGTTTGCAGTGGTGTATTCCTAACAGCACCTGAAGAGTTACGCTATCGCTATTTTTTAGATGGTTTTGATGAGAATTGGTCGCCATTAACAAAATCAAATTTTGCAAATTATTCTAATATCCCGCCAGGAAAATATACGTTTAAAGTCCAGGCTACGGCTAACGGTTACGACTATACGATGCCTATTACTTTTTCATTTGAGATAAAAGCACCTTATTATAAAACCATTTGGGCATATTTGTTTTATATTATCACAATATCTTCAATAGTGGTATTATGGTATCGTTATCGTACTCGCGCACTTCGCATTGCTAAAGAAATTTTAGAAGATAAAGTAGAAGATAGAACGAAGGAATTACAAGTTAAAAATATAGAGCTCGAAAAATTATCGTTGGTGGCTTCAGAAACAGATAACGCAATTATGATTTTTGACGCTAATAAACAACTCGAATGGGTAAATGCTGGTTTTGAAAAGCTGACTGAATTTACTTTAGAGGAGTATAGAAAAAACAGAGGCGTTTCGTTGGATGAAATTTCTTCTAATAAAGACGTGCCTGTTTTTATTAATGATATTATCAATGAAAAAAAATCGATTGTATATGAATCTGAAATATTAAGCAAGTCGGGTAAGCACTACTGGCTTTCTTCAACTTTAACTCCAATATTTGATGGTGATACCAAATTGAAGAATATTGTTGTGATTGAAACGGATATCACGCTTCGTAAGAAAATGGAGGAGCAAATTAAGGCTGCATTAGAAGAAAAGGGTTTATTGCTACGGGAAATTCATCACCGCGTTAAAAACAATCTTCAAATAATAATTAGCTTGTTTAATTTACAAACCAGTTATATCGATGATGATAAAGCTTATCAGGCGTTAAAAGAAGGTCAGGATCGAATTAAAAGTATGGCCCTTATTCATGAACGTTTTTATCAGTCAGATGGGATTTCTAAAATCGACTTCGATGATTATTCCCGTAAGCTAATCGAATATCTTTATTCTTCATTTAAAATAAATCCAAGTTCAATTGTTGTAGATATTAAAATTGATAATGTACGTCTTGATATTGATACAGCGGTGCCATGTGGATTAATAATTAATGAAATTGTTTCAAATGCATTTAAACATGCATTCAGAGATAAAGAAAAAGGGCATATTAATATTGTACTAAATAATACGGCTGATGGAGAATACTATCTGGAAATTAAAGATGATGGTATTGGTATGCCAACTGATTTTAATTTAGAAACAGCGGACTCGCTCGGGTTTCAACTTATTCAGGCATTGTCTGATCAGTTGGATGGTAAATTGGAATTATTAACTTCGCCGAATAACGGCTTAACTTATAAATTAAATTTTAAAAATATTAGCTAATATTATACTATGAGCAAAACTAGAATTCTTGTTGTTGAAGACGAAAGCATCGTTGCAAAAGATATTCAACGTACTCTTGAAAAGTTAGGATATGAAGTTCCTGCGACTGCATCTTCTGCTGAATCAGCATTTCAAAAGTTAGAGGAAGTGGAGCCTGATCTAGTTTTTTTAGATATTAAGTTAAAAGGAGAAAAAGATGGAGTGCATATAGCAGAGCATATCAAAGATCGTTATGATATACCTGTTGTTTTTCTTACTTCGTTTGTTGATCAAGATACGATTGATAGGGCTAAAGTAACGGAGCCTTATGGTTATCTTGTGAAGCCATTCAATGAAGGTGATTTGAAAACTACTGTTGAAATGGCACTATTCAAATTTTCGAAAGATCGTGAATTGCGATTGTCAGAACAACGTCTTTCAAATGCTTTAGGGAAAATTGAAAATGCTGTTTTTGTAACAGATCAAGACCTGCGCTTAAATTATATCAATGAAAAAGCACTTGCTATTTGTGGTGGATTAAGTGGAATGGATTCGGTAGGACTAGATATTTATTCG
>JBJOND010000038.1:0-22883 GCA_046052065.1 Bacteroidota bacterium | reverse complement strand
TTTCATTATCAAAAGAATAACTTTTACTATATTTTTTTATAATTTCAAAATCAACAAGTTTTGATTGAAGTAAATAAAATATTTCTTTTGAGTAATCAACAAGTGATTCAAAATCATTAAACGCTTTTATTTCATTTTCTATTTTCTCAACAACATCAACTTCCTTCTGAAATTCTTCATTAAAAACATCGTCATCCGAAACACTATATCTAGCTGCAATACTATAATTCAAAATACTAGTAATAAGATCATAGTTAAATGAGTTCGTGTCAAAATCGAACTCTATTATAAACAAATTATCTTCTTTGAATATTTCACACTCTACATAAACAATTGGGGCAGCATATTGTCGACCTTTTGAACCTGCAATTAATCCAAAACCACAAAACAATTTCTTATCATTGTTTTTACTAAGATAATCTTCAATATTTTTAATTTTTGAATAAAGCTCGTCCTTTTCTGTAAATGAAAGTTTATTGTTAATTTTTTGAAACGCAAACGCCTTGTTAGTTCTGCTTTTATCAAGAAGTGCTTTTTCAAAACCCGAATCAGCTACTATTTTACGACTAATATCTTTAAGATATGCTAAATAGTTTTTAATCATTATTATTCAGATTAATTTTCAAAGGTTCCGTTATTGCTTTGAGAATTTCACTTTGCTTTTTGTTTATTTCTTTACTAGTCTGCTCAAACTTGTCTAAAACTTTTGATTGTTCCTCTTTGATACTTTTCGTGTAAACACTTGTCAAATGAGTTAAATCATTAACTAGCTTTTCTGAAATGGTGCTGTCAAGCTCTTTTATTCTAGAATCAATATTATCCTTAAATATTTTGACACTATCAGAAAGACCTTCAATTGTTGAATTTGTTTTTATTTTTACAGACTCTAATCCATCAGAAATTTTACCTTCAGATTTTTGTGAATAGCTATCCATATTCTTTAAAATTTCCGATTTAACATCCTTGATTTCATTTCCTAACTCTCCTACTTCTTCCTTCAATTGAAGAATCGAATTAACTAGTCCTTTGTACTCTATCCCAATACTATCAATAAGTTGAAGATTAAGTGTTTTAAGATTGTTATCAGAATTTGAAAATCCTTTCAAAATTTCCTGATGATGGTTTGCAAGTTGAAGATTCAGCGCCGTCATGTTGTTATCAGCGTTCGAAAAGCCTTTCTGAATATCTTGATGATGGTTTGCAAGTTGAAGTTTAGCCTCTTTGGTTTGAACCCAAATTTGGAAACTAAAAAATGTCACGATGCTCAGTAGTATTACTGAAACAATGATAAGGATTAAAATTGCTATTTCCATTTTACTTATAATTTATTTTTATACTATTAATAATATGTTCGTATTCAGCTATATTTTTCATACTGTTATGTGACATAAAAATAAAATATATCCAATTAGACAGCATGATTACAAACATAATTGGTCTACTAAAGTATAGAATTTTAATCAATCAGCAATACCCGAAAGGTTAGTTTTTTATTTGCTACTTCTTAAAAACAAAATACAATGTTAAATTACCTCTTAAACCTACCCCTCCGGCACAAACCTCGTCGTTAACCAATAGCCTAACATTCCCATCGGTATATAAGCCATAATTAAATCGAGTAAGTTAAACCACATTGGAGATGGAAGTATAGCAACCATGTAAGCACCACCGGCTAAATAAAGCAATGAAATAACTTTGGTAATAATTTCTCTCCTACTAACTGCAATGAGTGCTGCTATAAAAGTAGCGACTAGCGTTCCGATTGCATGCGCCAAAAACGGAGCGATGAAATGCTCGGGTTGCATCAAGAACATTCCTGCTTTTAATCCTTCTTCGGTTGTGATGTTTACTCCCTCTGGTAAAGGGAAAAATGTTGGTCCTATACTAACGATAAACATGTTCACATAAGAGCCAATCAGCACTCCTGCAATCACACCAATTATATTGCGAATAATTTTCATAGAGTTATTTAAGAATTAAAGACTAAATGACTCCTTGATAAAGATCTGCTATTGGAAATATTAAATCATAATCATTCCAATTTAAATTACCATCCACAATTAAAAACTCCTTGAATTTAGATTCATCTAAATACTTTTTGATTGACGGATGTGAAGAATTTTCGAGAAATGATTTAAAGTCAACTAATTTACAAGCACCATCATTAAAAAATATCCTTATTGCGTAGTCTCCTATATAAACCGCAGAATTGATTTCGATTAAATCGACTTGAACTTCATTATAATCTTCAACTATTCTCATTTGATTTTTGTATTTATTTTTTCAAATTCAATATTCTTGTGATATACGAAATAGTCTATCCACTTCTCAACTATTTTGTCTGCGTACTTTTCGAGAAACACCTCAAAATCTTTTAACTTACTTCCAGTTAATGGCCTACATCCTTTTACAAGCTTAATCTTTATCTCAACAATTTCTCCATTAACAATATAAAACTCGGCTTTACTTTCTAATCCATTATATTTCCCATGCACATGAATTGGCTCATGTTCATTAGAATAAAAGAAGACTAATATTCCAAGATATTCAAATATTTTAGGCATTCCAATATGATTTAATCAAAGTTACAAAATCGAATTGAATGGCCAAAAGCTAACCTAGAAAAATAGCCCCTAGCTCAACAACACACCTATTTACATAAGAGCCAATCAGTACTCCTGCAATGACACCAACAATATTGCGAATAATTTTCATAGTGTTATTTTATTTTCAAATTGACTGGATCTTGTCTGCTATCCCAAAGTGTATGAATTATTATTTGCTCTTGGTTATATTCATAAAACAAAATAAAATTTAAAATAATCAATCCTCGAACAGATTCAATTTCTGTTTTAATTCCAATCTCAGGTTGCTTTTTAAGGATTGCAACTTCATCATTTATCTTTTTGTATAATTTAAGCGAATAGTTCTTGCTTTTATTTCTATGCTTATAGAACTCTAAAATATCAAGTAGTTTGTTCGTTGCTTTGGGTGACCATATTATTTTGCGCTTGCCCATTTTGCCACTTTCTTATCTAGTTCCGCTTGTTCTATATACAGCCCTTTTTGTATTTCTTTCTTCGACTGCATGATTTCCTTCCTTTGATCGTCTGTCAATAATATTACATCAGCGTCTGTTTTAGAATCAAGAATAGTCTTAATAGCCTTGAGAAAAGAAACATCGTTAATTTCAGATATTCTATTTACTAAAAGTTTTTTTAATTGTATTACAGTCATGTTATGAACCTCTTGATTTACGAATTTACAAATTTATTCCGATAGCCTGCAATATGAATTATAATTATTTTTCTTATTCTAACTATTGATAAAAAACAAAGTTGGTATAAGAGATTACAACCAGCATAATTTTAAGCTACCTAACTTGAATAGGCGGCTCTAGTCCTTTAAAGACTCCTTCAAGGCCTCGGTTGCTTCTTTCGGAAAATTTACATAAAAAGGAATTTTGGGCATATCAGAAAAATCAGCTTGTGGCATATTATCAATTGGTCTCACTAGCACTCGGTTGTTTTCTTTATCAAGCTCAAATTTGCAATATTGCTGTAGCGAATATGATTTTTCTTCTCGCATAAAAATATGTTTGATGGTGTCTCCTGCAACCGTACGTTTTGAAAATGTAAAACCAATCAAACCATTGTAGTTGGCAGAACCTTCTGTATCTTCAAAATAGTGAATTAGTTCAACTCCATTATTTAGACGACCGAGATAAGTATAAGAAAACTCACTAAAACCTAGACCTGGATTTTCGTTATTACTAGGAACATAAATGATTCGTGGGCAATTATGAATATTTTCAGTTTCGATTTTTAATTCCCCATCAATGTAAAATCGATTGGCGTCATCAGAAGCAGTTAAGTCGATTTCTTGCCAGTATTGAAATGGATCAGAATCCCAAGGGAAGAATGAATAAACAACTAATGGATTGATGTAATTTTTGTTGTATTTAAATCCTTGAACCTGTTCAGTAGATGAATTGAAATCATCTCCATTGATTTCCTTTTTACTATCCATATTTGTGTTGCAAGAAAATAAAGAAATAGCAATTAGGAATGATAAAGGGGTTCTTGACATTTGGTTATTAATTTAAAATTTGTTTAGACAATTACCTGCTTTCATTTTTTCAGAAAACTTAATCGTTTTTGTAGCTATATAAAAATATCTAAAAAACCTTTTACTAGCCAAATACTTCTACCCATGTTTGCATTTAAATGTATAATTGGACATTTATTAAGCATGTTTCAAATATAAAAACTTACTCCAACAAACTAAAAAGAAAGCTGTTATTCAAAAAATGCTTTCAGACAAGACCTTAAATCTAATTTAATAAATCATTCGGCTGAACAGCTGAACTGTAAAACCCTGCTAACATCCCCTCTTCATCAATCACATATTTACAAAAATTCCAGTCGGGCAATTGTGCGTTCCAGCCGTTGAGTGCGGGCTTCGATAGCCATTCGTAAATAGGGTTTATTGGACTTGATTTAATATTTACCTTACTGTATAACGGGAACGTCACCCCGTAATTAATCGAGCAGAAGTTCTGTATTGTACTTTCATCCGCTTGCTCCTGTGCACCAAAGTCGTTACAAGGAAAGCCAAGAATAACCACATTGCCATTCTGCTGCTCATACAATTTTTGCAATTCTGCATATTGCGGGGTATAACCACAGGCAGAAGCCACATTAACAATGATAATTTTCTTGCCCTTATACTTTTCAAGCGAAGTAGTGTTGCCTGCAATATCTTTTACTTCAATATTAAAAATGCTGGTTGCAGGACTTACCTGATTGCTGTTTTTTTGAGTAGTTGATTTCATTACTTTTTTAAGTATGGAATAAATTAGTTTTTTTATCATGTTGAATTTATCAGTAAAGATGCAATGGATGTTCTCAAACCATTACATTAGTAACACTCTTGAGCAAATCTTGTTTTGATTTTAGCCACAGCTTTTCTATTCAATAAAAAGGGGCAGATAATCCTCCGCCCCTCTTATCAATTATTAAAATTTCTTTAAGATGTCTTGCACCATATCTTTATGAACCATGATGTCCATAATTTTCAACTTCACATAGTCTTCGTGCATGAAATAGTATCCGAAGTTTTTGCTTTCTTTTCCGCAATTTCTTGATCCTGCGCCAGAGTCTTTAATCAAATACCAATCTTTTCCGTCTTTCTCTAAATAACCCACCATGTGCATACCATGATCATCCGTTGTGCTTCCATTCATAAAACGCATGATACGCGCGTTCTCATCAATATATGCAGAAGGAATATCGTATGTAGGCACCATTGCAACTTGGCTCCATGCATCAAATCCTGTTTCAGAAACATCACCACCAATTAACACCGTATATCCTTTACGCATGGTATTGCGCACAATCGTCATGTAATCATCTAACGGAACGTTGTAATACGAGCTATCATGCCACCAGTTATCAGGTACTTCATATTCTACTTTCTTCCAATAAGGTTTATTACCCAATGATGTAATGTCCACATAGTCATTCATGTTCAATTTGCAATAGTCATTTAGGTATTGCAAAGGCGTGTATTCTTTACCATCAACTTTCACCTTTGTTGGAGGCACACCGATATAATGATTCATGATGCTCTTTATCGTTGCAATCACTTCGTCTTCATTCCAAGCATTCGCTGCTTTCACGCCTTGTAAATAGGCTCTCATCTCTTCTACCATTGGTGCATGGTTATGATAGGTTTGTCCTGGAAGTAATCCAGTATAGCTTTCTAAAGGCACAGCGCCGTAAGTCTTGTAAATTCTTGTTACTGCATTTCCTTCTGAACCTTCATCGAAATTACTATTGCCACGCTCTGAAACAAAACGCTTTGCTTTCTCCACATATTCCCAATAAGCTGTATAGATTTCAGAAATCTTAACTTGCTTTTTTGTTAAACGATATACTTCTGTTTCAAAATAAGAGGTACTTGAAAACGACCAGCATGTTCCTGTATTTCCCTGTGAAATCGGATTGTTTTTCCACCATGTTGTAAACTCATCAACCGACTTCGGATAGTATCCAATTTTAGTGACATCAATTTTATAACTTGGTTTGCGTTGCGCTTCTTTCTTCGATGATTCAAATTGCTCAATGCCTTTCATAATGTCTTTATCATAAAAGCCAGGCTTGTATTCACGTACTTGTAATTGGTCGTGATGTACATTTTGTGCAACAGCTACATTCAATGTGAAGCAAGCAGCTGCTAATAGTATTATTTTATTTTTCATATTAATCGATGATTTTTTCAAATGGATAGGTATTAATAAACTCAACTGATTTGTGAATGTCAGGATACATCAAACGATCTTTCTCAACGAATGAAACTACTTTTCTGTATTCGCTGATTAATCCTTCTAGTTTATCAGAGGTTTTTGCCGGGCGACGGAACTCTAATCCTTGAACAGCATTCATTAATTCAATAGCAAGAATGGTTTCTACATTTTTTACAACACGCAATAATTTCGTAGCCGCATTCGCACCCATACTTACGTGATCTTCTTGTCCGTTGGACGATACAATGGAATCAATAGAAGCAGGTGTACATAATTGCTTATTCTGACTTACAATTGATGCTGCTGTATATTGCGGAATCATAAATCCTGAATCTAACCCAGGGTTCGCCACTAAAAATGCTGGTAGTCCGCGTAAGCCACTAATCAATTGATAGGTTCTGCGCTCACTGATATTCCCTAACTCCGCCAAAGCAATTGCTAAAAAGTCTAATGGTAACGCCAACGGCTGTCCGTGAAAGTTTCCAGCTGAAATAATTAAATCTTCATCAGGAAATATGGTTGGATTATCCGTTACTGAATTGACTTCTGTTTTAAATACTGATGCTACATAGTCGATTGTATCCTTACTCGCACCATGCACCTGAGGCACACAACGGAAGGCATACGGATCTTGTACATGTTGTTTTGCGCGACTAATCATTTCACTACCATGTAATAACTCACGGAAACGGCTAGCCGTCTTTATTTGTCCGTTATGCGGACGAATCTGATGAATCAAATGATTGAACGGCTCAATACGACCATCAAATGCTTCTAATGAAATGGATGCAACAACATCCGCTATTCTTTCTAACTGATAGGCTTTATGTAAACAATAGACTCCGTAAGAACTCATAAACTGAGTTCCGTTTAATAAGGCTAATCCCTCTTTCGATTTTAACTTCACAGGTTGTAATCCAGCTTTATTCAACGCCTCAGAAGCTGCCATTTTCTTTCCTTCATACATCACCTCTCCCATTCCAATCAAAGGCAAACACAAATGGGCTAATGGAGATAAGTCGCCAGAAGCACCCAAAGAACCTTGATCGAAAACAACAGGTAAAATCTGATGGTTAAATAAATCAACCATCAATTGAACGGTTTCTAATTGCACACCTGAATTACCATACGACATCCCCTGAATTTTCAGGAACAACATCAAGCGAACAATCTCCGAAGGAACTTCGTTTCCTGTTCCGCAAGCATGCGACATCATTAGGTTAACTTGTAGCTGACCCAAATCTTCTTTTGAAATAGTCTTGTTGTATAAAGAACCGAAACCTGTATTAATCCCGTAATAAACACCATCACCGTTATCTGCTTTTTCATTTAAGAAATTGCGACATTTTAAAATGCGTGATATAGCTTCATCGCTCAACGATAATTGAATATTCCCAGCGATTACTTCACTGATAAGTTCTAGTCCGATGGGAGTAGAAGAAATTTGATGATTCATTAATTAAAAATAGTATTAAAGTCGTCGTGGATAGAAATTGTTTTCTGTTCACCTGACGACATATTTTTTAAGACAAATGTATTGGCAGCAATTTCATCAGAGCCCGCAATAATCACAAAAGGAATCGTGCGGTTATCGGCATACGCAAATTGCTTTTTAAGTTTTGCCGCATCGGGATAAATTTCAGCAGCGATATTGTTACCACGTAATTTTCGAAGAATTGTTAAAGCATAATTTGTTTCTACCTCTCCAAAATTCACAATTAACACTTTGGTTGATTGACTTGCTTCGGCAGGGAATAATTTCAATTCATCTAACACATCATAAATACGATCAGCACCAAATGAAATTCCTACTCCCGACATTCCTTTCAATCCGAAGATGCCAGTTAAATCATCATAGCGTCCACCACCGCATATACTGCCTGAGAAATTAATTGCAGGCTCATTCACCTTAACTTCGAAGATCGCACCCGTGTAATAGTTTAATCCGCGAGCTAAGGTTAAATCAAGTTGAATATTTAAATGCGAAAGATGTAATCCAGCAGTTAATCCGAACAACGTTTCAATCTCTTCAATGCCTTTGCATCCAATTGCTGAATTACTCAACATCGATTTCAATAGCGCAACTTTTTCAGCGGTGTTTCCATTGAAAGAAAGCAACGGCGATAATTTATCAATTGCTTCTTCGGATAATCCTTTAAATCGTAATTCTTCTTTTACTTTATCAATTCCGATTTTATCTAACTTGTCGATTGCAACAGTAATATCAATCATTTTATCAGACGCACCAATCACCTCTGCAATGCCTGCTAACACTTTTCGATTGTTGATTAGCAAGATGACATTCAGATTTAAATTGCTGAACACTTCGTTAATCAACTCGATTAAATCTAATTCATTCAAGAGCGAATCACTTCCAATCACATCGGCATCGCATTGATAAAATTCGCGATAGCGACCTTTCTGCGGTTTATCAGCTCGCCATACCGGCTGTATCTGATAACGACGGAATGGAAACGCTAATTCATGCTGATGCATCACCACAAAACGTGCAAACGGAACCGTTAAATCGTAACGCAAGGCTTTTTCGGATATGCCGAGCGTTAGTTTCTTTACATCTTTATTTGAATAGGCTGTTTCATCAACACCATCCAGATAATTTCCTGAATTTAATATTTTAAAAATCAGCTTATCCCCTTCTTCACCATACTTCCCCATTAAGGTAGAAAGCTGCTCCATACTCGGAGTTTCCAAAGGAAGGAACCCGTATTTCTTGAAAACAACTTTGATGGTATCAAAAATATAATTCCGTTTAACCATTTCTGATGGCCCGAAATCACGTGTACCTTTTGGGATAGATGGCTTCATTCAATTTTTATTAAGCAGTCAGCTTTTTATATCTGAACTTTTTAGTTTCTGTATTTCCTAAGCGTTTCTTTTTATTCTCTTCATATTCAGAGTAACCTCCCTCGAAGAAGTACACTTGCGAGTCTCCTTCGAAAGCAAGAATATGCGTACATACTCTATCTAAGAACCAACGATCATGGGAAATAATCACCACACAACCTGCGAAGTTCTCCAATGCTTCTTCTAAGGCACGAAGTGTATTTAAGTCGATATCGTTAGTAGGCTCATCGAGTAATAAAACGTTAGAACCTGTTTTCAATGTCATAGCTAAATGCACACGATTTCTTTCTCCACCTGACAATACTTCTAACTTCTTTCCTTGATCAGCACCACTGAAATTAAATTTAGAAATATAACTTCTTGAGTTTGTCGATTTACCTCCAATTACCATTTGCTCTGTTCCTCCAGAGATAATTTCATACACCGATTTATTCGGAATTAAATCATCATGACTCTGATCAACATATCCACAAACTACTGTTTCTCCAACTTTGAAATCACCAGCATCTGGTGTCTCTTGTCCCATAATCATACGGAATAACGTTGTTTTACCAGCACCATTTGGTCCGATAATACCAACGATTCCTGCTTGCGGTAAAGAGAAACTTAAATTATCAATCAATAAACGATCTCCGAATCCTTTGCTGATATTCGTAGCTTCAATAACGTTAGTACCTAAACGAGGTCCAGCAGGAATGAAGATTTCTAACTTCTCTTCTTTCTCGCGTGTTTCTTCATTCAACATTTTATCGTAGGCCTGTAAACGCGCCTTCGATTTTGCATGACGAGCTTTCGGAGCCATACGTACCCAATCTAATTCACGCTCTAACGTTTTCGCTCTACGGCTCTCTTGCTTTTCCTCCTGAGCTAAACGCTTCGACTTTTGCTCTAACCAGCTTGAATAATTTCCTTGCCAAGGAATTCCTTCGCCACGATCTAATTCAAGAATCCATCCTGCAACATTATCAAGGAAGTAACGGTCGTGGGTAACCGCAATTACAGTCCCTTTGTACTGCTGTAAGTGATGCTCTAACCATTCAACCGATTCAGCATCCAAGTGATTAGTAGGCTCATCTAACAATAAAATATCTGGTTCTTGTAATAACAAACGGCATAAGGCAATACGGCGACGCTCACCTCCTGATAACACATCTACTCTTGATTCAGGATCTGGACAACGCAATGCATCCATTGCAATTTCAATCTTGTTATCTAACTCCCAAGCATTGCTGGCATCAATTTTATCCATCAACTCTGCCTGACGTTCGATAAGTTTATTCATCTCATCATCCGTACAAGGCTCGCCAAGTTTATTGTTCACCTCTTCATATTCTTTTAGCACATCTACGGTTTCCTGAACCCCTTCCATTACAATTTCACGAGCTGTTTTAGAATTATCTAATTCTGGCTCCTGAGGTAAATATCCTACTGTATAGCCAGGTGAGAACACAACGTCACCCTGAAATGACTTATCCAAGCCAGCGATGATTTTTAACAAAGAAGACTTTCCAGAGCCATTCAAACCGAGAATCCCGATTTTAGCTCCATAGAAAAAACTTAAATAAATATTTTTTAGTACTTGCTTTTGCGGAGGATAAGTCTTGCTTACACCTACCATCGAAAAAATAATTTTGCGGTCGTCTGACATTTTTATTGAAATATTATAGTTTACCTTTGCTGAATTCTGTTATTTTAACAGGATGACAAAAGTACCCCTTTCCCATCAAAAAGGAAAGAAAACAACCGAACAAATTTAGCTTTTATGAAAAGAATTTATAGCTGTATAATCTTGTTGCTTTGCTACGGTTTTTTACAAGCCCAAGACACTAAATTTAGCTTTCAATTATTGAAAAAAATCAACGAAGCGAAGAGTGAAAACGAGCATATTGCTGTACTAATTAAAGGCGATATAAATTATCTCAAAGAAGCGATTCCTCAATACAACGGAACGATAAAGTTTATTGCAGGCGATATTGTTTCAGCAGACATGCCCTTATTTTCAATGGAGCATTTTGCGCTTAACTCGGGTGTTTTTCGAATGGAAGAAGGTGTTATGAATCTTCAGCCACTAAACGATAAAATGCGGGTTAATAATAATGTGAATGCAGTGCACGGCGGACTTGCACCTTTAAATACATCCTACAAAGGTAAAAATGTTGTAATGGGTGTAATTGATACAGGCATTGACATTACCCATCCAGATTTTAAAGATAGTCTTGGCAATACACGAATTTTATGGGTATGGGACCATACACTTTCAACAGCTGGAAACACTCCACAGCCTTATAATTATGGTCAGGAATTCTCTGCTTCCGATATTAACGGAGGCCTTGCATCAGCGACTGATGATATTGGCGCACATGGATCACATGTTACAGGCATTGCGGCAAGTGGTGGTGGTACAGATACCCTATTCACAGGAGTAGCACCTGAAGCAGATATTATCTCTGTAAAATTGAATTTTAATTTAGCGGATAATGCTTGGCTAACCAGTATTGTAGATGCTGTAAACTACATCTTCAAAAAAGCAGATTCATTAAACAAGCCATGTGTAATAAACATTAGTGCTGGAACTTACATTGGCTCTCACGATGGCAGAGATTTACAAGCACAAACGATTGAAAATTTAATCACCGCGAAAAATGGAAGAACAGTTGTTGCAGCTGCTGGAAATGCAGGAAACATTGCGCACCATCTACTTCATCAACCAACAGGAAACGATACGTTATTTACCTGGTTTGCGAATAATAGCTCGAACCCCATTTATATTGAACTTTGGGCAGACACAGCAGATTTAAGAAATATGAAATTTTCGCTTGGAGCTGATGCTTTAACTCCGATTTATACCAGTGTAGCGCAAGATCAATGGATGGGAATTATTGGCAATGTGGGAGTCTTGAGAAATGATTCGATCATGAGCTTTACAGGTAACCGATTAGCAAGGTATCAGACCTATGGACAATTGATTGGTAACAAGTATAGTTTTATCTTTTATATACTACCAGATTCCACTCTCAATTATTTTCGATTGATGAGTACTGGAACAGGGAAGTTTGATGTTTGGTCATTTGATATGATCAATTCTGGATTACCTGCGCCTGGAACCTATCCAAACATTAGCAACTATGTTTTGCCTGATTACAATAAAACGATTTGTAGTAGTTTTCAAGCAAGTGATAAAGTTATAACGGTAGGGCAATACGTTAATCGTAATAACTACATCGATTATAATGGAAACCTTCAAACATTTCCAACTACAGAAGGTGCATTAGCTGTTAGTTCTAGTAAAGGTCCGACACGTGACGGAAGATTAAAGCCTGATATCACCTCTACGGGAGAATATACGATGTCGGCATTGCCTGCTTCTGCACAAGCATGGTTTATTGCTAATCAGCCGTTCAAGTTAGCCTATGATGGTAAGCATATACGTGATGGAGGAACTTCATCGGCAGCGCCTGTTGTAGCAGGAGTAGCAGCCTTGTACTTTGAAGTATTTCCAACAGCAAACTGGCAAGATGTGAAAACCAAAATCATGTATTGTTCTAAAGCAGATCAATTCACTGGTAGTAATTTACCAAATAATAATTGGGGGCATGGAAAGCTTGATGCAATGTTGGTCATGACTGGATGCAGTGCAGCAGGCACAACGTCGTTGAACAATTCAAATTTTAGTTGTTATCCAAATCCTTCTCGCGATATTGTTCATTTGAATTTTACGAAGGCTGCTAAAAGAACAATTGAACTTTACTCTGTACTTGGAACATGCTTAAATAAATTTGAAACCAGCATTCAAGAAAACGAAATCACTGTTTCGAATTACGAAAATGGTGTATATATTTTGCAAATTACAGAGGGAAATCAAATGCAAACTGAAAAGCTAATTATTCAAAAATAAGTTACAGTTTTATTAGCTTAACAACAACACCTGACTGCGCTTTCAAATAATAAACTCCAGCAGTTAGATTTGTAATTGATATATTCGTTACTCCGCTGCCGATAGTAATTCGTTGCATTAATTCGCCTGGCAAAGAAAATAATTCTAATACTTGTCCATTGACAGATTCTACAGTTAAATAATCATCAGCCGGATTAGGATATACCTTAATTTTCGAAATCGGATTTGTATTTTCAGCGATTGAGCTATTCAAATACTGAGAATAGAAAACCACTCCCCCACTCTGATTTCCAACAACCAAATCATATTTCCCATCTCCGTCTACATCGTTCATTGCAGGATATGATTTTGTTGGTTCTTTAATATTTTGATATGTCGAATCGAGCAATTGGAACGTGCCTGTTAAATTTCCATCAATGTTATTATAATGAAATAACGTTCCTTTATAACTCCCTACTAATAGTTCATAATTGCCATTCACATCAAACAGCAATGGGGCACTATATCCAATTCCGTAGGTGGCTAATCCAACTTTAACCTTCCCAAAGGAATCAGTTTCAAAACTAAAAACAGGAAAAGATAAGCTACCAGTATTGCGATAATAATTGATATTACCATTGCGCTCACCTACTAGTAAATCTAATAAGCCATCACGATTAACATCTACTAATTGCGGAGCAGCATCAGACCCCACATCGATATTCTGATAATATCCTTGAGAGAAAATAAAATTACTGTTTGTTGCACTTCCAATATTCTGAAAATAACTTAAACGACCTGTTGCGTCACCAACTAATAAATCCTGGTCGCCATCATTATTTAAATCGCCAAATGCGAGCCGGGTTCCAATAATGTTTAGATTTCTAAAATTCAAAATGCTATCTGAAATATTTTGAAACTGGTAGGCACTTCCTTGTGAACTATTTTTGTAGAGTGCCACCTTGCTTACATAGTTACCACCCTCGTAATACCCATCATTACTTATCAATAAATCTTTTAAACCATCCCCATCCCAATCAAAAAACACAGGATGTGAAGAAGTACCTACATCAACCATTTCATCAATCAAAAAACGATTTTTTATGTAGGTAAAAACGGGGTTGCTTGTTGATCCTGTATTCTCGTAATAGATGGTATTATTATAATCTTCTCCGCTCGAATTAAAATTAGCAACCAACAAATCATTGTCACCATCTTTATCAAAGTCGTAAAAGTATGGAGCAGCAATATCACGCATTGAAGCAGGTAAAGTACTAGAAGGATACAGAGTATCTTGAGAACACGCATAAGCTGAATCTGGGTTACCACAGTTTTCTACTTTCAACAAATTTCGTCCAACCTTATCACCACATAAAAAATCTTTATCGCCATCACCATCTAAATCCTCGAGCCATACTGCAGAACCTGAATCGAAATTGTTTTGCAATCGGAATGGATGAGCAGGCAATAATGTGCAGGAAGTATTCAGTGGTAAAACAGCTTTGTTTGAAACTGCCTCTTTATAAAAATAACCCCAGCATCCTGGAACATTATAAAACATAAATTGGTTGTTATTTCCTAATGAGTCCATTGATAAATTCTTATCTAAATCAATCCAACTGCCATTAATTGAAAAAGCAAGAATATCCATATCACCATCATTATCGATATCAGTAAATGCTGGAATATCTACACGCGTAACAAACAGATTCGGATTCGTTCCACCATAGTTACACGTTAACTGCATAGTCAAATTAGAAAACGACAATGCCGTTGTAACCGTCGTTTCATTTCGATCTACACGAATACCACCAGCGAAGTAACTAAACAAATCTTTGTCGCCATCATTATCATAATCATAGGTGCGCACCCACCCTTCTAAGTTTTGTGGAAACAAATTATTGTATTCTGGGGCATATACATACCCGTTAGATGAATACAAAAAGCAATTTAATCGAGCAGCTTGTCCATCAAAAGCAATTAAATCCTGAAGGCCGTCATTATTTAAATCAATCTCGGCAAAAACAGGATTGTTAAATCCACAGGCCCATGCATTTTTTAATTGTGCCCCATTTGAGGTTAGTATTTTAACTGTAGTATCACGACTCAAAAAAACTTGACCTGAAACGATGTTGCATAACAACATGAACAAAAGGAAGATGATTAAATTTCGAGTCATTATTTAACAGCATTTCACCGCTCGTACATTCAAAATTGTATTTTTGCAGCATGCTAAAAGTAATTAAAAATTACCTATCGTTTATCAAGTTTAGTCATACTGTATTTGCACTACCGTTTGCAGCTATCGGATTTACTTCAGGAATCGTGATTGGGAATGGTGTTTTTGCAATTGATTTAGCATTGAAAGTTTTGTTATGCATGGTTTTCGCGCGCTCTACAGCAATGGGATTTAATCGCTGGGCAGATCGAAACATTGATGCAAAAAACCCAAGGACAAAAGAACGAGAAATTCCTGCGGGAAAAATTTCATCTAAAGCAGCACTGGCCTTTATTATCATCAATTGCCTCGGATTTATCATCACCACTAAATTCATTAACAATCTATGCTTTTACTTATCGTTTGTAGCATTGGCAGTCGTATTGGGCTATTCGTACATGAAGCGCATTTCTCCGTTGTGTCACTTAGTACTTGGACTCGGACTAGCATTAGCACCGTTGGGCGCATGGCTGGCTGTTACTGGAGAATTTAATTTATTACCTATCCTTTTTTCAATTGTCGTTTTATGCTGGGTTGGCGGATTTGATATTATTTATGCATTGCAGGATATTGATTTTGACAAGGCTAATAATTTGAAGTCGATACCCTCTTATTTCGGACTAAAAAACGCTTTGTTGATTTCTCGAATATTACATGTTATCACTGCGGTGACCCTTTTTTATGCTGGAATATTTGGCGGATTTTCCATTTTGTTTTTCGTTGGATGGTTGATTTTCAGCGGACTATTAATCTATCAACACCGATTGGTTAAGTCCGACGATTTGAGTCGCGTAAACTTTGCTTTTTTTAACACAAATGGACTAGCAAGCATCACTTTGGCTATCTTCGTTGTTACCTCACTTCTACTATAGAAATCGTTGTCTGAAAAAGGTTTTTTTGCTATTTTTGTTTGATATTGAATTCTTATGTCAAATAGCACTCAAAATACTACATCTCAAGAACTTACGTTTGAAGAATTTAAGGCAGCCCTGCTGAATGATTTTCGTATTGCGAATGAAAGTCGCCAGGCAAGTTTATTAGGAAGGAAAGAAGTTCTAACAGGCAAAGCCAAATTTGGAATTTTCGGAGACGGAAAAGAGATTGCCCAGCTAGCAATGGCAAAGTCGTTTAAGAATGGGGACTTCCGTTCAGGCTACTACCGTGATCAAACATTTATGTTTGCGACTGGCATGCTTAGTATACAAGAATTTTTCGCGCAGCTATATGCTGATCCATCGATAGAAGCAGAACCTTGTTCCGCAGGTCGCATGATGAATGGCCACTATGGTACACGTTCATTGAATCCAGATGGAACATGGAAAGATTTAACAGCAATGAAAAATTCATCTGCCGACATCTCTCCTACTGGTGGACAAATGCCTCGACTTTTAGGTTTAGCTTATGCATCAAAACTTTATAGACTATTTCCTGAGTTAGCGAATGAAGCAAAACAATTTACGAGAAACGGAGATGAAGTTGCTTACGGAACTATCGGTGATGCATCTACGTCGGAAGGCTTATTCTGGGAATCAATCAATGCTGCAGGTGTTTTACAAATTCCAATGGTGATTAGTGTTTGGGATGATGGATATGGAATTTCTGTTCCTGCAAAATATCAAACAACTAAACAAAACATTTCAGAAATTTTAAGCGGCTTTGAACGCACAGAGGATAAAGAGGGATATGTAATTTTAACTGGTAAAGGTTGGGATTATGTAGGCTTAGTAGAACTTTACGAAAAAGCTTCTTACATTGCGCGTACTGAGCACGTACCTGTTTTAGTTCATGTTCGCGAAATGACACAACCGCAAGGCCATTCTACTTCGGGATCGCATGAACGTTATAAGTCGAAAGACCGACTAACTTGGGAAGACGAATACGATTGCATCAAAAAGATGAAAGAATGGTTAATCAATGCGGCCATTGCAACTGCAGAAGAACTTGATGCTATCGAAGAAGAAACAAAGAAGACCGTTAATCAAGCAAAACAAAATGCCTGGAATGCTTTTTTAACTGGCGTTAAGAGTGAAACACAACAAGCAGTACATTTCATCAACGAGGCAGTATCATCAAGTGCTAACAAAGTTTTCATTGAGCGTATCGCACAGTCGCTTTCAGAATTATCAACTCCAGAAAGAAAAGATGGAATTGTTGCAATTAAAAAAGCGCTTCGTTATTTGAAGGGAGAACAATCTGCAGGCAAAACAAATCTTATCAATTTTTTAAATCATCAATTACTGATTAACAAAGATCGATTTAACGATTACCTATACAGCCAATCTGAATTATCTGCATTAAACGTGACTCCTGTTGCAATTGAATATCCTTCAACTGAACAACTAATGGATGGACGTGAAGTATTGCAAGCTAATTGGGATGTTCAATTAGAAAAAAATAAATCGATTGTCATTTTCGGAGAAGACGTTGGAAATATTGGTGGTGTGAATCAGACGTATGCTGGCTTACAAGCAAAGTTTGGCGAGAATAGATTAATCGATACAGGAATTCGTGAAGCAACTATTATCGGCCAAGGAATAGGATTAGCAATGCGTGGCTTTAGACCAATTGCAGAAATTCAATACCTCGACTATTTAGCGTATGCCATTCAGATAATGTCTGATGATTTAGCTACACTACAATACAGAACAAAAGGTGGACAAAAAGCACCATTGATTGTTACTACTCGCGGACATCGTTTAGAAGGTGTATGGCATTCGGGTTCTCCAATGCAATTTATTCTAGGTGCTCTAAGAGGTATTCATGTGTTAGTTCCGAGAAACATGACGCAAGCTGCAGGATTTTACAATACACTTTTAAAATCAGATGAGCCAGCGTTAGTGATTGAACCACTTAACGGATATCGCATCAAAGAAAAGTTGCCTAATAACCTTGGTGAGTTTTGTTTACCGTTAGGTCAGGTGGAAGTGATGAACCAAGGTTCAGATATAACTTTAGTTACTTACGGTGCATGCGTTCGTGTTGCACAAGACGCAATTAATCAGTTGAGCGAGCATGGTATCAGTGTTGAGTTAATTGATGTACAGAGTTTATTACCTTTTGATTTAGATTCACAAATTGCTGAATCAATTAAAAAGACGAATAAAGTTTTATTCTTAGACGAGGATGTATCAGGAGGTGCAACGTCATACATGTTGCAACAAGTGATTGAAGGACAAAATGCTTTTAAATATCTTGACATGGAACCGAGAACACTAACGGCTAAGGACCACCGTCCAGCGTATGGTTCTGATGGCGATTATTTCTCTAAGCCTTCATCAGAAGATGTTTTTGATACGGTATACTCAATGATGCATCAATACAATCCTGCTCAATATCCACCTATTTATTAATTAAATTATGGATTTTAAGAAAACTACCGAGAGCGATTCAAACTACGACCGACTTGAATCTATGTCGGTGGAAGATTTATTGACGAATATCAACCGCGAGGACCAATCTGTTCCTAAGACAATTGAAAAAGTTATTCCCGCTATCAGCGAATTAATCAAAGCCATTGTTCCAAGAATGAAGCAAGGCGGAAGATTATTTTACATGGGCGCAGGAACAAGTGGACGATTAGGAATTGTTGATGCCTCTGAATGTCCACCGACCTATGGCATACCTCACGGAATTGTAGTTGGACTAATTGCAGGTGGAGATAATGCTATTCGCAAAGCAGTTGAGTTTGCAGAAGATAGTACAACGCAAGGATGGGAAGATTTATTAAATGAAAACATTTGCGACCTCGATACTGTTATTGGTATTGCAGCATCAGGTTCTACTCCATATGTTGTTCATGCTTTGAAAGAATGTCAGCAGAAAAATATCTTAACGGGATGTATTACTTGTAATGAAGGATCTCCAATAACCCAGGTTTCTGATTTTCCAATTGCTGCCGTTGTAGGTCCTGAGTTCGTTACAGGATCAACTAGAATGAAAGCAGGTACTGCGCAGAAATTGATTCTAAATATGATTTCGACGAGTGTGATGATTCAATTAGGAAGAGTGAAAGGAAATAAAATGGTAGATATGCAATTGAGCAATAACAAACTCATTGATCGCGGAACCCGAATGGTGATGAATGAACTATCGATTGATGAAACAACTGCTGCTGCTTTATTAAACAAACATGGAAATGTACGTGCAGCAATCGATGCGTACAACAACAAGTAATTATGCAAGACATTGAACCATTTTACAACTGGCGCCATTTGTATTTAAGTGAAGAAGACGACCGCTCGCCATTTTATGGAAGGGTTTATAGTGAATTTGAATACAGTAATACCGTTTATAATTATTACATCCATCCACAATGGGATGAGATTGGCTCTACTACCCTTTACATAAAAATCCTTTTCTGCGACTACGAACAAGAGTTCGCGATTATAGAATTATTAGGTGAGTGGAATGATGCAATTCATAATGATATCATGATTTTAAAAAGAGATATTGTTGATGAACTCATCAAAGAAGGAATTAAAAAATTTATTCTGATAGGAGAAAACGTTCTTAACTTTCATGCATCAGACGATTGTTATTATCAGGAGTGGTTAGATGATATAGAAGATGGATGGATCGTTGCTTTTAACTTCAGACAACATGTGTTAACTGAATTTCAAAAAACAGGAATTGATTATTATGTTACTTATGGTGGTGAATTTAATAATACTCCGTGGAGAACATTTGCACCAAGTCAATTGCTAATTTATACCGACACCATCATTAACAAACGATTGAATTAGTATTCTATTTAAAAATAAACTATCTTTAAGCGAATGAAGAATCCAATTGTTCTGATTTTTGCTTTTGCATTTTTAACCACCGTCATTCTGGCGACTAGAGGTCATCAGTTATCGAATGTTCAAACGGGGAAGGCTTCCTATTATGGTCGTGAGTTTGAAGGTCGCAAAACAGCTAGTGGAGAAATTTTTCGAAATAGCGATTTTTCATGTGCACATAAAAAACATTCGTTTGGAACTATTTTAAAAGTTACGAATCAAAAAAATAGATTATCTGCCATTGTTAAAGTAAATGACCGTGGACCATTTGTAAGAACAAGAATCATTGACTTATCAGAAACAGCAGCGCGCACTATTGGGATTTACCAACACGGATTAGCATCAGTAAAAGTGGAGCCTTTAAACATCATCAAGATGACAAAAAATCTTGACTCTACTTTTAGATGTAATGATGTCTTAGATTGCTTAGGAAATCCAGCTAAACTTAAAGGTTATTCAATATCTCTTTGGAGGACTAAGAATTTAATTCACTTGCTTTATATTGCCAATGAATTATACTTGAACGATGAAATAGACAACGTTTATGTTGTTGGATTAGGAACCAATGAAAACAGGACCTATCATGTAGTAATTTCCAATATCCGTAATAAAGCAGAAGCATTCAAGCAAACTGACTTTTATGAAAGAAAGGGCTATATGATTGTTAAACCATTATCCTCTTTCAAGTAAGTGCTTTTTTAGTTTTTCGAAAGCATTTTGATCAACAGAAGAAGTAAAATCTTCTGCGGCAAGACTATCAATCGACATCCATTTAAATTGAATATGTCCATTTTCTAATTCAAGATGATTATTGTTTAAAAAATCATCGCCGTAATCCTGTTTTAAATCAACTAAGTAATGTACCCCTATTACTTGTTGTTTATTATTCAAAAAAGAAACAACAAAATCCTCCGTCACACATAGCAAACTAGCACTTACAACGTCTGCATTCAACTCCTCCATTAATTCACGATGCAAAGCTTGCAATACTCCTTCGCCAAACTGTAGTCCACCGCCAGGAAACTTTCTTAAAAAAACTCCTCCATGCTGCTCTTCAGAAATAAGCAATCGATTGTTTTTTACAACCAATGCATACACCCTTACATTAAACAATGGGAATAATTCACTAGGATTCATTTTATATGATTTAAGTATTTAGTGTTAACCCATAAAATGCTTTAAAGTTTATCAGAAGTGCATATACCTCTTAAAATAAGAACCTTTTAGATTCTATTCCGTAGAAAACCAACGGTTGTAAGGTTTGACTTATTTTAAATCATTTAAATACAACTCGTACGATACATTTAAACTAAAAAAAGATGACTAGAAAACTGTTATTTATCGCTGCAGCATTATCAATCGTTGCTTGTAGTAAAGACGACTCCACCAGCCCATCTTCCAACAGTGGAAATGGAGGAACTATTAATTCAACTGTTCCATCAACATTTACTCAAAAGGTTTTAATCGAAACATTCACAGGAGCAGGTCAATCCCAATGCACTGATGGCTTTGTTAAGTTAGATAATATACTATCTGCGAATACAATGAAAGCAATTCCAGTTGCCATTCATTATAGCGATGCAATGGAAATTAATCAATACACTACACTACAAGCTGCATTTTCAAATGGTGCTGCACCACAGTTTCCATCAGCAATGATTAACAGAACGTCTTCGTTGGGCATGTTGATTTTTAATCGTACGCAATGGCAATCCAACTTCGATGTCAACAAAGTAAAAACACCATCTTGCGGACTATCTATCAAATCAACCATTAGCGGTAATCAAGGTACTGCAGAGGTGCATTGCGGATTTAACACATCACTAGCAGGGAATTATACGGTAACAGCCTACCTTGTAGAAGATAATATTACTGGAAGTGGAACTTTTTATGATCAGCGCAACGGTTATAATACTACTGCAGGACATCCATATTTTAATCTCGGCGATCCTATTCTTAATTTCAATCACAAATATGTTCTAAGAAAAGTGGTGTCTGCAGAATTAGGTGATGCCATTAGTAACACCAACATTAAAGCAGGCGGAGAAGAAATTAAAAACTATTCATTTTCTACTGCAGGCATGAATAGAGCGAATTTATATGTTGTTGCTTTCATCTCTAAAAATGGCAGCACTTCTACAGATAAATCTGTGTTAAATGTTCAAAAAGTCAAGATTGGAAATACGCAAAACTGGGATTAACTTATTCTTCTTTTAGTAAGTCAACTATCTCCGCAATCATCATTGCTGTAGCTCCCCAAATTTTATGTGATTTGTATTCATAAAAAGGCGCATTCACATCGTATCCTCTTGCACTTTTAAATCCTCCGTGAATCACATTTGATTCTTCCATAAAAAAAGATATTGGGACTTCCATCAGGCTACGCACTTCTGAATCATTAGGATTGTAAGTAAGTTCGTGATGCGTATAACAAAGAAATGGTTTTACTAAAAAATTACTTGGGGGAATATACAATTCACTCAAAGGAGAGATTAAATTAACGACTTCTGGATTTACGCCTAGTTCCTCTTGTAATTCTCTTAATGCAGTTTCATAATAAGATGCGTCTCCTTCTTCTTGCTTGCCTCCGGGAAAACTAATCTGATTTGCATGCACGTCTTTTTCATGACTCATTCGCTCCATTAAAACAAGACACCATTCGTGCTGATTGTTTTTTACTATTAACGAAATAACACAACCAATCTTATAATCTTTTACTTCAGCTAAATATTCACTGGCTGGTTTGCGATGTTGCGGCGCTAATTTTAAATGCGCCAATTCACCAGGCAACCCCTTTAACAACGATTGATTAATTCTGCTTAATAATATATCGCTGCTGGT
>JBJOND010000037.1:0-23398 GCA_046052065.1 Bacteroidota bacterium | reverse complement strand
GCAAGTTGGAGCAGCACCAAAATCTGTTCTTGCAGAAAAAATCAATGCTCATTTATAATTTTTGATAAAATTGTTGAAAGAGGTCGCCGAAAGGACGGCCTCTTTTCTTTTACATTTACTATTTTTATCAGATAAATTAGTTCCGTGATACGACATAACGAAGTACAGCAGTTTTCAAGCCTTGAACTTATTGCCCGTCAAGTGGTAGAGGGTTTTATAACTGGTCTTCATAAAAGTCCTTTTCACGGTTTCTCAGTCGAGTTCGCCGAGCATCGCATTTACAATCCAGGCGAGCCAACTCGTCACATCGATTGGAAATTGTTTGGTCGCACAGATAAATTATTTACCAAGCGCTACGAAGAAGAAACAAACTTACGTTGTCAACTGGTAGTCGATAATTCCTCCTCGATGCATTTTCCGGAGATGAATAAAAAGGATGCTGAGTTGATGAATAAGATTACTTTTTCTGCGCATTGTGCGGCGTCTATCATGAACCTTTTAAAGATGCAGCGCGATGCAGTCGGATTAAGTTTGTTTACGGATCATTTAGATTTGAATATGCCTGCTAAGAGTAGTTCTGTGCATCATAAATTACTTATCCATAAATTGGAAGAGGCAATGGCTGCAAAGTCTGAAACACCTCGAAAAACATCAGCTGCAGAGGCATTACATCAGATTGCTGAAAGCATTCATAAACGTTCATTAGTAGTGATTTTTAGTGATATGTTTGAAAATGGAGCAGAGGCAAAAGATTTATTCGGTGCATTACAACATCTAAGATATAATAAGCACGAAGTGATTTTGTTTCATACGGTAGATAAAAGATTAGAACTGGATTTTAATTTTGAAAATCGTCCATATCGATTTGTAGATGTAGAAAGTGGAGAAGAAATTAAAGTGCATGCAGGTCAAATTCGAGAGAATTATTTGAAGTCAATTGGAGAGTTTAGAAAAGAGTTAGAGTTAAAGTGCGCACAATATCGCATCGATTTTATTGAAGCGGATATCCATAAGGGTTATAAGCAAGTATTAGCTCCTTATCTGGCGAAGCGTCAGAAAATGTTATAAAAATAAAAAGCAGAAAAGTTTATAAAATGAAAAAGTTAGTATTAGTAATAACATGCATCACATTAATGTTTGTTGCTGGATGTAAAAAAGACGACGAACAAAATTTCACGACAGTTAATGTTGGCGCATTATTTTCATTAACGGGCAACTGGTCATCGCTAGGTGTTCCTTCAAAAGCAGCAATTGAAATTGCAGTAGAAGAAATCAATGCAGATTTCGAAGCACGTGGAGTTCCTTTTCGTTTTTCTACTACGGTATATGATACAAAGTTGGACACTGCATTAGCAAAAACGTATATGAATG
The DNA here is from genome assembly GCA_046052065.1 of Bacteroidota bacterium. GTDB lineage: Bacteria > Bacteroidota > Bacteroidia > AKYH767-A > OLB10 > CAINEC01. The sequence goes on along the minus strand of JBJOND010000037.1, from coordinate 22,027 downwards.
ATGCATTGAATGCTGGTATGCGTTTAATCATCGGACCACAATCGAGTGCAGAAGTAAGCGCGATTAAGTCCTTTGCTGATGCAAATAAAATGTTAGTAGTAAGTCAGGGCAGTACTGCCAGTTCATTGGCTATTGCAAACGATGCGATTTATCGTTATTGCCCGGGAGATGTTATTGAGGGTGGTGCTATTGCAACTTCTATTTATGACGAAGGAAAGAGGGGGTTGGTTGTTGTTTCACGTGATGATGTAGGAAATATTGGTCTGCAGAATTCTGTTAAAACAGCATTTGATGCAAAAGCGAGTACCACGGTAGAATACATTACTCCTTATGCTACAACTACTACTGATTATACAGCATTGTTAAACGATATTAAATCAAGAATCACATCGCTATCTGCAACCTATGGATATACTGCAGTTGGTGTTTATTTAGCTTCGTTTGATGAGGCGGTTGATATTTTTAATTTGGCAAATGGCGATACACTTTTACAAAGTGTAAACTGGTATGGTGGCGATGGATTTATTAAGAGCAGTGCAATTTTATCAAGCAGTGCGGCTTGCGATTTTGCTATTGCTACTTCGTATTATGCTCCTGAATTCGGATTGCCAATGTCGGCACAATCAAAATGGCAGCCTTTAACTGCGGCTATCCTTAACCGTTGTGGACAACAAGCAGATGCCTATGCAATTGCTGCGTATGATGCGATGTGGGTTTTAGCTCGTACAGTAGAAGCGAACAACGCTGTACCTGTTGAAGCAGCGAACCTACGTAACTCGTTTGTTGCACAATCAGCACAGTTCAGTGGTGCAACAGGTTCAATCACTCTAAATGCCAACGGCGATCGTTCTAACGGTTCATTCGATTACTGGGGACTACAAAAAGTGAATGGTGTATATTCTTGGAAGTTCGTGAAGAAGTCGTTGTAAAATTTATCAAACGATTTACCGTTTCAAAGTATGAGAAAATTATTTTTAGTATTACTTATACTTTTTAATGTTGGCCCAAATGTAATTGCTCAGCGCACCAATCCTTTTTTATGTATCACGGGCACTCGGGGATATCCTGCAATTCAGCAGGCTCTGCCTTATGAAAAAGCTAGGACGCAATTTGATTATATCGATTCAAGTAATGTAACAATTTATAAAGTAGAAGAGCAAAATTCATTCTCGCTTTATTTTTTTATTGATAATCCTTTGCAGGAATTAGGACTTCGATTTATTTCTCCATTGCCTGAATCGTTTTCTCCTAATAAAGGGGATAAGGTGACTTATTTATTTGAAAATGCAAATGCGCCTAAATCAAAAGGATTTAATGCGTCAATTGCTTTAAATAGAATCGAAATCAATAATGCTGATACAAACTTTATTCAGTTAAAAGATGAAACTCCTCTGAAATTTAAAGAAAGGAATAATCCAACAATCAGAATAACCGATAAGAATTTCAAGCCTGGTTGGTATCAATTACAAATAATGCCGAAAGAAAAAGAATTTCCTTTTGGATATTTTGCACTTCAAATCGGATCAATACCGGTAATGAAATTCCCAGAGATTTTTAAATCACTTTCCGAAGTAAAATAGCGCTTTATTTATTCGCAATAATCAACTTAAACGACTTACCAAAAGTACCAGCACGAAGTTGTAATAAGTAAATCCCTGCTTCTAAACTTCCCGAAGGTATTGATAATTGCATGCTGTGAAATCCGCGTTGCATTTGTTCTCCCTTTGCAAATACACTAATTGTTTTTCCATTGATATCCACTAATTGAATATCAACAGTTGATACTTCAGGTAAACTAAAATCTAATTGTGTGAATTCATCTACTACGGTCGGATAAGCACTTGCTTTCGGTTCTGTTTGATTCATGCCATAAACAGCAGTTGCATAATCAAAATGTGCAACAATAGAATCATTGCCACTCAAATTAACTTTTACTAACGCAGTGCTATCATTTGGTTGAAATACCTGTGAGTTTGATGTCCAATTTATAAATGAACGTAGAGTATCAGGCATGGCTTCAAAAATATTATCCATTCCTCCAAAGTAAGATCCTGACCACGGAAACTGATCATGCACAATGGTATTGAATCGTACTTTACCAAAGTTGGCAGGATCTGCATTTAGTGTAATATTATACGGACCTGTTAATCCATAGCAACCAATCATTCCACTAGGCATATAATTACAACGGTTAGCAATAAAAGCACGAAGGGTATCCATATTCTGATTCCACTCTGTAAATGTACCATTCCAGCGTGTGCTATGCGCTGCCATTTCAGGCGTAAGTTTAGCTCGTATACTATCGAGCTGTGCAAGCATATTATCACAACTAAAAACGGTATTCCATAAATCGGCCATACGTGAAATATAATATTGGTTAAACGCAGGATTTTGTCGTAGGCGATTTAATACTAAGATATGTCCTTCCGGATCTGAAAATCCTGCAAGTCCTTCTACATCGCAAGGGTCGGCCGTGTAGCTAGTATTTGGAATACCCGTATAGTTTATATAATGACCAAATGTAGCATCGTTATCCCAAAGGATATAACCCCATTTTAAATGTTGTTGTGTGGAATCTAATCCGCGCCACCATCCAGTATTATAATTTAACCAATCAGAACAAACTGTAACGGCATTAGTAATGATATAATCTACAAGGCTTGTTGCATCATAACGATCCATTACATAATTATAATTAGTGGGGTTAGCCATACTATTATTTTGAATGTAGCTCCATAATTGTCCCCATTCATTTAATGCAGCGGTTCCACCATACTCTGCCCATGTATTGCCCCATGTTTCGATGTAGTATAGATTGTACTTATCCTGTCCGTAATAATATTCTGTGTAGTCGTGTTCATCAGGATTCTCTCTGATATCATATACACCCCAATATTGACCATTCAAATACACAATGCATTTTTCTGCATTACGCACATCGAGATTCATTCCTCCTTTTTTAGAAAGCATGTGAATGTAAGCATCACGTACATGGCAACTACCATCATTATCTGGTCGATGATCGGCAGGATAATTATCGTCGCCTGCAGCACGAAGAATCAATCGTTGAAAATCTTTTCGTGTAGAGTATTCAAATAATTTTTCTTCAACGCTATGATTATAGCCCATCTCATCACGTGAAATAAAATCGAGTGAACGCTGACTAAGAACCCACGAATCTTGTCCATGGCGATTAAACTCACCATACGTATTTGCTGTGCGCACACCTAAAGTATCAAAATATTCAAATGCCCCTTTAGGTTCTAAGGTTCCAGCCCCATTTGCAAGATTATTCAATTGCGTTCCTGATATAGATACAATTGGTAAAGTATGATTTACATTTATAAAATACGTTGCAAACTCCATGAAGCTAGGAAGGATTGTAGGATCGTTGCTATAGTTTACTGCCTTAATCACTTTTGTTTGTGTGATCGTTATAGGATTTACATATGAAGCAGATGTAGCAGTAGGAGCAGTACCATTATCGGTATAGCGAATGGTGCAGTTTGTATCTGATGTAGTTATGAAAAACGATAAAGAGCCTGTATAAAATCCTGCAGGAAAAATGAAGTCTGGCTTATCAGCATAACGCGTATAAGCAGTACTTAAGTTATTTGTTGCAAGTGGAGTAGGTGTAATAAAGATTGCATAATTACTACTGCCATCAGGTGTTCTTCCGCGTGAATGACCATTCTGTGTTTTTAACACATCCGTTCCATCAATGATTACGCCTGATGGATCTGATAATACTATATCTTCTCCGTTATTTTTTGTTTGTGTGATACGAAAGCTTGTATGATAATTATTTCCTGAAAAATTATTTCTTCCGCTGCACCAGAAACGAAGGTAACCTCCTGCGCTAATAATAGTGCCAGCTGGGATTTGATATTTAGTATTTTTTATTGAATCATCACTTAGGTAATAACCTCCTAAGTTCACAGATGTAGTTCCGGTATTATATAATTCAATCCAATCTTCAAAGTCACTATGATTATCTACAAACTGTGTTAGGTTAGATGCTGAATATTCATTAATCACTACCTGAGAATAAGCGTGAAGTTGAATAAAACTAAGAAGTGCTAGAATGGATAGTCGTAAAGATGTTTTCAAAGCATTTTGGTTTTGGGATGCTTAAAAATAGTTACTTCTTAGGAAATCGAAGGCGTGTTTTTTAAAAATTACAATTGCCAACCTTTTTTAATTAGTATCGGTTAGCAATAACTACATAAATTATTTCTTTATCTAAAATAATCATTTGAATGGCTAGGTGAGTTAACTACTTAGCAAATTTCCCCAATGGTACTTGTCGTATGACTAATATTACAAGCAGACTTAAAACCGCTGCAAAGAAACACCATACGGAGATTAGATAATCGTTGAAGTAAATTTTAGATACTACATATGAAAGAAAGATGATGGTTCCCAATATGCGCATTCGGTGGCAGGTCGATATGAAAGGTGGGATAACTGTTGTGACGAAATAAAGCCATCCGCTTATTGGAACAATTTTTTGAATGAATGAAAGTTGATATTGAATATGATGTTCTTTCATCACGGCAGCAATATCAAAATTTAAAATGCAGAAGGCTAGATATCCTGCGACAATAATTCCGATTATTAAAAATACGAATAAGGTATTTTTCCTTTTTACTTCTTCTTCGTATACCCATACTGATAGTGGTACCCATAGAGGCCAAACCACTTGCGCGAAAAATAAAAAGAGTAGGGTGAGGGTCGATATCGCTTCTTTGTTGGAGGCATCAGGTAAAATCAACCATAGCAAACCTTCTAAAAATTGTTGTATCCCAAATATCAGCGGAATGGTCGCAAATAATTTCTGATTTTTCTTTTTAGTAGATGAAAGGGAAATGACACCTGCGACACTTAAAACGGAAGCAGAAACAAAGCTGGCAGTTGCAGAGAAGCACATGATAAAAAGTTTTTAATGGTAGGTGAAAGGTAGGAAGAAAAAAGGAATAGTGGCTTTAATTAAAAACGTAATTTGATCGCATCGGATATTGGTAATTATATATTTAGGTAAAAGATAAAAAAATAATTTAAAGTTGATTGTTTTATGTTTGATTTTAAAATGAAAAAGGCAGCGATTAAGCTGCCTTTTTTTGAATGATTATTCAAGAATTAGTAATTAACCTTAAATAATTTTCCAGTTAGTTGTTTACCGCCAATTGTCATGCGATAAATATAATTTGCTTGAGAGCTACCTGAAATATTTAAGTCAAATGTGCTTACTCCAGACTTTACATGACCTTGGAAAACAGTCTGCACTCTTTGCCCGAACATGTTGAATACTTCTAATAATGCATCGCCTTCTTCCGCAACATTTACTTCAAACTTAACATTGTCAGTAAACGGATTCGGGTAAGCAACAATAGTTGAATTCTTAACTGTACTTACACGAGTAGTTTGTCCATCATTGCTAGCAGGAGTAGTTTGTCTATCAGTACTAGCAGGAGGTGTGCAATCTGAGTTAGAACAATCAACGCTAGAAGAAACGCAAGTATTATTATCTTTTACAAGAATCCCTGTTACTGATCCAGCTTGTAAATTGTCAAAAAGTGTACTTGACTGGTAGCTTGTACCATTGTTGATACTGTAAAGGTATCCATCACCTACAGGGGAAACAATTGTAATGCTTCCAGTTGCAGGTCCACATAAATTAGGTTGTACAATACAGATAGTAGCATTCGCTGGCGAAGGGTTAATTGTTAATGTTACGGGAGTACGTGTAAAGCTGTTACAAGAACCTAATGTTGTCATTGAATGGTAAGTAATCGTTCCAATAGCGTTTAATGATGGAGGGTGCACCAATGCACCACCGTTAGAAGCAGTATACCAAGTTACATTGCTACCTGAAGCTGTAGCAGTAAGTGTTTGTACAGGTGATGCAACGCACTCAGTAATATCTCCACCACTAATTGGTGCAGCAGGAGTTGGATTAATTGTTAACGTAACCGGAGTACGTGTAAAGCTGTTACAAGTACCTAAAGTAGCCATCGCATGATAAGTTGCAGTTCCAACGGTGTTTAATGTTGGAGAAGCTACCAATGATCCACCGCTAGATGCTGTAAACCAAGTTACATTGCTACCAGTTGCAGATGCAGTTAGTGTTTGAATGGATGATTGCTCACATTCAATAATATCTCCGCCACTAATTGGTGCAGCAGGAGTTGGATTAATTGTTAACGTAACCGGAGTACGTGTAAAGCTGTTACAAGTACCTAAAGTAGCCATCGCATGATAAGTTGCAGTTCCAACGGTGTTTAATGTTGGAGAAGCTACCAATGATCCACCGCTAGATGCTGTAAACCAAGTTACATTGCTACCCGTTGCAGTTGCAGTTAGCGTCTGAATTGGCGATTGCTCACATTCCGAAATATTTCCACCGCTAACTGGAGCAGCAGGAGTTGGATTAATTGTTAATGTAACAGGAGTACGTGTGAAGCTGTTACAAGTACCTAAGGTAGCCATTGCATGATAAGTTGCAGTTCCAACAGTGTTTAAAGTTGGAGAAGCTACTAATGAACCACCGGTAGAGGCAGTATACCAAGTTACATTACTACCAGTTGCTGTTGCAGTTAGTGTTTGAATGGATGATTGCTCACATTCCGTAATATTTCCACCGCTAACTGGAGCAGCAGGAGTCTGATTAATCGTTAATACAATAGGAGTACGGCTTGCACTTGTACAAGTTCCGAAAACGGTTTCAGCAAAATAAGTCACCGATCCTACAGTATTTAATGTAGGGTTATTTATCAATGTTCCGCCTGTAGCTGCGTTGAACCAACGAACGGTTCCTTGTGCAGCAGTTGCAGAGGCAGTAAGTGTCTGAATTGGATTTGCTTGACACTGCGTTTGGTTAGAACCTGTTGGTGCAGCAGGAAAATTAGATGCAGGAGCAATCGTACGAATTTTTGTATTTGTACATGCGTTAGCATCAGTAATTGTTGCCGTATATGTTCCTGGAGCAAGATTATTAAACGTAGTAGCTGTTGTTACATTGGTGAAAGTGGTGCTTCCAATATTGATTGAATATGGAGCTTTTCCACCGAATGGTGTAATAGTGATGCTTCCATTTCCTGAACATGTTGCATCAGTTGTTGTTACTGTACCATTTACACCTGCATTGATGTTAATAGCTGGTAGAACACCACATTTTGGATTAATACCAGCTGTGTTATTTAATAAAGTTGCACATGTGCTATTTGCAGACGCATCCGTCCAAGCAAGATAAATGTTTACTAAACGCAACGACTGTCCGCATTGATAAGATAATGTACCATTTTGAAATGTTGTTGTTGCATTTTTTGGAACAGGTCCTACGCAACCTGAATAAGGCGTAGAGCTTGCTAATGTTCCATTATCATTAAAAATTTGAAGGGTACCCCAAAATGCAAACGAAGTTCTAGTCGAACCTGTTTTATTGTTGATTGCAAAGTTTACCGTTCTTGTTAAAGTTGTCCCTGGAGTGCAGGTATTGCACAGGTTTCCTCCTGTTAGTGTAATTCCAACGAGCGATAAGTCGTTAGAGGTACAGCTGCTTGGAGCTGGGAAGGTTTGGGCAGTTGATGTTTTTGTCATGAATCCGATTGTAGAGAATACAAGCAGAATGACGATTGCAATTGATTTTGCTGTTTTTTTCATTTTTTTAATTGATTATTTAGTAACGTGATACAATCTTTCAGAAGATTGTTGGGAATGGGAATAGCAAATTATTAGACCTCGCTATTTTTAAATCGGATGCAACGTTAGTTATAAAAACTTTTATAACTGCCAACTATTTAAAAATTTTGGTAAAACGATTAAAATCTTGGGCGAATAAATGAAAATTAGAGCTTTCGTGAACTTCGCCACCTAACTTATAGCAAATTGACCACTCTTTTAAGTTTCTGGTCCGTTTAAATTTTTAAGATTGGGTCTAATTCATAGACGAGTCGTACATTCAACTATGTTGAAGCCCGATTGACTAAAAACAAAAAAGCCACACTATTGTGTGGCTTCTCTTTTTAATTTACCATTGGTTTGGATGGAATTGTCTTCGTCGGATCCGTGTTCACCCGAAGCAATCGATCAAAACGATTTTATATTATTGCGGGATTGACGTCCTGTAGTGGTTCCTACAGGACGTCGGACCAAAGGGTGGGGTTAGGCCACTAATTAAAGAGATCAGGCTTCGCCTTTTTTTGTTTCGCCAAGTCGTGCATTCAACTATGTCGATGCCCGATTGGCTAAAAACAAAAAAGCCACACTATTGTGTGGCTTCTCTTTTAATTACTGGCGGTCCGGACGGGACTACTTAATAATTGATTAACAATGATTTACAAACAATTATGGCTACTCGATTTTTTATTCGGGCTAATTTTTTTGGAGTTTCGGGCTTTGTCGGGCTAATGGTGTATTTGCCTCCGTTTGGAATGGCTCACTCACTCAACAGGAAATATAGGAGCTTTATACTTCTGCAACTCCAAGTACTATCAATGCAAATTTCAAAGTGGAAGTTAATATTGCAGCATATAGCAACAACTTGATTCAACTAAGCTTCTAGTGTTTGTAAAGCACCGCTTGAAGCTGGTTTATCATCGATTGGTACTTATCAGGGTTTTCCTGTTTCAATTTCGCGAGGTTTTGTAGCTTCCATTTAATTCCAGGATAATCTTTGAAATCATAGACGGTCCAATTGGGTTCAAGTTGTAGAACTCCTAGCAAAAACAGTTTGTCAATTTCGTTTAGCCTTTGATGAATAACTTTTAATAGAAGCTCCCTTGTTTTTTCATAGTCATCGTAGGAAAACTTTTCTGCTGTCATACCAGAAAATTGCGTTTCCATAACATTGCGCTGATCTTTCATGTTTGGAGCGAGTAACTCATGTATTGGTCTGCTATGCGATAAAAGGTAAAACAAGAAACCAGATTTAACTTCATCAGTGAACCCTTCGTAATTCAATAGGTACATCACATCAAACAAGTCCCTCGGATGTTGCCGGTCTAATGCTGCACATATTTTCCCTCCGAAAAGCAAACCATAATTCAAAACCTTTACTTCAACAAAAGCATCAAACGCCGCTTGTGCTTTTATACACAATGGCATTAATTCCGGCTCATAAATACTTCCCCGTCCCATTAGACTAACCTCCACTTTTACGGATGCGCTTTTTTCATTCACTATCAACTTACAACTTCTTTCATCGTGTTGAATTCTAGCGGTAGGAAGTATTTTTTCAATTTTCTTAACAATCCTTTTTAAGGCTTCATTGATATGACCTTGCGATGTTTCAAAATCTTCAAGTGGGAGATAGGTGAGATCGATATCTACGGAAAGCCTTGGCAATTGGCGTAAAAACAAATTAATGGCTGTTCCGCCATGCAGCGCAAAACAATTCTCTTCTCCTATTTCAGGTAAGATTCTTAATAAAAGATTAACTTGGTTTTTATATTCTAATCTCACCATTTTCTTCGAGCTCTTTAGATATCGTTATTTTATATTTCGAATTATAGCTTCCATTTCTGATTACGCTTCTTTTCCCTGTGCCTAAATCAATCTTATCGATGTTCAGTTTCTTGAACCAAGTGTGATTTGCCTTCTCTGCTAAATAAAGAAACAGCCTCTTCACTTTGATGGAATGGCAACTATCAAGGCATTGCTGAACTACATCCGGCCTCACATTGTTCATGCTTTCCATAAAATGAAAGCACTCCATCAAATCTTGTTCTTTCGGAACTAAATACAAGCATTCCATGATTGCTCTTGGTGCACTGGAAATGTTGATTGCAAAATTTTTGAATTCCTTTTCTACTAAGAATTTTTCAGCAGGAAGAAATTCCGTTTCGTGGTAATTCATTTTTGTATCCCAATCGTGTTTCTTAAACCAAGAGGGTAGGTAATCGTTTTTTGATCCAAACAGAACTACTGGACTATTCGTAAATTCCATAAAATGCCCCATACCCAAAAGTGCAAGAGCTGTTCTTCCTCCTGGATGAATAGTCATCCTGGATTGTTTTTGTAAAGCGTATAAAGCGCCTTCGTAGGAAACAGTATCATTCACTCGTTTCAAAGCTCCAGTGCCAATAGACTCAAGCCAACGACTTTTTTTGTACCTTTTTTGTAGTTCAAAACTGTATCCTTGTTCCTTCAACCAGAACGACTGCATGATTGTGCCAGGAGGTTGAATGGATAGAAGTTGGTTTATTTTCGATTGCTTTTCGGTATTCATAGTACTAAAATAATAATAATTTTAAACTTATAGCTTTAAAAGTTTATATATTTTCACAATACGGTACTAAAAGTGCCAATTTATAATGATATGTAAACCACTTAAAAAATGTTTGTCACCTCTCTTGCTAACGGAAGAGTATTGATTAGAAAATTTCAAGACTATTAATTCCAGAGGCGCTCCGCGACCCCGATTCGGGCTAATTTTGATGCAAATTCAGGCTATTGCAAAATTTTTATAAAAACAAAAGCCTTGAAAATCAATGATTTACAAGGCTTTTGCGGTCCGGACGGGACTCGAACCCGCGACCCCATGCGTGACAGGCATGTATTCTAACCAGCTGAACTACCGAACCGTTTCCCAACGATATATTACATTCATTGCGGGGTGCAAATATAGTATTTCAAGCATTTTAAGCAAAATTTTATGATTATATTTTGAAAAGATTTTTGTAATTCATCTTTATTGCTGAATTTGAGCTACTTATTAATCATTTAATGAACTATTATTTTGATTTTAAACATAAATTTCAGTTGGAATTAAAAGAATTACATTTCAACAAGAGGTTTTTATTTTTTTTCACCTATTTGTTAAGATTTTATTAGGAACGAGTTTTTTTAAATTTTAAATTTGTTTTAAATAAAAATGAACATGAAACTAAATAAACTGCCACTTAAAATATTTTTATTTACGATTTTACTAATTGTAGCTTGTCAGAAAGATACTAATGAATTGGAAAATACTCCAAGTAGCGCTATTCGATTAGTGAAAAACACGTTGTCACCATATGAAATTAGTTTAATCGAGGTGGTAAATATCACACTAACTGATTCTGTTTATACAGGATTAATTGATGGTGTACAAAATGTCATGGTTTATCGACTAGATGATGGACTTGGATTTAGTGTTCCAGAATTACAAGATGGAAGCCATACTTTACTATGTCAAGTTGGAGGCGCTGATTATAATTTGGTTTTTAATGTCGTATCGCTTCCAACAATTGCAGACCCTGTACAATATGTTGATGATTATATTTCGGAGTACAATGCTCTAAAGGCGCAGAATATTGCAAATGCAGATTCTTTGAGTATTTCAGAAAAGAATTTATTGCTTGCCGATCTTCAAGCAGTTCAGAACAACTTAGATGTAGCTTTGAATAATTTTAATGCAGCCTCTGCGCAAGATAAAATGGTCTATGCAAAATTCCTTCAATCCAATAAACAATGGATGGATGAATTTAAAAATATTGTTGACAATTTCACATATTCTATGAATCAACTGAAGTTGTCAGGTGTTGATGACTATGAATTAAAAACAGCGTATTTAATTGCAGAATTCGAAGTCTCCAAGGCTCAGTTTATAAATAAATCATTGAAATACATTGCTGCTGCTGGTGCATCATTTTATTTGGGGCCAATTGTAGGTTCTATAACATCTGGTGTAGCTTTAGGTTTAATAGTAAATATGGTTGATAATTTAGCTATTGAGTATTCTAAAATTTATGAGAATATTTTAATTCCTTTTCAGAATATGATCGGGTTAAAAACAGCTTCAATAGGTTTTGATAACGGCGTTAAAAAACCAGTAACAATTACATTAGAATACAGAACACTTTATAATAATGATGTAAATAGTGCTGTTCCTAATGTGGCTAAAGTAGTTTCTGGTATGAGTCAGATAAAAACAGCTTGGAATAAATTGGTGAGCTACTTGCCTTTTTCTCTGAGTTTTTCTCCAAGGGAAATCAATCAAATAGCTACCTATTCAATAAATACTAAGCAAGTTAATAGCAAATATTTAAGTATTACAAGTATTTCACCAAGTGGCATCAGTAGTAATGTCGATAGGACTGATGGTGATTTTAAAGTTACCTTCACAAAGCAAAATCTAACAGCACAATTACCTTTTACATTTAATATTAAATATTCAGCACCCAACATGGGTACTGTTAATGGAACGATTAGTGGAATATTGAATCCGGCAAATGATAGTCTAACCATATTACAATATATGACTGGTGGTGGTAGTCGAGCTTGGAAAGAAGATCCAGCTTTTGCAACTGCCAATTGTTGCGGGCAATTTTTTACTGCTGATGATATTCTAACGCTTAATTATAGTGGTGCATTTTCAATTAATTATGGTGCTCAACAAGCCTGTCCGGATTCTTGTGAAATTGATGAAGGCGGTTCTACCTTTGACAGTTGGCAAATTCGAAAAGTCTCAGGTTCTTGGATGTTCTTTTATGAGTATTATCAAGGTCAAGGCTATGTGTCTTCTTTACCTATCGGTTTTTCATCTGATACAAGGTTACGAATTGGTGGATTTGAATTTATTAGGCAATAGTAGGTTGAATTAGCAGTTTAACTACATCCATAATTTAGTTCGAATTTTACAATTAATATTTGTTGTTGTAAACAACTGAAGGTTGAAATGTTGGACACTTTAGAATTTGAAAATGATTAAAAGTAGTTTCGATTATCTATTTTAGCAACTACCCAAACGTTACCTTTACGATGAAATTCATATCAAATTTAATTGACCAACTTAAAAAACATTGGCTTGATTTAATAGTTACAATTAGCGCAGGATTATTTTTTCTTTTTTTAACTTTCGAATATTCAGTTTATAAAGGAATATTACCAGCGAATCTTACGCGTGATACTGCAACAATTTTACACGGACCTGCTTACACTGGCGCATTATCGAATCTCGGAATTATTTTATGGAGTGCAACAGCTGCCATCATGCTGTTCTCAGCTGTGCACCTCTATAAAAACACCGTGCAACGAAGAGCCGCTTTAATGACGTTGTTGTTTGGATTGCTTACCACCATGCTTTGCTTTGATGATACCTATCAATTTCATGAGAAGGCCTTCAGCGGAGTTATCTATGTTCCCGAAGAATTAATCTATCTCTTTTATTTGACTTGCATTGTTATTATTGCAACTGTCTGTAGAGTGATAGTTGTTACTACACCATTTATCATCGGAATTACCGCAATGGCTTTCTTCGGAATTTCAATATTGATAGACGAAATTAATCTTCCCTCAGGTAGGCATGATGCGTTTGTGGAAGACTGTTTTAAATTCATAGGTATTGTATTGTGGACAGTCTATCACTTTAAATCAGCATTCGGATTTATATCCGATGTTTCCTGGAGAAAAGAAAACTTCAATAAAGAGTAATTATCCCCATTGGCAAATAATACCACCCATCAACATCAACGATACAATCCAGTATCCTGCAGTAATGAGAGTGTATTTCCAGCTCTTCATTTCAAACTGACTATTCAAGCCTATAATTGGTAGCGCTAAAAATATTCCTGTGAAAAGGCCATGCGCCATTCCGTGTTGAAAGGTTCTATAATTATTGCCATATCGAGTCATCGCATCTTTCAACCACTGTTGCGTACTTTCTGAATTGTCGCCTAAAACTAATGAATACAATGCGCCTTGGTGAATCACAATCTGATAGAGTGTCATAGAGACAAACAGACTAAATAAAATTGCAAATCCAAAGGTTTTAAGCATATTCGCTTCCTTTGCTTTTTCTTTGGTCATACCTGTTTCTTGCATCCAAATAGTGCCTAAGGTTTTTTCATTGTACCATAGTGCGCCAATAAGCATTGGGACTAGGGTAGATGCAAGTAAGATTAATGGTTTCATAATTTTTCTATCTTTAAAAATCTAAATTAATCTTTTTATGTTAAAGAAAATTCTACTCGCACTATTTCTGTTTTTTCAAACGCCTGTATTTGCTCAAATTAATGCAGGTTTTCAATTTGATGGTCAAAATAGAAGTTACATTGTATACACGCCTGCAAGTTATAATCCCGGTACTCCAGTGCCGTTAGTTTTTGTTCTACATGGATTTACGCAAAGCGGACAATCAATTATGAATGTTAGTGCATTTAATAGTGTAGCCGATACTGCTAATTTTATTGTAGTTTATCCAAATGGTATTTCAAATGCATGGAATACTTATGCTAATATCCCCGGAGCTTCTACTGCAAATGATATTGGATTTATTGAAGCATTAATTGATACCATAACTGCTAATTATTCGATTGATCAGAATAGAATTTATTCTTGCGGTTTTTCAGCTGGTGGATTTATGAGTCATCTGCTAGCTTGTAAGTCATCACGATGCTTTGCTGCCATTGCTTCTGTTGCTGGTACCATGACCGATAGCGTTTACAATTCCTGTGTGCCTTCGTCTAATTTATCTGTACTCCAAATACATGGAACGTCTGATAATATTGTCAATTTTAATGGTGCCTTAGGAAACAAGTCGGCAACAGAGGTTGTTGACTTATGGAAGAATTTTAATGCATGTAGTTTAGCTCCTATCATCACAGCATTGCCTAATACTAATCTGAATGATAATTCTACGGTTGACCTGTTAGATTATGCACCTTGCATTAATAATAATTTAGTCCAAATGCTTAGAGTGAATGGTGGTGGACATCAATGGCCCGGCACGTCTAGTTTGTTAGGAGGACTAGGTACTATCAATAGAGATATAAAAGCCTCTGCAGAAATCTGGAATTTTTTCAGAAGTAAGGCTTGTAATTCATCTACTCAAGGATTAAACACATCAACTCCTGATTGGATTTATTTGCAACCGCTTCCAGCTAATAATTATTTGTTAAAAGGTTCGGTTGCTAATGCTGTACTTCAATTGTATGCTACAAATGGGCAATTAATCGAGACGCAAAATATTTCATTGCCCTACACAATTGATTTTAATAATTACAACTCAGGTATGTATTTGATAAATGTCCGATCAGGCAATTCTCAAAATACATTCAAAATAAACAAGCCTTAGTCTTTTAGGAATCTTTGATTGAAATTGTTACCCAAGCTATCCGTAGCCTTTAAAAGATAAACTCCTTTGCTTAGCTTACTTACATCGATGGAGTAAATAGTGCTTACAAAATTTCCGGATTCAACTTGTTGTCCGATGGCATTTAGCAATACGTAGTTTTTGAATTCAATAGTATTTCCTGAAATAGTGATGGTGTTTTGTGCAGGATTTGGTTGTAGTTGAATTGTGTTCGCTTTAAAATTATTTTCTAATCCAGTAAGTATTGTTGGTGTTGTGGTTTGAAGCGTAAACCCAGTATTGATTCCCTTGTAAATAATGTTTCCTAAAGAATCTACTGTTAATGAATCACAGTAAGTATTTGTGCAACCTAAAAACGATGATGTCATGGTTAAACAAACTGAATAAGTTCCAGGGTTAGCGTAAGAATGACTTGTATAAAGTTGGTTTACTAACGGTGATCCGTCACCGAAATCCCAGCTGTAGTTGTATCCGTTACTTGGATATAAAACCACAGCGCTTATTTGATATGGAGATGTCTGCGTGAAAACAAACTGTGAATTACAAGGTGTACCATTTGGATTGTTAATGGTATCTATTAAGATTATATCACAATAAGTGTTTGTGCAATTTGCAGTAGTTACTGTTAAACATACATTGTAAAATCCATAGCCGCTATAAACATGATGTGGAAATGCACTTGTGCTTGTTCCTCCATCACCAAAGTCCCATGAATAAGCAACTGGAGCTCCTAGTACAGGACTAGCAATAGACTGATTGATAAAATAAGCATCAAAGCCCACATGAGTAAATGTGAAATTCGCTTGGCAATTTGATGATGGCGATAGAACAACTACAGGCTGACAATAGCTACATAAAATAACTCCATTGCTATCTATTTCATTCATACAAACATTGTAAAAACCAGCTGAAGAATAATTATGGCTTATTAGAGATGTTGTAGTTTGTGTAAAACTATCTCCAAAATTAAATTCAAATGTGTTTCCTGAATTTAAATTAGATGGAACAAAATCAAAAGTGCTATTATTTGTTTGGTTAACCGTAAAATTGCAATTGCTTCCTACAGGACCGCTTGAAATAGTTATAGGTGAACAATAATTACAAGTATCAATTCCATTTATGTAATTCATGCATACATTGTACGTACCTGCATTGGCAAATGATTTTTGAACGATTGGTCCTTGAACAATCGGAGAACCATCATCAAAATTCCAGGAAACAATTCCTGTAGAACTCGGAACTATTGCTGTAAATTGTTTTACGTATCCAGGAGAACTAGGGCCAGGACTTATAACTTGATAACTGCAATTACTTCCAACTTGAACTATAATTGATGTAGTGCAAAAGATAATACCATTGATACTTTCAGTACAAACAACGTTATAAATCCCTGGTGATGAATACTGATGTGCAACCGAACTTCCACTTCCAACAGTGTTATCTCCAAAGTCCCAATCTACCTGTGAAAATGTTCCATTAGTGAAATTTGAGAAATAATAAATGGAGCTGTTTGTCGAGTCTTGATAATACGTAACGTTACAAAAACTTACTGTTATCGATTGTGTAAAGGTGCATGAAACAGTAGCATTAGTAGAATCAAACAAAGACATTATTACCGTGTATATACCTGATTGTGCATAGGTATGTGTAGGCTGAGCACTTATCATACTGGATCCATCACCAAAATCCCACATAATTGTAGCGTTGGATTGTGCAGGAGATGTATTAGGAATAAAATCAAAAGTATTAGGATTGCCAAGTTGTGTTGCTGTGAAAAAACATGGCTGAGCATTTGACATTAAACCGATAAGGAGAATGCTTACTAATAAGAAGTACTTTTTCATTTGATTTGATTTTGTTTTACAAATATAAGAATTTCTTTAGGTGTGAATTATTTAACTATTTTAGTATTGACGAATAAAATTACAATTATGAAATTTAATTACTTGGTTATTGTTGCATCATTAGTGTTTGCTTCTTGCAATACATCCCGAATAGCTGAACGTGAAAGCCGTGAAAAAAGAATGGAGGGTGCAGAAGAAGACCTGCGCCTACGTGAAGAATGGGATCGCGAACGTCTTGCTGATCCTCGTACTGGCGAGATTCCTAAAATGATGCGCGAAAAAGAATTGAATTTTGTTTCAACTATTCCAGGGAATGAAACCAATGCTCGTTCTTCTATGGCTCAAATCAACTATGATTTTCGCGGCCCGTATAATTTAGGAGGAAGAACAAGAGCCTTTACAATTGATGTGACCAATGAAAACATTTTATTGGCGGGATCTGCTTCTGGCGGATTATGGCGCAGTACGGATGCAGGTGCAACATGGACGCGCGTAACAACTCTTGGAAGTTATCAAGGTGTGAATGCAATTGCACAGGATAAAAGACCTGGAAAGACAAATACATGGTATTATTTAACAGGTGAAGCTTATGGGACTTCTGCAAGTGGTGGCTCTGCTTTTTACCTTGGAGATGGAATGTATAAATCGGTAGATGGCGGACTAACTTGGACCTCTTTAGGCTCTACTCGCTCAGGTACACCGCAATCGTTTGATAATATTTGGGATGTAACATGGAATGTTGTAACCGATAATGGAAACTTAGCTCAAGATGTTTTATACGCGGCTGTTTATGATGGAATTTATCGCAGCGTGAATGGCGGTACTTCGTGGTCGTTAGTGAAAGGAGGAGGCGGTACAGGGTCGTTGCAAGCTTATTTTACCGACGTGGCTGTTTCTCCAACGAGTGTGGTTTATGCAACAATCAGCAGTGATGGAGCAGTGGCTCAAAAAGGAATTTGGCGCAGTG
Source organism: Bacteroidota bacterium (assembly GCA_046052065.1). Classification (GTDB taxonomy): domain Bacteria; phylum Bacteroidota; class Bacteroidia; order AKYH767-A; family OLB10; genus CAINEC01. The sequence continues at coordinate 4,143 of JBJOND010000037.1, read as the reverse complement.
CTGGTGGTACCACATGGACGAACATAACACCTAATTTCCCTGCTAATTACGATCGTATTGTTGCTGGTATTGATCCAAATAATGAAAACATCGTTTACTTCTTCGGACCAACTCCGGGTAGTGGAAAAATATCGACTGACTTCCTTGGTGATACTCTTTATAACAGCTTATGGAAGTATGAATATGTTTCAGGGACTGGCGCTGGCGCTGGTGGTATATGGACTGATTTGTCGCAAAATCTTCCTGGAAATATCGGCGTGTTTAATGGATTGAATACACAAGGTGGATATGATGTAGTTGTTAAAGTAATGCCTGGAAATTCTAATGTAGTTTTTATTGGTGGTACTAATATTCACCGCTCTACTACTGCATTTGCTGATTCATTACACAATGATGTGATTGGTGGATACGAGCCTGGTGCTGCATTGCCATTCGTAAATGAATATGAAGGTCATCATCCTGATCAACATGTATTGGAATTTCTTCCATCAAATCCAACAAAATTGTATTCGGCAAGTGATGGAGGTGTTGCTCGCACTGATGATTGTCTTGCATCAAATGTTGTATGGAATGATTTGAGTAATGGTTATATCACCTCTCAGTTTTATACGGTTGGAATGGATATGAATACTACGGATGATATTTTGATGGGAGGATTACAAGATAACGGAACTTATCGTACTACTAACGCCATCTCAACAGATCCTTGGACACATCCATTTGATGGCGATGGTTCGTATTTAGCAATTGGTAATAGCACAGAATATTATTTTTCAAAGCAGCAAGGCCGTATCTACAAAACGCATCTCGATGCACAAGGTAACGTTACGGATTACCGAAGAATGGATCCGATTGGTGCGAGTAATTATCGATTCATTGCTCCGTTTGTATTAGATCCGAATAACAATAATCTGATGTATTTATGTGCAGGAGAGTCAATCTGGCGCAATGATGATTTAAGTGCTATTCAATTAACGAATCAGTTTGATACAATTTCAACCGGTTGGGTTCAGTTTTCTGATACATTAGCTGTGACTGATGAAGTGATAACAGCTCTATCTATTAGTAAAACACCTGCAAATATTTTGTACTACGGTACAAACAAAAGAAATGTTTATCGTGTAGATAATGCCCATATCGGTAATCCACAACGGACAGTAATTACATCATCGCAATTCAGTACGACAGGTTATGTAAGTTGTATTGCGGTTAATCCTAATGATGCTAATGAAATAATGGTAGTATTCAGTAATTATAATATTTATAGTTTATTTCATTCTCTTGATGGTGGCCTTAACTGGACCAAAGTAGGAGGTAACCTCGAAGCCAATACAGGTGGAACAGGTAATGGCCCATCTTTACGATGGGCTTCAATCATGCCTATAGCAAATGGTGATAAAGTTTATTTTGTTGGTGGAAGCACTGGTTTATACGCAACTTCAACTTTAAATGGATTAACGACTGTTTGGATTCAACAAGGTGTGAATTCTATTGGTAAATCCATTGTAGACATGATGGCTGTTCGTCCTTCAGATGGACTAATTGCAGTCGCAACGCATGGTAATGGAATGTATTCTGCGCGAATCACCAGCGTGAATGATATTACATCCATAAATGAGTTTGAAAAAGTGAATTTACAACTCTATCCAAATCCTACAAGTAAATTACTCAATGTAAAACTGCCTACTGATATTCCAATGGATAATATTTCAGGCTATGAAATTGTGAACGAGATTGGACAAATGATTTATAATTCACAACTAAATAATTTCAGCAATGAATTTTCTGTTGATGTGAGTAAGTATACAAAAGGAGTTTATTATATGAAATTAGTTGGTAATAACGGAGCCTCGTTTATTACAAAATCATTCGTGGTTCGTTGATTATTTCGAGAAGACAAATTTTGTGGGTCGGATAAAGTTCTCGTAGTGTATATTCAGTAAATACATTCCGCTATTATTACTTATTAGTGGAATTGTATTACTTATGTTGTTGCTAGTATAAATCAGCTTACCTTCTTGATTTAATATTTCTACTCGTCGAACATCTTGGAGGTTTCCTTCCAACGTTATAATACCTGATTTTGAAATATTCGCAATATGTATTTCATTTTTTTCATTTTCATTCAAGCCAGATTGTATAGTGGGAACCTGTAATATGAAGGTATCTGTTTCATTGCAGCGATAGCCAACCAGTGTTACAGTGTAAGTGCCTCCTTGCTGATAGATGTGGATAGGTGTTCCTGCATTCGATTGTTGGCCATCACCAAAGTCCCATAAAATAGAATCGCAATTTTGCGTTTGGTTCATGAATATTATTCCTGTTGATGAGAAATAAGAATAGGAAAAATTAACATCAACATCATAGTCACCTACATTCCAGAAACTCAAACTGTCATATGCAACTAACTTAGCTACATTTCGAATAGTTGATGCAGATATACTATCTAATGTACTTGCAAAAGTGATTGCTGTTGGATCTTTTCTAAATAGAATGCTGTAAAAAGTACAAGCAGCCGCATAACTACCCGCTATTGATGGATGACTTTCATCTGCACTATATAATTCAATACTTGGGTGATTATTTCTGATATATCGCCAAACAGCTCCTACAGGAGAAACCACTGCGTTATTAGTGCTTGCCATATCCTCGTAACGTAATCGCAATAAACTATCCATACCCGTATAGGTGCATACGGGTGGCCAATTAGGACAATTACTAGCATCACCGTTCTTTCGTCCCCAAGTCATGTAAAAAACAGTTTCAGTACATGAATTAGCTAAGTTAATTAAGGAGTCTAACGTTTTCGCATAGGGGTAAACGGATGATTGAACTTGTGAGGTAGGAAAGGAGGGAAGTTGACTTTGCTCTTGCAGTACAACAAAATCAAAATCACCCTGTGCAATTTTTTGTAAAGTTGTTGCATTCGTACTATGCAACTGTAAAGTATATCCGCCAATACAATTACTTTCATAAATTACACTGTCGCCGGCTGATTGTGCTACGCTCGATAATAATGCTGGTAAATCATTTACTGCGGTATAACTATTCCCAACAAATAGTACTTTTTTTAGCTGTGGTTGAGCAATTGAGTAATTAGCAATCAAAAATAAAAGGAATAGCGATTTTATTTTCATGATTATACAAAAATAAAAAAAGGGGATGCATTTCTACATCCCCTTTTTAGATTATTTCAAATTAATTATTTGCTGAAATATAAACGAGTAATGAAAATACCATTACCATCATCTTTGCCTGCATCTGATTCAACACCTGATGCTACAAAAGTTAATTTGTAACCATTTTTAATCATTTCATTGATTTTCGCTCCGATAATCGCATCGTTAGAAGCAATGTTTCCGAATTGAATACCAACCATAGAATAGAAGTTTAACAACTTAGTTTCTTTTAAATTGTCACCAACATCTTTTAAGTCGCTACGTTTAACTTTACCAGAGTTCGATTTGTCACCTTCACGTTCAGTTGTTAAGGCTTCAATGTCTACTGTTCCTTGGTTTTCGATAATTCTTGAACGACCAATTCCACCTGGTACAATTGACTCAACAATTGTGATTACTTTGAATTCTTGCGCGAATCCGATTGATGACATGCATAGGAATAAGGCCCCTAAGATTAATGATTTTTTCATTTGATTTTATTTTAGTAATAGTAATTAATTATTTTTTACAACTTTAGCAACTGATGAATTTCCAGTTACGTCAATTATCTGAACAGAATAAATTCCGTTGCTTAAATTTCTTAAATCAACTGATAAGCCAACTTTAGTTGAGAATGATTGGAACGATGTAACTAGGTTACCAAGAATGTCAAACACGTTAACATTAACAACACCTTCATAGTTCGTATTGATTCTAACTAATCCGCTAGTTGGATTAGGGAATGAAGTTAGGTTAGTGTTTTTTGTAATTTGATTGATTCCAACTGCACTTCCTGTATAACGGTAGATACCATCCGTTAAAGGATCAGCAGAGAATCCACCAGCCCATCCTGTAAGCGGACTAATCCAATCCATAGATGTGTAACCATCAGAGGTTCCGATTCCATTTGTATCTACTAAGATCCAGCTAGTGCCATCATTCGCACTGTAAGAGCTTCCACGACCTGTTGAACTTGCAGCACAAC
>JBJOND010000036.1:0-23475 GCA_046052065.1 Bacteroidota bacterium | reverse complement strand
CTGCGTTTATTGGCAACGCTGATTTAGCTGGATACAACTCCAATAAGTTTGATGTCCCAATGTTAGTCGATGAGTTTTTACGTGTGGGTGTCGACTTTGATATGAGCAATCGCAAGATGGTGGATGTCCAAAATGTTTTTCATAAGATGGAGCAACGTACTTTATCGGCAGCGTATAAATTTTATTGCAATAAAGAAATTGAAAATGCACATAGTGCGGAGGCAGATATCACTGCAACGTATGAAGTATTGATGGCGCAATTAGAAAGGTATGAGTCGTTGGCGAAAGATGTACAAGGACTTGCTGCATTTACTGCCATGAACTCGAATGTTGATTTAGCTGGAAGAATTATCTACAACGACAAAGGAAAGGAAGTATTTAACTTCGGAAAGCATAAGGGCAAAACGGTTGATGATGTTTTTTCAAACGAGCCTTCGTATTACGAGTGGATGATGAACGGTGATTTCCCTGCAGAGACAAAAAAGACGTTGACAGCTTTAAGGTTGAGACATAAGAATTCGAGGTAGGATAGAATTGTCTTGCTTTGATTAAACATTTATTCTAAATTACTTCTGAAGATGCAGTGCATTTCCACATTGACTTTATTTCGCTTCAATACTTTTTCAAATAAACTTTGGGCGTTTTTTCAAATGCAATTTGCACATGCTCACATAAGCAAAACGAAAGGACTAAAATTCTATAAGCTTATGGGGAGTGGAAAAGATCTTGGATTTAATCCGCTGCCAGATTGGGGGGTGTATGCTTTACTTTGTATTTGGGATAATGAAGAAGCTGCTAAAAACTTTCTTCAAGAAGCAGAAATTTTTAAACGCTATCAAGAACATAGTGCTGAACGTTGGACTATTTTTATGAAAGTGATAAATGCCAAAGGCCTTTGGGCAGGAGGGAACCCTTTTACTACATCAACAGACTTAGATGAGTCGAACCAACTTATTGCTGTAATTACACGTGCCACCATCCGAAAAAATAAGTTGATAAAATTTTGGCGTTATGTTCCTGTTTCAGAACAGCCCATTAAAGATGGTTGTCCAGGTCTGATTTATACAAAAGGAATTGGCGAAGCTCCGTTGGTGCAGATGGCTACGTTTAGTATTTGGAAATCAAAAGAAGACCTTAAAAACTTTGCGTATAGAAGCCCTGAGCATCAAGTAGCAATTAAGAAAACACGAGAACTCGATTGGTATAAAGAAGAGATGTTTATTCGTTTTCAGCCCTATCAATCAATAGGAAAATGGGGAGGTTTAAATGTTCTCGAATCTTACCTTCCATCGAGTAAATAATATTTTTTCACGAAACTAATGATGGTTTGATTTAGTGTTTTTTTCAATCATCAATTTTTTATTGCAAGGAAGATATGAATAGAATAAATTCTATTAGATCACTTGGACCAATGATGGATTTCTCAATGTTTAAAGTAGAAATAGAAAAAAACAAAAAATACGAATTGAGAGGCTAAGTGGTGCAGCGGAAAAGAACTCGTCTCTTCTGTTAAATCACTTCTTACAATCATCTGTAAAATAAATGAAACAATAAACCAGTCTATAAAATTCCTTATTGGAGCATCTCCTTCTGCCCAATGCCAGAAATCAAAAATAGGCGCTATCGGTTCGATAAAGAAATCAAGTCCTACCATTAAAATAGATCCCGTAAGGATAGCCAACCATTTGTTTGAAATATAACGTTTAGCGAGAATAGCTGTAAGGAAGGTGAGGACTACCCAATTAATGCCAATCAAGAGCGGAACGCCCATTATTTTTATTCCCAGATTTTCTCCATAATGATAATTTCCGAAAAGCAAACTTGTATTAACTCCAATGAGCTCCACCATCATTCCTATCGAATAGACAATAAGCCAAATTATCCAACTGCGCAATCCGTTTTTAGGTGGAAAATTCCAATACAATAGCGTTGCACCTAAAATAAGATTCAAAGGTGTTTTGGATATGAACCAATCTAAATGCCCTAAATAAATACCAATTAAACCTGAAATGGTTACTAACCAAATTGCAAAAACGGATATGTTATTTTTATTAATAATAGAATTTATCATTGAGCAGAGTTGATTAATTCAGAGGTGATTTTTGCAGAAAGAAGGCAAAGCGGAATTCCACCTCCGGGATGAACAGACCCACCAACGAAGTATAAATTTTTTAGCTGATTGGAGAAGTTCGGATGTCGTAGAAATGCCGCAAATTTTGAATTGCTTGCTGCGCCATAGAGAGCTCCTCTATAACTACTCGTACGTGATTCAATTTGAGGAGGCGTTAAAACATCTTCAACTTCAATAAGTGATTCTAAGTTGACACCTAACAAACGATCTAACTTTTTAATAATATTTTTACGAGCTTGCGTCACTAATTCTTCCCAATTTTGACCATAATCACCGGGAGCATTAATCATAACGAACCAGTTTTCACATCCAGCAGGAGCATCACTTGAGTTATCCTTGCTGGTAATATTAATATAAATAGTTGGGTCGTCAAATAATGTTTTATGATCGAAAATATGAGCAAACTCTTCAGTGTAATTTCCACTGAAGAAAATATTATGTAAATCTAGTTCTGGAAATATTTTCTTTATACCCCAATAAAAAATAACGGCAGAACTGGAGCGCTCTTGGCTCAAGGTGCGTTTAGGGTGTGACTCATTCGGAAGTAATTTCTTGTATGTAGAAAATATATCCATGTTAGATATGATGTTATCTGCAAAAAAGTCTTTTTGATTTCCATGAACACCAATCGTTCGATTATTTTTAACAAGGATGCGCTCTACTTTATGATTAAAATTAAACTGAACACCTTGCTTAACTGCCAATTGGTAAAGACTCATGGTAATACTATGCATTCCGTTTTTGGGGAAATAGGTGCCTAGGTACAATTCCAAATGTGGAATCATACTCATAATACCAGGGGTGCGATAGGGTGAAGATCCGTTATAGGTAGCGTAACGGTTGAATAATTGAACGAGATGTGGTTCCTTTATTTCTGATTGATTCAGCGTATTAAGATTGGTAAAAATGCCCATATCCGACATTTGCAATAAAGCCTTGAGCGTATCTTTCGATAAATAAGTGCTGACTTTATGCAAAGACTTTTCTAAAAACAAAGGGGAGGTTAGTTCATACTTCTTCTGACTCTTCTTTAAATAGGCTAACAATGTTTCCGCCTCTATGCCGAATTTAGCCGCAGCTTCTTTCGCAAAAGTTTCTCTATCAGAGTTTACATTAAAGCGAATGCCATCTTCCCAAAAATAATTGCACACCGAATCTTTACGGATATATTCAAAATAATCTGCTGATGACTCTCCGAACAATTGAAAAAGTTCAGTGACTAATTCAGGCATTGTAAAGAGGGAGGGGCCAGCATCGAAACGATAACCTTTTAAATCAAATGCGTGTAATTTGCCTCCGGGATAATCATTGGCCTCAAAAACGTTAACCTCTATTCCTGCAGCACGTAAACGCAAAGCAGACGCAATTCCGGCAATCCCAGCACCTATAACAATTGCTTTAGACATATTTCTCTTTTTTGTTTACAATTACATAGTTTGATGAGGGCATAAACAAACAAAAATCTACCTGAAATATGATGTAATGGCTTTGTTGAATAAAGCCTTGCAGTGCTTCCATTTATAATTCTATTGCTCTTCAAAGTTAGTTAGTTTTATTGGTAATTTTATTGTTGGATTCTTTTTCTTGTTAGCATAAGTGAACTGGTTTTTAATACTCACTCATTTCAGCTTTTTTAAATTTTCTGTTTTTTTTGAAATGCAAATAATTCAGCATTCAAAACCCGTTATGCACTCAACAACAATCTCGGAGCGATTATGTTCTGGGATTATGCGATGATAAATTTATAGTTGGCTTGCTTGAATCGATTACAGATATGTAGAGGGAGGGGGATTGTAGCGAGTGTTGTAATTTATACTTACACTTTTTTTATTTTGAAAAGTAATTAGGTTTATATAGCTTTGGTTGTTGACGCAATTAAAAGACATCATCAATAAATCTTATTTTGCGCGAAAAAGAGTAGTGGGAATAAATCGTTAGCATCCATAATATTCAAAAAGTAAAATCTCCTTTTGATGATTTATAGATATTTATATTACTTTGGTATATACGAAATAAAACTGCGCCAATACAGCAAAATACGGAAATATAACGAAGTTTTATAGCGTGTATAAGGTAGTTATAACCAATCTTATTAACTTACAAAAAGCAATTAATAAATTTAATTCAATGACAAAGAAATTAATAATAAATCCTTATGCTATATGACTCCGAAAGAGCAGAAAACGATTGAAATTCTAATAACAGCTATTAAAGGTCGAAACTTAATCCGTTTTGAGTATGAAGGACAAATTAGAATTGTCGAACCATATTTAATTGGAGAACTATATAATAAATTTCAAAATCATCTGGAAGAAGGGAAATTTGCCTTACGGGCTTGGTTTGTAAGAGGTTATTCAAGTAATCCTATCAACAAATTAAAGGGTAATAATTGGCGTATTTATGAACTCAATAAAATGATCGGAATTGAAATATTAAGTGAAAAGAATTTAATTGTAAGACCTTTATACAACCAATACGATAATGCTTTTAAACGTATAAATTTTCATGTGAAAAATAAATAGAAATTTTGAAGAAAAAATTTACATTTTGCAAATAATACGAAATCGAAGAAAGACTGGCTATAACAGCGTGCAAGAGCCATCTTTGCGAGTTGTAATGCTAATTAATAAATTAGCAGGAGTAAATTGTAGCAAAAACAGGCGCCTGCACGCAAAACGTTATTTCTTCCGTCAAAAACATCAAATCCCATTCTGCACTGTTGTGTTTCCATAAAACATTTCCACTCCTCAATCGTTCTTCTAATTAGAAAAAATTAATCACCATGAAAATAGTTTATGTAATCCTCGGAATAGTTGTCCTTGCTTTTATTGTAGTACAAGTTTATGCGTTAAAAAGTCAGAATGATATTGAGATGTATCCATATACCGTCAAGAAAAAATACGATGGGTTCGAGGTTCGCAGTTATGATGCATCGTTGTTTACTTCGGTGAAGCTTTCTACTAATGAATATAAAAATGCGTCCAGCACAGGATTTAGGATTTTAGCAGGGTATATTTTTGGTGGTAATGATAGAAATGAAAGTATCGCAATGACATCTCCTGTGGCAATGTCGTTAGAGGATTCGATGACGATGATGTTTATGGTTCCTAAGAAATATAAAAAGGAATCGCTTCCACAACCCAACCAATCGCAAATAGAGTTCAGAGAAGAACCTGCTAAGGTAGTTGCTGCAATTACCTTTGGTGGCTGGGCAAATGATGAACGAATCGCAGAGTATAAGCAAAAGCTAATTAAAGCATTAGATAAAGAAGGAATCCAATACACTAATAAATTTTATTTGTTGGGCTATAATCCACCTTTCGAATTGGTTAACCGTAGGAATGAGGTGATTGTTGAGTTGCGGGGTGATGCGTTGGATCAGATTAAAAAGTAATACGTTACTAAAATCAATTTCTAATTTCTAATCGTATTTGTATAATAGATTAGGTGTGATTTTTATTAAATTTGTCTTAATGTAATCCAATGAAACAAAAAGTCTATATCGATACTTCAATTGTGGGTGGTTACTTTGACACAGAGTTTCAGGAAGCCACAATTAAACTATTTGAGCGGTTAAATAATGATGAAATAATTTTTGTAGTGTCAGATTTGCTCGATCTTGAATTATTGAATGCGCCGGAAAATGTTCGGAACCATTTGTTAAACTATTCGCCCAATAAATTTATTAGAATTGAATTAACGGCTGAAGCAATTGATTTGGCAGATACATACATCGCTGAAAAGGTCGTTGGAAAGACTAGTTTGGAGGATTGTAGACATATTGCGATGGCTACCATTCATAAGGTAGACATATTAGCAAGTTGGAATTTTAAGCATATTGTAAATTTAGATAGGATAAAAGGATATAATTCAGTAAATTTACGATTAGGATATTCGATGATTGAAATAAGAAGTCCCAAAGATTTGATTAATTATGGAAATGAATAATAAAGAAAAAGAGTTTGATGCAGTTAAGATGATGAGAGAAATAAGAGAGAAGATAAGTGCTGAAACTCAAAATATGTCTTTCGAAGAATTGAAAGAGTATATCAAAAAGAAATTAGAAGAAAGCAAAACTAAACTTGTTGGTCAACAATAAAAAGTCGTTACTAAAAAATAAGGATCACACCTAATAAGATTTTTTGTTTGTTATCTTGGGTGATTTTCTAGTTGCTTCCCAAAATCTTAATGCCTCTCATAACTATCCTCCAGTCGTTTCTCCAATTAAATTCTTTCGCGTAAAGAGCATTCAAACGATCTTTCGTTACTTCGTTGTCGTTAGTAGTACTCATAGAAGCTGGTGATAATACCCCAGGCTTTAAACCTCGAAGAATTTTCTCATCGCCTTTTTTTCCTACCCAACTTTTAACTCCCGCTAGTACCTGAAAAATATTAATCAGGAAGTTGATTTGATTCTTCACAATTAAAATTAAAACAGGAGAGAGTATCAAAAAAGCAATCGAAACACAAATATCAAATATGCGTTTTTTACGCTTGTTCGCAGGGCTGTTTAAATTCGATACGTCTACAAAGTAGAGGTCGCCATTTTCATTGATAGAATTGCTGCCGATGATAAACATGCTCTCCGGAGGCGCAATCTTAAATTCAATTTGGCTATTGCTCACCGAGCTCATCAAATTCATAATCTGTGAGGAGGGTAAATCTTTTCCGCAGAAAATAACTTCATTGATTTCATAAACAGAAACGATATCGCTGAAAGAAGTTAAACTTCCTAAGTAAAACGATTTTAAATTCTGTTGTTCGTTAGTGTCTTCGCTATTGCTGATAAATCCGATAAAACGATTGGTGTTCCCTCCAATCATCAACATCGATAATATTCTATTGACTTCACCAGCATCGCCAACAATCAATAAACGTTTTTGTGCCGCTTCGTTTAAATGAAAGGTCTTAATTTTTGTATAATGCAACAGAATACGAATCGCGGCAGCAATAAAACAGGCCCAAGCCGTTCCGAATAATATTAAAGCTCTTGAAAAACGTAAGTCTTCAGGAAGTAAGGCATAGCCCACTAAAATTACGAGCGTGCCAATTAGTAATCCGCGAATCAACTTCGAGAATCGAAAGGGTTTATCATACCCGCCATTTAAATATGCTGAAAATATCCAGATGCCAATGTAAATCGGTACCACCACATTCATGAAGAAAGGGGGGTAGCGAGCTACATTTACATTAATCGACCAATAATCTTTAATGGCCATCATTCCTAAGTAAATCAAACCACCATCTACTAACGGTAGCCATATACGATCAATGAATCGTTTTGCAATAGCTAATCCAGCACGAAGCCAGATCGCCATATTTATCAAGAAGGAAAATAAAGCAGCATTGCCAGGCGCAAAATGTTTCTTCGCAAAAATGACCATGGCTTTGTAAAACACGAACACATAGTTTACGCTACTCTTCTTCGTGCTTTCTCCTTTGTAGTGAATAATCTTTGTATCTGCGAAGTAATAATTCTTGTATCCGCCCTTAGTAATGCGATAGCTTAAATCGATATCTTCTCCATACATGAAATAATCTTCGTCCAACAATCCAACTTCAGCAAGCGTTGCTTTGCGCATCAGCATAAAAGCGCCACTCAATACATCGACTTCATGTGTTTTGTTTTTATCTAAATATCCTAAATGATATTTGCCAAACACTTTAGATTTTGGAAATACTGATGATAATCCGAAGATTTTATAAAACGCCACCGATGGAGTAGGTAAGCCTCGCTTTGATTCTGGAAGAAAATTTCCTTTACCATCAATCATATAAACGCCTAATCCTCCTGCATCATCATGCGCATCCATAAAGTCAACTACCTTTTTAAAGGTGTCTTCTTCAACAACAGTATCGGGGTTCAACAACAAAACATATTCTCCTTTCGATTTTCGTATAGCCTGGTTGTTAGCTTTTGAAAATCCTGTGTTGTCTTTGTTGGCAATCAAATGTACTTCTGGAAAAAGTGATTGCACCATTTCATTGGAGCCATCCGAAGAATTATTATCTACTACAAATATTTCTGTATCTACTGTGCGACAAGCATTTTGCACGGACTGTAAGCACTGTTGCAAAAAGTACTTTACGTTATAGTTAACAATGATGACAGATAATTTCAAGTCGTATTATTTTACAAGTTCATGGTCGTAAGGAACACGATTTACAATCGAACGACCTAATGTTACTTCATCCGCGTAAGCTAATTCACCTCCAATAGCTACACCTCGTGCTAAGGTGCTCACAGGAATGTTTAGCGGCTTTATTTTTTTAAAGATATAAAACAAAGTAGTATCGCCTTCCATCGTTGTGCTTAATGCTACAACAATCTCACGGATCTCTTTTTTACTTAGTCGATCAACGAGTGCATCAATGGTTAGTTGAGAAGGACCAATGCCATCCATCGGACTAATTAATCCGCCTAACACATGATAATGCCCTTTAAACTGACTCGTATTTTCTATGGCAATGATATCACGAATGTCTTCTACAATACAAATGATTCCTTCATCGCGTTTTGCATCTGCACAGATATCACAAATGTCGGTGCCTGTAATATTGTAGCAATGCATGCAATAGCGGACTTCCTTTCGTAGTGATCCAATTTTCTCCCCCATATTCACCACTTGCTCAGGATGCATTTTTAGTAAATGCAAGGCCATACGCAAAGCACTTTTTTGTCCTACGCCTGGCAGCTGGGCAAAAGCCTGCACTACATCGTCAAGTATTTTAGAGGGTAAATTCACAGTTAAATTTCCTGTTTGAAGGAAGACAAATTTACGAATCAAAAGATGTTCAAAAAATATTATGCATGAAAGTTTTGAATAATTATTGATGACTAATTTCGATTAAATTTTAAAGCATGACTCCTGCACTTACGATATCCCTGGTTTTACTGTATTTCGCGGTACTATTGGTTATTTCCTGGTACACTGCGCGTAATGCGGGCAACTTCGGATTCTTCCTCGGCAATAAGTCTTCACCGTGGTACATTGTTGCCTTCGGGATGATTGGTACATCGCTATCTGGTGTGACCTTCGTGTCGGTACCAGGTACGGTTCAAACGCAAGCCATGTCGTACATGATGGTTGTTGTTGGATACCTCTTTGGTTACTTGGCCATAGCGTATTATCTACTGCCATTGTACTATCGTTTACAGCTGACTTCCATTTACACCTATTTGCAAACACGCTTTGGAATGACCACTTATAAGTCGGGAGCGATGTTGTTTATTGTAGCTAGAACGGTAGGTGCAACTGCACGATTATACCTCGTGATATACGTGTTGCAAGCGTTTTTATTAAATGATGCAGGTATTCCGTTTTGGGTAACCGCTGTTTTTATTTTATTGCTGATTGTTGCGTATACGTTTAAGGGTGGGGTTAAAACAATTGTTTGGACAGATACATTACAGACTTCGTTCATGTTAGGTGGGTTGGTATTATGTGTTTATTTCATTCTGAAAAATTTGAATATCGATTTTTCTACCGCTTATCAAACAATGCAAGATGCTGGTCATGCGAACTGGTTAATTACCGATTATAAAAGTCCTGCTTATTTCTTAAAGCATTTGATTGGCGGTGCATTTATCGCAATTACAATGACGGGATTAGATCAGGAAATGATGCAAAAAAATATTTCAGTTAAAACATTGAGTGGAGCGCAGAAGAATGTAGTGTCATTAGGATTTATTTTGATCGTAGTGAATTTCTTGTTTTTATTCCTGGGCGGATTATTATACATCTATGCAGAGAAGGAGGGGATTAATATTGCGGCAAAAGATTTCAAGAGTGATAATTTATTCCCGGATATTGCATTGAATTACTTTCCTCCGGTGATGGGATTTATATTTATCATTGCTTTGATATCTGCTTTGTTCCCGAGTGCAGATGGTGCTATCACAGCCTTAACATCTTCGTTTTGTATTGATATTTTGGGTATTCAGCGTAATGAACAATGGGATGAAAACAAGCAGTTACAAATCAGAAGAAGGGTGCATATTGGATTTGCCGTGTTATTTTTATTGGCGGTGATGTACTTTTATTGGTTGAATAATCGTTCTATCATCGATTTGATATTAAAATTAGGCGGATATACGTATGGTCCCTTATTGGGTATCTTTGTGTTTGGGATGTTTACTAAACGAACTTTGAAAGAAGGGATTGTTCCTTTGATTTGCGTGTTATCTCCGTTAATTACGTGGCAACTTGCAGAAAATGCTCCTGCTTGGTTTGGAGGATATAAGTTCGGATATGAACTGATTGTTATCAATGGTTTCATTACTTATATGGGGTTATATTTGTCGAGTATCAATGATCAAAAATTACAATCTTAAATATCCCTCAATAATTTATAAAAGTATATTTGCAAAAGAATTAAACCTTTCTATGTTTTCTAAAAATCTTATTCGATTTTATCTCGTTTTTTTCGTATTAATAAGCACGTTTTCTATTGTTTCAGCGCAAGACAATCCTGAAGTAAAATGGAAGGACGGAAAGAAGTATTTTGTTCATAAAATTCAAAAGGGAGAAACTTGGTCGGGGCTTGCGGTAAAGTATAAGTCTCCGATGAAAGAATTGCAGTCTATTAATCCTAAAGCGAAGGAGCTTAAATTCGATCAGGCGGTTTTAATTCCGTTTGATAATTATTTAAAATCAAAAAAAGTTTCGAATGATAGTAAAGTAGAGATTGTTGAATTAGAAAAGAATTCAGCACAACCTGCTAAGAAAAATGTTGAAGACGATAATCAGATTCAACAAAAGAAAAGTGATGTTTCCAGCGATAAATCAACTACTACAAAGAAGAATGATTTAAAATCTAATTCCAATGTCATTATATACAAAGTTCAACCTGGCGAAACACTTTATAGAATAGCGAAAAACCACAATATGAATTTTAATGATCTAGCAAAGTTCAATGGTTTAAAGTCAACCAATGTGCAAGCTGGACAAACAATTAAAATTCCAATAAATAAAACTTTAGTAAGCAACGACGTAAAGGAGCAGGACAAAGCTGATAGTGTTAACATGGATGCTAACGCTAAAGCAAATTCCAACTCTAACACAAACGATAAAGCTAACATCAGCGTAAACTCCAACCTAAATAATAGCACAGCTAAAAATGAAATTGAACATCACAATGATTATTCTTATCACGAATCCAATGGTAGTATAACAGAGCAGGGAGTGGCTACTTGGATAATGGAATCATCGATTAGTAAAAATGAAAAATTTTACGCATTGCATCGTAGTGCTCCAATGGGGACAATTATCAAAGTGAATAACCCAATGAGTAATCGATCTGTATTTGTAAAGGTTGTAGGAGTACTTCCTGATACAGGCGATAATCATGATGTATTAATTAAGATTACACAATCAGCAGCTCGTAGAATTGGTATTTTCGAATCTCGATTTAGAGTCGAAATATCCTATAAGTCAAAATAAAAATAAGATTTAAAATAAGAGCTTTCGTCTCTTCTTTTCAGCTACTAATAAGGATAACTCTCTTCCCATTTGTCCTGCAATAGATGTATTCTCTTGGGCTCTACGCGTCAAGTAGGGAAATACAGCATTTACTGGTCCGTATGGGACATACTTGGCAACATTGTATCCTGCTTTTGCTAAATTAAAACTGATATGATCGCTCATACCTAAAAGCTGACTAAAATAAATGCGTTGGTCGTTATTAGCGATGTTAAATTGCTTCATTAAATCAGTAAGCAATAAGTTGCTCGCTTCATTGTGCGAACCAGCACAAATAGCAATTTGTGCAATATGCTCTAAGCAATAGGTTAATGCTAAATTGTAATCTTTATCGGTTGAATCTTTACTTGGTTGTATCGGTGATGCATAACCGTTAGTCGCTGCACGAGCGCGTTCTTTTTCCATATAAGCACCACGAACCAGTTTTAATCCTAGATGGTAGTTTCCATTTTTAGCATGCTCATGACTCGTTTTAATAAACGCTAAACGATCGTGACGATATAGTTGAATGGTATTGTAAACAATAGCTTTTGATGCATTGTAACGCTCCATATTCTCCGTCGCTAAATCATCAATAGCTTGCTGAATCCAGCTTTCTTCTGCATCAATAAAAATACAAACATTACATTGATATGCGGTTTCACAAATTTTCTTCACGCGGGCACGAATGCGTTCGTAAGCTGCGTTTTCATCTTCAGATAATTTTATTCCTGCACTTACTTTTTCCAATAGATCAAAACGACCTAGTCCTGTAACTTTAAATACCGAGAAAGGAATACTTTTATTTCCTTTCGCTTTTACCACAGTAGCAATAATCTCTTCGCAAGAAGCATCAAATTCATACTCTTCTTTAGCGCCTTCTACCGAATAGTCTAAAATGCTACCAACGCCATACTGATGTAACTTTTCAATTGCTTTTGTACATTCTTCAATATTCTCACCACCACAAAACTGTTTAAAAATGGTAGCCTTGATAATTCCTTTAACAGGCAAGTGCCAGTCTAAAGCTTTACCAGTAATACTACTGCCTAATGCTACCAATTTCGGATAACCGATTAGTTTAAATAGCCAATAGGCTTGTTTTATTTCCTGATTGCTTTTTGATGCAAAGGCGTTTTCTAAATTATCAAAGGATAGTTTGGGCGATGATTCCATAGCACGGCAAAGATAATCAGAACCTTAAAAAAGGAGGGATTTGACCATTTATTTTTGAAGTATTTACATTGATGCATTGTAACTGTTTGTATAGGTGAGCTTTTGATATTGAAACAACGTTTTTAAAAAATAAACTATGTTGTAACTTTACGTGTTTTATTTAATATGCTACTATCACCTGATCAATGGGGATTCCCCGCTAACAATAAGCCTTGGATAATATCGGGACCTTGTGGTGCTGAGTCTGCGGAGCAAGTAATGAACACTGCTTTAGGTGTAAAAGCAAGTGGTGCACATGCCATTCGTGCAGGTATATGGAAGCCTCGTACTCGCCCCGGTTCATTTGAAGGAATGGGGGAGCAGGCATTAGTGTGGTTAAGGGATGCAGGTGATGCAACTGGTTTGCCTGTCATGGTTGAAGTAGCTTCTGCAAAACATGTTGAAGCAGCCTTAAAAAACAAAATTGATTTTATTTGGATTGGAGCTCGCACTACAGTAAATCCTTTTTTAGTACAGGAAATCGCAGATAGTTTAAATGGAGTAGATATTCCGGTGTTTATTAAAAATCCTGTGAATCCTGATTTAGCACTATGGATTGGAGCAATTGAGCGAATTGAAAGAAGTGGAACTAAAAAGATAGCTGCGATTCATCGAGGATTTTCAAGTTATGAGAATAATGTTTACCGTAATAAACCTAATTGGGAAATTCCAATTGAGTTAAAACGAAGATTGCCAGAAATTTCTATATTTTGCGATCCAAGTCATATTTGCGGTAGTCCGCAGCTGTTAGGTGCTGTTTCTCAGCTGGCGCTCGACCTGCAATTCGATGGATTAATGATTGAATCACATTGTAATCCTTCGGAAGCTTTAAGCGATAAAAACCAACAGTTAACTCCTGCAGAATTAAAAGTTCTTATTGATTCGCTCAATATTCGTAAAGCAGAATTCGATTGTCCTGTAGAGCTGAGTCGCTTGCAAGACCTTCGTGATTTGATTGATGAAATTGATTACGACTTGCTAAATAAAATGGCCGAACGAATGAACATCGCACGAAAAATTGGTCAGTATAAATTTTTAAATAACGTTGCTATTTATCAGTCGCAGCGCTGGGCAGAAATTATTGAATCGCGCACTGCAATTGGAGAGGATAAAGGATTGTCGCCTGAGTTTATTCTGAAGTTATACAATATGATTCACGAAGAGTCTATTCTTCAGCAAACTAGTCAGGTTAAAAAAGAAGAAGAAGTTCCAGTAAAGAATTCATCGAAGGAATGATTTCTAGTTTTCAAATTGATTCAACAACAGTTCTAGTTTCAAAGTCGCTAACCGATTTTGAGAATGAAATTCATTCTGCATTTAATAATTACACACGCGTTTTTTTATTGATGGATGAAAATACACATTTGTATTGTTTTCCTGAATTTCTAAAAGTATTTCCTGCTTCTGTCAAAATTGAAAAAATAGTTGTTGATGCAGGTGAACAATCGAAATCATTGGCACAAGCAGAAAAAATATGGCAACACTTGTTTGATGCGAATGCAACCAAAAGCGATTGTCTAGTTGCGCTAGGTGGTGGAGTTGTATCGGATTTGGGTGGATTTGTTGCAGCCTTGTATAAAAGGGGGATGAAGTATTTTATTTTTCCAACTTCGTTGATGGCTATGACAGATGCTGCGTTTGGAGGTAAAACAGGAGTTGATTTTTTGCAAATTAAGAACAGTATTGGTGTTTTGTATGCGCCTGAAAAGATAATGATTGCTATTTCCTTTTTGAATACGCTTGATGAACGAGAGTATAAAAACGGATTAGCAGAAATCTATAAGCATGCGATTGTTGCTGATAATAGTTTGTGGAATGATTTGAAATCGAATGAGGATGAATACGAAATATTGTTGAAGTCAATTGCTGTTAAAGCGAAAGTGGTGAACAAAGATTTTTATGAAAACGGTGAACGAAAGATTTTAAACTTCGGACATACTATCGGGCATGCTTTGGAAAGTTATGCGCTAGTTAATAAAATAGAATTGTTGCATGGAGAAGCGATTGTTGTGGGCATGATGATAGAAACTGAGTTGGCTTTTTTATCAGGACTTTTATCTAAGGAAAACAAAGACGAAATTATAAACGTGTTGTCGATAAAATTTGAGAATACTAATCTCCCAATAGTTGATTTTAAAATATTCTCTGAATTTTTATTGCAGGATAAAAAGAATACTGATAAAATTTGTTTTTCCTTGCCAACAAAGATTGGTCATTGTGAAATAAATCAGTTTGCATCGTTGGAGGAAATCAAAAAAGCAACTTCGTTTTATCTTGAGTTTGTATGATAAGATTGCAGTTAATTCACGATCGGTTGTCAGATGTAATAAGCATTCAGTTGCCAGCATCTAAAAGTATCAGCAATCGACTTTTGATTATCAATAAAATTGCAGAATCAGATTTTACTATTGATAATTTATCAGACGCAGATGACACGCAAGTTTTAAAACAACTACTTGAGTCAGATGTGAGGGAAGTTAATTGTGGTTTAGGTGGAACTTCCATTCGTTTTTTTCTTGCTTATTGTTATTTGATAAATCGTGAAGTTGTTGTAAATGGAGATGAAGCACTAAATAAACGACCAATTGGTCCGCTAGTAGAGGCTTTACGTCAGTTGGGTGCTGAAATTGATTACCTTGATAAGGAAGGTTATCCTCCAGTTCATTTGAAGCTTACTGAAAAAAAATGTAATGAAGTAAGATTTGATTCTAATATCAGTAGTCAGTTTGTTTCAGCATTATTGATGATCGCTCCTGCATTGCCAAACGGATTAATCATTCATTTACCTATTGATCAGGTTTCCTTTTCTTATATCGACATGACAATTGATTTAATGCGTAGATATGGAATTGAAGTGGAGTTAGAAAACAATAAAATAAGTATTCGTCATCAGAAGTATATTCCAATAATTTATCATGTTTCAGCTGATTGGTCCGCAGTGATTTTTTGGATAGGGTTTCTAGCCATTGCTGGAAAAGGAAAAATTGTTTTAAACGATTTGAAAGCAGACAAGATTCAAGGCGATGAAGTGATACTGGAATGGATTAATGATTTAGGTATAACGGCTCGGATATCCGAAGATTATATTTTGTTTGAGAAAAATGAAATTCCTTTTAACCAAGAGCTATATTTTGACCTGATTAATAATCCTGATTTGGCTCAACCACTTGCTGTGATAGGGGCAGCATTAGGAGTTAAAACTACTCTTACGGGATTATCTACATTGAAGCATAAAGAAACTGATCGCATAAATGCAATTGCTAGTGAGTTGCGAAAGTGTGATGTTGATTGCTTGATTAATAATGATACTCTTGAAATAACGGGTAAGATAAATACTACAAATCTTAGTAATGTTATTTTCGATACCTATAACGATCATCGTATGGCAATGAGTTTAGCGATGTTGTCAGCTACAGGATTTTCGATTAATTTAAATAATCCAGAAGTAGTCTCGAAATCTTATCCTCAGTTTTTTGAGGAGTTAAAAAAGTTTTGTGTAATTACAAAGAAATAAAATTGTGCATGGCATCAGCACATTTTTCTCCATCCATCGCTGCACTTACAATTCCTCCTGCGTATCCAGCGCCTTCAGCGCAAGGGAATAGTCCTGCAATTTCTACATGCATTAATGTTTCATTGTTTCGAGGAATTCTTACAGGCGACGAAGTTCTTGATTCGGTTCCAACAACAACTCCCTCATTCGAATAGTAACCTTTAATTTTATTGCCAAATTCGCGAATGCCTGCACGTAATGCTTGCGTTATTTCTTTTGGTAATACTTCACCAAGTTGTGTATTGCTAACGCCTGGGATATACGAAGTTTCGATTAGTCCTTTACTCGATTTTCCTTCGCAAAAATCAACAACTCGTTGTGCTGGTGCTACTAGGTTTCCTCCTCCTGCATTGAAACAATCTCTTTCAATCTGTGCTTGAAATTCTAAACCTGCTAATGGTCCGAGTTTTTTATAAGGTGTATAGTCAGTGAGATTAACACTCACTACCATTCCTGAATTTGCATAAGGATTATTTCTTTTAGATGGCGACCATCCATTTACCACTAATTCATTCGGGCCTGTAGACGCAGGTGCTATAATTCCTCCTGGACACATACAAAAACTATAAACACCTCTGTCGAATGCTTGCGTTGTGAGTGAGTAGGAGGCAGGTGGTAAATAATCTCCTCGCAAATCGCAATGATATTGCGAGCTATCAATGATTGTTTGCGGGTGCTCAATGCGAACTCCTAATGCAAACTCTTTTGCTTCAATCAACACATGTTGTTGATGCAACATGTTAAAGATGTCACGCGCAGAGTGACCAGTAGCTAATAAAACGGCATCTGATTTTAACGTTGTTGCTTCATTGCTATTATCAATAGAAGCAATTTTTAACCCTTTAATTTTTTTGTCCTCAATTACAAGTTCTTCTAATCTTGAATTAAAATGAATCTCTCCACCGCAGCTTTCAATAAACTCACGCATTCGTGTAACGATATGTGGTAATTTATTAGTGCCGATATGCGGATGTGCTTCAATTAAAATTGAATCGTCAGCACCGAAGTCACAAAACGTATGAAGTATTCGTAAAATATTTCCGCGCTTACCTGAGCGTGTATATAGTTTCCCATCAGAGTAAGTACCTGCCCCTCCCTCACCAAAACAATAGTTCGAATTTTCATTTACGATTCCTTGTTTGTTGATAGTGGCTAAATCTCTTCTTCTACTACGCACATCTTTTCCTCTCTCAAAAACAACAGGCTTGTAACCTAATTCAATAAGTCGTAATGCAGCAAACAAACCAGCAGGGCCAAATCCAATTATGTGAACTGGTTTACTATTGGAAACGTTTTTATAATTACGTTCAATGCCTTCGGGAAGAGGAAGTTTTTCTCCAATAGCAACATCAAAAAATAAACGGTATTTAACTTTGCGCGAGCGTGCGTCAATCGATTTCTTGATCAAACGCAAATCGGAAATCTCATCGCTGGCACACGATAGAAAATTGGAGATTTTAATTTTATATTGGTCCTCGTTGGCAGCCTCTTCTGGCAGCAAAACAAGTTCAATTCTTTTTATCATTTATTCGAAGGTAAAGGAGATTGACCAAACTCTGGATTTTAATCCACTTAGTGAAGTGGTATAAACGGCATTGTCGTTGGCCAATATATTTGGTATGCCTTGATACATTTTTATTTCAGGTGCAAATTTGAATAGTGGTAGGTATAAGTCCATACCAAATCCAATTTCATATCCGTAATCGTATTTTTTCAATTTTACTAATTGCTCATCCGTTTCTACTTTTGCTTGCGAAACTAAATCAATCATATATTTTGCTCCACCTAAAACATAGAATCGATAATTATTTACACGATTAGATTTGAATTTAACTAGCAAGGGGAACTGAATAAAAGTAGATTCAATCTTCTTCGTTACCACCTCTGATCCCGCTACTTTTAAGGTCATGTTGTAGTTCATGTTACGTTGCGAAAATGCTAGCATTGGTGTGAATCGCAAATCGAAATTCTCTGCTATTCGTAAGTTGGAGATAATGCCTAAATCAAATCCGGTTTGCCCATCTGCAGAAAGAAAAAGCACGCTGTCATTCTGTAATAAATTTTCTGCTCTCGAAACTTTAAAGTTTGTTTTGTTTGTGCCAAGCAAGAACCCAAAATGAATCCATTGCTTATCGTACTTTTCCTGATTTTTTACAATAATACGCTGCGCATTCACTGTTTCAAACGAAGCAGTAATGAATGAAAAAATCAGAAAGAGTAGTGTGGCTTTTTTCATTTAATTTTTACTTCCTACATAGATGCTTGCAATTCCGAATGTAAGAGGAACGCATTTAGAGTTAACAAAATTATTACGATTCATAATTTTTACAAATTCTTGTCCGTATGGAAATGCAGCTACTGATTCTGGCAGATATTCATAAGCGGCTCTTTCTTTTGATACTAGTTGCCCGATAGTAGGCAAAATGTATTTCGAATAGAAGTTATAAAATTGTTTAATTGGAAATTTTTCAGGCTGCGAAAACTCAAGTATAACTACTTTGCCATTCGGCTTTAGGACTCTCAACATTTCACTTAATCCCTTATCTAAGTTTTGAAAGTTTCTTACACCAAATGCTACGGTAATTGCATCGAAGGAATTATCTTCAAATGGCAAACTTTCAGAATCTGCTTGTTGTAAAGTTATTTGTTTGGCAAAACCTAATCCTTCAATTTTCTTCTGTCCTTCTGCCAACATCAAAGCTGAAATATCAACTCCGGTAATATGTGATGGTTGGAGTTGCATACAAGCAATGGCCACATCTGCAGTTCCTGTAGCGATATCAAGCATTTTTTTAGGTTGCAAAGGTTTTAACTCAGCTACCATTTTTTTTCTCCAGCCTTTATCAATACCTACCGACAAAACTTTGTTCAGTAAATCATACTTCGGCGCAATACGGTCGAACATATCTTCAACGCGTTCGCGCTTGGAGGATCCTTTATAGTTTTGTGGAATTACAGTCATGCTAATAATTGCTCGGCTTCTTTCTTTAATAAATCTTTGTTAATAGGCACAACGCCCACTTGTTCGCATACAAGTCCGCCAGCTAAGTTTGCTAACGAGGCAATCATTGTTTCACTAAGTCCTAAACCTAGGCACAAAGCTGCAACACTTATAACGGTATCGCCTGCACCCGAAACATCAGAAATATTTCTTACATGTGCAGGTATAATTGTTTTTGATTTTTCATTTCCAATATAAACACCATGTTCCGATAATGTTACCATCATCGTTTTTATTTGCTGCTCATTTCTAAATGGTTCGCAAATAGTGCTTAATGTATCTAAATCTGGTATTTTAAAATCCACTTTAACACCTTGTTTTAATTCAATAAGGTTAGGCTTGAATAAATCAACACCGATATAGGCATTAAAGTTTTTCTTCTTCGGATCGACAGCAGTCGGGATGTTTGATTTTTGACAAAGCGATACTACTTCTTTTATCAAATCAGCATTCAATACTCCTTTGTCGTAGTCTTCAAAAATAACAACAGCAGGCTTTTCTTTTTCGATAAGTTTTTGAATAACATTTAAAATCGCAGATTGCTCTTTCGATGATAAATCATGCATGACTTCATCATCTACTCGAAGCAATTGATGGTTGTTACCAATAACACGCGTCTTAACAGTTGTAACTCTTTCTGATGATTGAATCATTCCATCAGTCGACATGTTCAACTCTTTCATCAATGCAATTAGCTCCTCTCCATTTCTATCATTTCCTATAACCGAGCATAGCACAGGAATAGCCCCCATCGATTGAATATTAATTGCCACATTAGCAGCACCACCTAAACGACTTTCTCTTTTCTTGACAGCTACAATAGGAACTGGCGCTTCTGGCGAAATACGATCAACGCTTCCCCATAGGTAGGCATCTACCATCACATCGCCTATGATGAGCACTTTTAAATTGTTAAACGAATCGAATACTTGTTGAATATTATTCACCTACGATAAATTAATTATTGAAGTTTGGCTAATGCCAATTTTATTCTGTTTAATGCTTCCGTAAGAATTTCTTCAGAAGTGGCATATGAAATTCTAATACAACGATCATCACCAAAAGCTTCTCCTGTAACTAATGAAACTTTTGCTTCTTTTAATAAATACATGCAAAGGTCGCTAGCAGTTTTGATTGTTGTTTCGCCATCTGATTTTCCGAAGAAAAAAGTCACATCTGGAAAAACATAAAATGCACCACTTGGCTTATTAAATTTCCATCCTGGAATTTGTGCCATTAAATCAAGCACTAAATTCCTGCGCTTTAAAAACAAATCGCGCATGTATTCATATTCGCTCCAATCGGTAGAGATAGCTTTCACAGCTGCTTTTTGCGCAATCGATGATGCTGCAGAAGTGAACTGTCCTTGCATCTTATCACATGCCTTTGCAATTTCTTTGCTTGCACCGATATAACCAATACGCCATCCTGTCATTGCATATCCTTTCGATACACCATTTACGATTATTACTCGTTCTTTGATAAAATCAAACTGTGCAATGCTTTCATGCGTACCTTCAAAACGAATATGCTCATAAATTTCATCCGATAAAATAAAAATTTGTGGATGAGGTAATATTACTTCTGCAATGCTTTTTAATTCTTCTTTTGTATACATCGATCCTGTAGGATTACAAGGCGATGAAAACATTAACAATTTTGTTTTAGGGGTAATGGCATTTTTTATCTGCTCTGCTGTAGGTTTGAAATCAGTCTCAATAGAAGTATTGATAAAAACAGGAACACCACCAGCTAATTTTATAATTTGTGAATAAGAGACCCAATAAGGAGTAGGTATGATTACTTCTTCACCAGGATTTACTAAACTCATCACAACGTTAGCGATACTTTGCTTTGCACCCGTTGACACTACTATTTGGTCTGGACCAAAATCAAGATTGTTTTCACGCTTAAATTTTTCGCTAATTGCTTTTCTTAAATCAGCATAACCAGCAATTGGAGGATAAAAAGTAAATCCATCATCAATCGCTTTTTTAGCGGCTTCGCGGATATCCTGAGGCGTTACAAAGTCAGGTTCACCTAAACTTAAGTTGATAATATCATGACCTTGTTCCTGAAGTTCACGGCTTAGTCTTGCCATAGCAATTGTAGCTGATTCTTCAAGTTCGTTAATTCGTTGCGATAAGTAATTCATATAGCTCTATAGAGAGAACAAAAATATCAAAAAAAGTGGCCATCTGCTCCTCTAAAATGAACATTTTTATTGTCCTTTATCACTCAAAATGAGAGGTTTAAATAAACCATTTCAATTATGACCTATTAATGATAATAGGATAGGGCAAAAATACCTGTATCTAGAAGAGAAAAGTCACACCCATTTTTACGATATTTGACCATCAAAATTTTGCTATGAATTTGTCGAATGATATTACGATGTTGATTGTATTTACATTACCTCCTTTGGTAGTGGCTTCAACTGCTTATTTATTAATCAAGAAGTTTTTACAACGCGAACAGAATTTAAAACTGTTGGATATTAAAATTTCTAACCAAAAGGATACACTACCACTTCGCTTACAAGCATACGAACGAATGGCATTGTACCTCGAGCGTATTTCGCCAAATCATATGTTGTTAAATCAATATACTCACGGAATGACAGTTCGTGATTTTCAACGTTCGTTGATTAATATGGTGCGCGATGAGTTTGAGCATAATTTAGCTATGCAGATTTACATTTCTCCAGCATTATGGAATATCATTCGCAATACGAAAGAAGATGTAGTAAACCAGATTAATCGCTCTGCATCAGCCATCAATCCTGATGCTCCTGCACATGAATTAAGCGAACATTTTTTTAATGAAGTATTAGCAAGCGAAAACTTCGCAACACAAAAAGCATTAGCTATTTTAAAATCAGAAGTAGCACAATTATTTTAAGCAATGTCGAACGATACAACAAAAAAAATAACTACCGATTCAGGTATTGAAGTCAACCGTATTTACAAAGCAGATGGTGGTGATGATGCCGGTAAATTCCCCTTCACACGCGGAGTGCAGCCGGATATGTACAGAGGTAAATTGTGGACAATGCGCCAGTATGCAGGATTTAGTACCGCAGAAGAAAGTAATGAACGCTATCACTTTTTGTTAAATCAGGGTACAACTGGATTATCTGTTGCATTTGATTTGCCTACGCAAATTGGTTACGATTCTACGCACGATTTATCGGATGGTGAAGTAGGAAAGGCTGGTGTTGCTATCGATTCCTTTGCCGATATGGAAATCCTTTTTAAAGGAATTGAATTAGAGAAAATCACAACATCCATGACCATTAATGCGTCTGCATCCGTGTTGTTGTGTATGTATATCGCGTTAGCAAAAAAGCAAGGTGCAAACTTGGCAAATATTTCTGGTACGATACAAAATGATATTTTAAAAGAGTATGCTGCACGAGGTACATATATTTATCCTCCAAAGCCAAGCATGCGAATCATTACTGATATTTTTGAATACTGCAGTAAAGAGCTACCAAAGTGGAATACGATTTCAATTTCGGGATATCATATTCGTGAGGCGGGAGCTAATGCTGTTCAGGAATTAGCATTTACGTTAGCAGATGGGAAAGCGTATTTACAAGCGGCAATTGACAAAGGACTTGATATAAATGTTTTTGCAAAGCGACTTTCTTTCTTCTTTAATGCGCATAATAATTTATTTGAAGAAGTAGCTAAGTTTAGAGCAGCACGTAAGATGTGGGCAAAGATTACAAGCGACTTAGGTGCAACAGATCCGCGGGCAATGATGTTGCGTTTTCACACACAAACAGGAGGTTCCACATTAACTGCACAGCAGCCACAAAATAATATTGTTCGTGTAACAGTTCAAGCATTAGCGGCAGTGCTAGGAGGTACACAATCGTTGCATACAAACGGTTTTGATGAAGCACTTGCTTTACCTACTGAAGAAGCTGCAAGAATTGCATTACGTACTCAGCAAATTGTTGCTTTTGAAAGTGGTGCTACGATGACAGTTGATCCATTGGGAGGTAGTCATTATGTAGAGGCTTTAACAAATGAAGTAGAAGAAAAAGCCTGGGAGTATATTCATAAGATTGATGAGATGGGTGGTGCTGTAGCTGCAATTGAAGCTG
>JBJOND010000035.1:0-24089 GCA_046052065.1 Bacteroidota bacterium | reverse complement strand
ATCTCATTAATTCGTGCTGCATTAACCTTGTTGTCGAAATGTAAATTCAATTCTTGAATTCTTTTATTCCTCTCTTCAATCGTAAACCTGTTTTTCAATTTATCACTGATAAGTTTTTTCATTTCTTCAGCGTTTTTTGCTAGTAATGTTAATTCGGGCAAAGGGAATCCTTCAATCATAGGTTCGTTAACAATAACATGCTGCCCCTTATATAACGAATCAATTAGTTTTAATTTAATGCCTGTCGATTGAAATGTTGGAAGAGCAATCACTCGTGCATTTGCAATCAAATCGGTAATCTCTTCAAAGCTGGGGTTTTTAATAAAGCGAATGTTATTCGTTGATTTGTAATTCAAGTTATGGCCATTGTCGGAGCCAGCAATGATGTATTTAATTGTGTTATCAGTAAAGACATTATTTATTAAATAATCAACGGCAGCTATATTTTCAGCAACATTTAAATTACCATGGTATAAAACATAAGGTACTTCAGCTTGATTGTCATTTGCAGTATTTGCACTATTGAAATTCGCTGAATGAAAAGGTGGAATAGTGATGATGTTATCAAACCCTACAGTTGTAAGTTTCGCTGAATCAGCATCAGAAATTGCAAGATGATATGCAGCTCCTTTAACATTGTTTAGATAAGCTTTTAACTTATTCGATTCGATAAAATAGTAGAGTTTGTGAAGGATGTTTTTCTCCGAATTATATAATCCTAAATAGTAATCATGCTCAATATTATGATGGCGAATAATACTTCTTTTACTAATGGATTTGTCTTCTGTAATTAGTTTTGTTGTGTGTAAACCTTCAAACAAAATTGGAAAATTATTTTTATTGAGATTTGCTTTTAACTCATCTGATTTTCTCGATTGAATGATGTAAGGGTTTGTAGATAATTGTTGAGCAATTCCGTTTTTTCGTTTATATATAAATACCTCATCGCAAATTTGATGGAGCATTTCAATATCATTGTTGTGTTTAGTAAAAAAATGCAAATTGATTTTTATTCCAATTTCAGCAAGTGATTTTATTTTAAAATAAACATCAATTACGCCCCCATAGTTTGGTGGATATGGATTGTCAAATGAAACGATGTTTAGATGTTTATCCAATTTGTTTAAATATTGAAAGTAATCTTTCTTTCTCTTTATCCCAGTTCAATTCCCTCGCAGCAATAGCTGTATTGGCTTCCCATGTTTTTATCTGTTCATCCGAGGATAACATTTCTTCAATAAGGTTTGAAATATTTTTAGGGTCGTGATCAGGGCAAATTTTTCCAATGTTATAACCGACAACAATATTTTTTAATTCTGGTAGGTCTGATGATAATACAGGAATGCCAGCATGAATGTAGTCAAACAGTTTGTTTGGCAGACTTAATTTGTAATTAATATTGTTTGCTTTGTCTAATGTGATTCCCAAGTTACTCGCAGCTGTATATTTTCTTAGAATTTCAATTGGTTGTTTTGATATAAACCAAACACAATCTTTCATATTTTCCTCACTTACGATTTTTTTCAAATCAGGAATAACATCACCACCACCAACAATCAACAATAAATAATCAGGTAAGTAGTTCATTGCCTCAACTAATTCTTCAGCGCCTCGGTCAATATTAATTCCCGCACCCTGTAGAATAATTATTTTTTTTGATTGCGGTAATCCTAATTCGCTTCTTAATTTTTCTCGCTCGCTTAAAAATGGTTTGGTAATTAACGGCACATTCCTAATTACGTTAAAATCTTTGTTGTATTCCTCTTTAAACAATCTTGCAATACTTTCATTTACGGTTATTGCGTAATCAACTTTGGGAAGACAATAACCTTCTATTTTTTTCCAGATTCGTTGAACTTTAGGACGATTAATTAGTTCTGGAACGCCCGTAAAATACTCATGACTGTCGTATACCAATGGGATTTTTTTAAGTTTGGCGACTAAAAAGTTAGCAGGAAGTGTATCAAGATCGTTACTTACAAGTATATCCGCACGATGCCAAAGTAGAAACCAGAATAGCCGAATATTGTAGAAAGCGTAGAACATCGGACCTTTTTCTGCCCATAGCTTAAATCGGATGGATCGGTAGCGCTTCGGACTCAGTTCTATGCTGGTTTTCAATGACCTACCAATTACTAGGACGCGATAACCAGCCTCTTTTAAGGTTGTTGCTGTACGATTTACCCTTTGATCGGTGCTTAAATCGCTGGTTACAGAAATCAGAATTCGCTGAGCCATGAGCGGACAAAATTAATCTTGTGGTCCGAATAATCGATAAATTGACTCAGAAAACCAATAAAACATTGTTTTTTCAATTGTTTCGTATCGTTCGTTAACCTATATTTGCGCCTCTGAAAATTAACAATAAAATCGATGCAAAGTAAAGGCGCAGTTAAGTTATTAGCCATCCTATTGGCCCTTGTTTGTTTGTACCAATTATCATTTACATTCATTACACGAGGTGTTGAAAGCGACGCGAAAGAATTCGCAAAGGGTGACGAGCAAAAAGAAAGAAATTATTTAGACTCACTTTCTGGTAAAGGAGTTTATAATCTTTTTGTGAAGGATTACTCCTACCAGGAGTGTAAAGAAAGAGAAATCAATCTAGGTCTTGATTTAAAAGGCGGGATGAACGTTACCTTGGAAGTTTCCGTGGTTGACTTAGTTCGTTCGTTAGCTGGAGCAAATCAAAATGACCCAACATTCAAAAAGGCAATTGACCGAGCAAATGAATTACAAAAATCATCTAACAAAGGTTTTGTAGATTTATTCGGACAGGCTTACAAAGAAGTTGATCCGAACGCAAGTTTAGCAGCTGTTTTTGCTAACATCGAGAATCAGGATAAAATTAATTTTAACAGTACAAACGATCAGGTGTTAAAACATTTGAATGAAGAAGCTGCAGCTGCAATCAGCAGATCATTTAACATTTTAAGAACGCGTATCGATAAGTTCGGCGTAACACAACCAAATATCCAGCAATTAGGTTCTGGTCGTATCTTGGTTGAATTACCAGGTGTTAAAGAGCCGGAGCGTGTTCGTAAATTATTACAAGGAACGGCAAAGTTAGAGTTCTGGGAAACTTACACATTTGGTGAAGTTGCTCCAAGCCTAGTAGCAGTAAATAAGATGTTATCTGCAACTTCTACTCCAACAAAAGATACTTCTTCATTAGCACTTCAAGGTGTTGTGAAAGATTCTGCAAGTGTTGTAAATGATTCTTCGAAGGCAACTGTTGCTGATGCAACTAACGATACTTCTAAAAAAGCTGGAACAATTTCTACTAAAACAGATACAGCTAAGAAGGATACTTCGAAACAATCTTTCGAACAGTTTTCAAAAGAGAATCCATTGTTTGCGTTGTTATTCCCAGCTGATGGTCAGGTAAAAACACAAGAAGACAAAAATGCTGTAGATAAACAGGCTATAGTTGGATATTGTGCTATCAAAGACACTGCAAGTTTAAATGCAATGTTAGCTCGTGAAGATGTAAAGCAACTTTTACCTCGCAACTTAAGATTGTTATGGTCTGTTAAATCAATTAGCCCTGAAGTAAAAACGTTACAGTTAATTGCAATTAAAGTTTCTAGTCGCGATGGTTCTGCTCCGTTAGATGGAGGTGCTATTTCAGATGCTCGTCAGGATTTCAGCCAGTTTAATAACAAGCCAGAAATCAGTATGAAGATGAACCTGGAAGGTGCTAAAATTTGGAAGCGTTTAACTGCTGAGAACGTAGGTAAGCAAATCGCAATTGTATTAGATGATTATGTTTATTCATTCCCTAATGTTCAAGGTGAAATTCCAAATGGTAGTTCAAGTATCACAGGAAATTTCTCAATAAATGAAGCGAAAGATTTAGCAAACATTTTAAAGGCTGGTAAATTACCTGCTCCAGCAAGAATTGTTGAAGAAGCAGTTGTAGGTCCATCTTTAGGAAAAGAAGCAATCAACAACGGTTTGATTTCGTTTGTGGTTGCATTATTAATTGTATTCGTATTCGTATACTTCTATTATAGTACTGCAGGTTTAGTTGCGGATTTAGCGCTTATCTGTAACATGTTTTTCATTATGGGTGTGTTAGCATCATTAGGTGCTGTATTAACACTTCCTGGTATCGCAGGTATCGTCCTAATTATCGGACTATCTGTCGATGCAAACGTCTTAATTTTTGAACGTATACGTGAAGAGTTAAGAGCTGGAAAAGGATTACGTCTTGCAGTAACCGATGGTTATAAGCATGCGTTGTCGTCAATCATCGACTCTAACTTCACAACATTAATCTTAGGTATTATCCTTTATGCATTCGGTAGTGGTCCGGTTCAAGGTTTCGCAACTACATTGATTATTGGTATCCTATGCTCAATGTTCTCTGCTATCTTCATCACTCGTTTGATATTCGAAGGAATGTTAGATAAAGGTAAAGACATTAAGTTCTGGAATGATTTCTCTAAAAATGCTTTCCAAAATATCAATTTGCCGTTCATTGAAAAACGTAAAATTTATTACACGGTTTCAGGGTTAGTTATAGCAGCTGGTATTGTATCAATTGCAACTAAAGGATTCAACTTTGGTGTTGACTTCGATGGAGGTCGTACCTATGTAGTTCAATTCGATAAGTCGTTAACTACAGAGGAAATCAGAACGTCATTGACGAAGAACTTTGGTGAAGCTCCTGATGTTAAGACTTTCGGTACTGATAACCGTTATAAAATCACTACTGATTATTTAATCAACGATGAAAACAATTCAGAAGCTGAAACAAAAGTTACTACAGCTTTATACGAAGGTGTAAAAGGGTTTTATCCTGCTGGTTTAACGATTGAAAAGTTCAAGTCCGATAACATTATCAATTCGCAAAAAGTAGGGGCAACAGTTGCCGATGATATTAAAACTTCTGCGGTATGGGCTATTTTATTTGCATGTATATTGATGTTCGTTTACATCTTGTTACGATTCAAAAAATGGCAATATGGTTTAGGTGCAACAGCAGCCTTGTTCCATGACGTTTTGATGATCTTATCAATCTATTCAATCTTCAATGGTATTTTACCATTCACGCTTGAAATTAATCAGGACTTTATCGCAGCTTTGTTAACGGTAATGGGCTACTCAATGACAGATACTGTCGTGGTATTTGACCGTATCCGTGAATACGTTGGAATTCATCCAAACTTAAATCAGAAAGAAGTAATCAATAATGCCTTGAATGCAACATTGAGCAGAACAATGAATACATCATTAATTACTTTCTTCGTATTATTAGCAATCTTTATTTTCGGTGGTGATGTAATTCGTGGATTCTCATTTGCCTTATTAGTAGGTATCGTTGTAGGAACATACTCTTCATTGTGTATCGCATCTCCAATCGTAATCGACTTCGATAAAAAGAAAGAATAATAATTTAGATTATACAGAAAGGGGAGTTTGAAAAAACTCCCCTTTTTTATTTTGCATTCATTTGTTCGTTCACAATTCGAATTCCTTCATCAATACTTCTTGGATGATAATCTAAATCATGTTCGGCTTTTGTAATTATAAATCCTGTTTTTAAAGGACGCTTAGCCGGTTGGTTTAATTCGGCTGTACTAACGGGATGGATATACTTTTTATCTAGTCCGAAATAATCAGCTACTTTGTATGCAATATCAATAATGGAAATTACTTCACGTCCGCTTACATGATAGATGCCAGTGGCTTTACGATTGGCAGCTTCATAACATGCTAATGCCAAATCTTCAGCGAGCGTAGGACCCCTGAACTGATCACTGATTACCCGAATATCTTTACTTTGTTCTAATGAGTTCTTCGTCCAGAGTATAATGTTGGAACGTTGTACATCATCCGTTATCCCATAAACTATCATCGTTCTTAGTATAGAAAAAGGATGGCCGCTTTCCGACACAATTTTTTCAGCATCGAGTTTCGATTTAGCATAAATGCTAAGTGGGTTAGGGGTGTCCTCTTCGGAATATGGACCTGCAGTTCCATCAAAAACGAAATCAGTACTGACGTAAATCAAATGAATATTTAAGCCTTTGCATGCATCAACAATGTTTGCTGTTGCTGTGATATTATTCAAACGACATTCATCAGGCTTTAATTCACATTCATCAACATTCGTCATTGCTGCTGTGTGAATAATACAGTCAGGTTGATGCTTGCAAATTACAGAAACTACATTTTCGTGGTTCGTTAAATCAAGTGTTTCAAAAATATAACCTTGCTTGTCATTAATTCTGTTTTCGCCTCGCGCTGTTGCAATGCATTCAACATTGGTTTTAGTTTTTAATAAATAAACTAGCTTTTGTCCGAGTAGGCCATTGGAACCAGTAATCAGAATTTTCATTTAAATTAAAATACTTAAAAGGTTTTGAATTTGTTCTTGAGTTCCTAAAACGAAAACTTTCGATTCATGATCCATGATAGTATCAGGATCTGGATTGATATTGTAAATACCATCTTTGTTTTTAAATCCGATGATATTTGCGCCACTCTTATGCCTTACTTCTAGTTCGCGGATTGACTTATTTCTAAACGGTTCTTTTAATTTAGAGCAATGAATTTCTTCCAATCGAATGTTGATGGTTCCTGTAATGTAGTCCATAAATTCTAATACATCAGGACGAGTAACTAAAGTGGCCATATGTGTTCCACCTATTTTATCAGGCATAATTACATTGTCGGCACCTGCTCTTCGAAGTTTTCCTTCTGATGTATCTTCTGAAGCTCTACTTATTATTTTTAATTTGGGATTTAGCTCGCGTGCCGTTAAAACCACGAATACATTAGCTGCATCATTAGGAAGCGTCGTAATTATTGCTTGTGCTCTTGTGATCCCACTCTCAATTAATATCTCATCCCTCGTAGCATCGCCTTCAATAAATAAAAAATTGTTTTGCGCTTTTAGTTCATCAAGTGCAATTTGTCCGTTATCAATAACCACGAAATTTTGTCCATGACTTGTTAATTGATCACAAGCTTGTTTGCCATTACGCCCGTAACCACAAACAATAACATGGTTGCTCATTTTGTCTATCATTTTTGAAGCTCTTTTGTTTTTATAAAATTTTTGTAATTCACCTTCTAATACATAGGTAGTAAGAGTTGAAATTCCATAGGCAAATACTCCAATTGAAATTATAATTAATACACAAACGAACCATCTTCCTGCATCTGATAATTCATGAGCAACGCCAAGTCCAACTGTAGAAAGGACAATAATAGTTGAGTAAAATGCCTCAGAAAAGGTATAGCCTTCAATTAACATAAATCCCGCTAATCCAAAAATCAATGCAAACGAAATTAAAAGGAAAGCGATTTTTATATTCTTTAAAAAACGGTTGTGTTTTTTCTGCATTCAACAAATATAAAATCATTTATTCTTTTATCATTACACACTACATTAATTTTTATCAGCTTTTTAAGATTATTGCATCTTCATAACACTTGATCCGATTTTACAATGCATGCATTTGTTTTTTGAACAGTACATATTATTAAGTTCTATTAATGCTTGTGTTTCTCCTGCATTCGAAAATTTAAAATTTGACTGCTCCCAAATTTCAGTGTATTTATTTTTTTCTGGTTTGATTTGATTAAGCCATTGGATTGATTTTTCTTGAAGAATTTTATTCCCAATTTGTTTGCCGTATGAATAGCAAAAGGGAATAACAGCATTTATTATTAGATTGTTTACTGATTCAATTCCCAATGACTTTGAGTTAATAGTACTTGATTTTTCAAAGTGAAAATGGGTAGTCCAGAAATCAGATGCTTCTGTTGAGAAAATTGATTGAAGACTTTCAAGCGAGTTCGCATTAATACATCGTTTGAATATTCTTTTTTGTTTGTATAAAAGCATCGAAAATTGTGCTATCCGTATAGTTGGGAAATTTGAAGGCCGAAGCTTTCCAAATTTCCATATGGCAGGATGTAAGGATTGTAATTTGTATTTATTCTGTTGGTGATTAAATTCTCTTTTTAGTTTTAATACATAAGGACTCTCATCATTAGTTTGAAGTAATCCTGCAACACCAAATAACAATGACTCGATTTTTAATAATTCGTTTGATTCACGATCAATAATTGATAATGGAATTGTTTCTGCCAATAATTGTAATGGAACTGCATTTACTTTAAATCCAAATGACTTCGCCAATAGATGATAAAATGATTCGTCCCAATTATTATTTGTTTGCTTCAGTTGTTCGAGGATTGTTTTGTTTTTGCTTTCCAATCTTTCCATTAAGGACACAGAAAACATTTCTTCAATGATTTTTTTATCAAAATTTTCAAGAAATGGTCTGCATGGATATACCATCGAACTCGATAAAAAGAACCGCTGATACCTTGATAAACTTTCCTGATAAAACCTATTTTGTAATGTGATGGTAGGTATAATA
This sequence comes from Bacteroidota bacterium, assembly GCA_046052065.1. Taxonomy (GTDB): domain Bacteria; phylum Bacteroidota; class Bacteroidia; order AKYH767-A; family OLB10; genus CAINEC01. The sequence goes on along the minus strand of JBJOND010000035.1, from coordinate 15,687 downwards.
CTGCGGTCTTTTCGGTGAACATTCATATCGTGTTCTAAAACTACATGCAAGATGACATTATCGTAACTAGGGTCTTCTTGATGTTTGTGTCTGTACCAATCGCTGCTCCTAATATGAATTTCAATATTACCGGCCCAGGTAATATTATCAATCATTATTTGGCAATTAAAAAAATCAGGACCCGCATGATGATTATACAGACCTTTTTCAATTATTTGAATTGAATGTCCTTCTTCTGTTTTTAAATCTGTTTTGTCGAACAATTGTTCCTTCCATACAAAATGTAAAAAGTCCTCTTTCATAGTAGTTATTAAGGAGGACAAAACTAAATTCGAATGAAGCGATTATTCGGTTATTAAGTACTTACAAACGTTTAATATTCTAAGCACTAAAAAAAGAAAGTATAAAGGCGTCATACAGACGTAAATTCCAGATAAGGTTTTTGGTTGGGTATTTCGCCAATAATCTTATTAAGACTATGGAAGCGATAGTTGAATATTTTTTTAAGTTGTGATTTAATGTAAACCTGATTCATAATATCGCCTATAAATCCAAGAGGAATTTTATAATGCACTACATCAATCATTTCTACACCGCCTTCTACTTCTCTTAATGAATGCTTATGATGCCACATAGTATAAGGGCCAAAGCGTTGTTCGTCAACAAAAAAATAAGGAGCATTCACATGGGTGATTTCTGTGACCCATCCCATTGTGATAAATGGAATTGGTTTTACATCATAAGTAATAATCATACCCGCAAACATTTTATCGCCTTGATTAAAACCGGAAGTTATATCAAAACCCATATAAGGTGGTGTGATTTTTTTTAGGTTATCGGGACTAGACAAAAAAGTCCATGCTTCGTCCAATGTACAAGGCAATGTTTGTTTGGTGGTTAAGATATGCAAACTCATTTTTTGTGTTTTTTACATGCATTAGAGCAGTAGATAACTTCATTCCAGCATTTCTCCCATTTTTTTCTCCAGGTAAATGGCCGATTACATACCGAACAAAGCTTAGAAGGTAAATGCTCTTTTTTTACTCCTCTCATGCTATCTCAACAATGCCGATTTGAAAATGTTTTGTTTTTAAATTTTATTATGACTTCAATTTGTTGTGGTTTATTCTATAATTTTGCCCAAACCCAATCGTCACATGCCACATAGTGCCACTACCGCCAAATATATTTTTGTAACAGGTGGAGTTACTTCCTCATTAGGAAAAGGAATTATTTCTGCTTCATTAGCTAAGTTATTACAATCAAGAGGATACCGTGTAACTATTCAAAAGCTTGATCCTTATATCAATGTGGATCCAGGTACGTTGAATCCTTATGAACATGGCGAGTGTTTCGTAACCGATGATGGCGCCGAAACTGATTTGGACCTTGGTCATTATGAGCGTTTTTTGAATACGCCCACATCTCAAGCCAATAATGTTACAACTGGAAAGATTTATCAGACAGTAATTAATCGCGAACGCGAAGGTGCCTATCTTGGAAAAACAGTTCAAGTGATTCCGCATATTACCGATGAGATAAAAAGGAGAATTAAACTTTTGGGCGAAACTGGGCAGTTTGATATTGTTATTACAGAAATTGGCGGAACAGTTGGCGATATTGAATCACTTCCATACATTGAGGCTGTTCGTCAGTTAATCTGGGAAATTGGTTCAACCAATGCTGTTGTTATTCACTTAACATTATTACCGTATTTGTCAACAACTGGCGAATTAAAAACAAAGCCAACACAACATTCGGTAAAAATGCTTTTAGAGTATGGCATACAACCAGACATATTAGTTTGCAGAACAGAAAAGCATATGAGTCACGATTTACGTCGTAAAATAGCTTTATTCTGTAATGTAAACGTAAATGCAGTTATTGAATCTGTTGATGCTTCTACTATTTATGAAGTGCCTCTTTTAATGATGAAAGAGCAATTGGATAAAGTGGTTATGAATAAGCTTAAATTACCTTCTAAGCATGAGCCTGATATGCTGGCTTGGAAAGATTTTCTAGGTAAGCTGAAAAATCCAGTTCGCGAAATCAAAGTTGGATTAATCGGTAAATACATCGAATTAAAAGATGCTTATAAATCAATTGTAGAATCGTTCATTCATGCTGGTGTTGCGAATGAGTGTAAGGTGGAGTTGGTGTGGATTCACTCTGAAAAAATCGATAATGACAATGTGAAGTCCCAGCTTAAAGGATTAAATGCAATTCTAGTAGCTCCAGGATTTGGTGAGCGAGGTATTGAAGGAAAAATTACAGCAATAAAATATGCCCGAGAAAACAATGTTCCATTTTTAGGTATCTGCCTTGGGATGCAATGTGCAGTGGTTGAGTTTGCTCGTAATGTTTTAGGACTAAAAGGAGCACATTCAACAGAAATGGATGCGAAAACAAAGTATCCGGTAATTGATATGATGGCTGATCAGAAGACCATCAAAGCAAAAGGTGGCACAATGCGCCTTGGCGAATATCCTTGTAACATTACTAAAGGAACTAAGGCCTTTAGTGCTTATGGTAAATTAAAAGTGGCAGAGCGTCATCGTCATCGTTATGAATTCAATAACGCCTATCTGAAGAGTTTCGAAGCTGCTGGAATGACTGCTTCTGGGATTAATCCAAATACAGGTTTAGTTGAAATTGTAGAGGTGAAAAATCATCCTTGGTTTGTTGGAGTTCAGTTCCATCCGGAGTATAAATCCACTGTAATAAAGCCTCATCCTTTATTTGTGAGATTTGTGAAAGCTGCATTAGAAAACTAAAATTCAATATCCCTCAGTATTTAAGGTGGCAGGTTAGTTTCCTTTGTATATTTGCGCCTCAATATTGAAATTTCATGGATCGTAATTCACTTCTTGGACTGGTACTAATTGGAGCTATTTTAATTGGCTACTCTTACTTAACAGTTCCAACAGCGGAACAATTAGCTGCTCAACAAAAAACGCAAGATAGTCTCGCACTAGTTGAAAAAAATAAAAAAGCAGTTGTTTCTACTGAAAAAGCTGTAATAAAAGCAGCTGATACCAACTCGGTTGTGGCCGATACTCTAGCCGACTCATTGGCTACACAGGAATTAACAAATAAGTATGGTGTTTTTGCAAGTGCTGCTGCGGTAGATACTTCAGTTTATACGTTAGAAAATAAATTAATTAAAGTTAAGATTTCTTCAAAGGGCGGTCGGGTAAAATCGGTTGAATTAAAAAACTATAAAAACTATGAAGGGAAGCCTGTTACATTGTTTGAAGGTGATTCATCTGAGCTGGCATTAAATTTTTTCGCGAACAATCGTAGTGTTTCAACAAGAGATTTGTATTTCGCGGGAATTAAATCCAGCAATACTATCGCGATGCGTTTGTACGCAGGTTCTCAAGATAAGTATATCGAGTTTTTATATTCACTAAAGGAAGATGATTACAAATTAGGATATAAAGTCAACTTTGTAGGATTAAATGATGTTATTGCTCGCAACACGAATTATGTAGAATTATCTTGGAAGCAATTACTGAAGAATCAGGAAAAGGACATGAGTATGGAAAGAGCCAACTCAACCATTTATTTCATGTTTACAGATAATGAGGTAGATTATATTTCTGAAACTGAAAATGAGGCAAAGGATCTTACTACCAAAGTAAAATGGGTAGCTATGAAGCAGCATTTCTTTACGCAGGTATTGATTGCTGACACTGAGTTTGAAAAGCCTACTCGTATAGAAACAAAGAATGGAGAAGAAGGTGATTCATACGTAAAGGCTACTAAGTCATCCTTCACTCTTCCATATATGCACAATGCGCAAGAGTCGTTTGGAATGCATTTTTATTTCGGACCAAATCATTATCAAATATTAAAATCACAAGGTCATAACCTCGAAAAACAAATTCCTTTAGGTTGGGGTATTTTTGGTTGGGTTAACCGCTTTATTGTAATTCCAATTTTCAATTTCTTAAATGGGTTCAATTGGAGTTATGGGATTATAATTTTAATTCTGACAATTGCCATAAAACTTTTATTACTTCCATTAACATTTAAAGCTTATTTATCGCAGGCAAAAATGAAAGTATTGAAGCCTGAGGTTGATGAAATTCAAGGTAAGTTTAAAGAGGAGCCTATGAAGTTACAGCAAGAAATGATGGCCCTCTACCGAAAGGCTGGCGTGAGTCCGCTTGGTGGTTGCTTGCCAATGCTACTTCAAATGCCAATCTTAATTGCAATGTTTAGATTTTTCCCGCAGTCGATTGAATTGCGTCAGCAAAGTTTCTTGTGGGCAACTGATTTAAGTACTTACGATTCTATTCTTGATTTATCATTTACTATTCCTTTTTACGGTGATCACGTTTCCTTATTTACGTTGTTGATGACTATATCTACTTTGTTAATTACAAAAGTGAACAGTAGTAGTCAAATGGCTAATCCGCAAATGAAATGGATGATGTATTTGATGCCGATTATTTTCCTAGGCGTTTTCAATAGTTACTCTGCAGGATTAAGTTATTATTATTTCCTTGCTAACATGATTAGTATTGGTCAGCAATACTTATTCAAATCTTTTGTGAATGAAGATGAAATCCACCGCAAGATTCAGGAGAATAAAAAGAAGCCTACTAAGAAATCTAAATTCCAGCAACGATTAGAGAAGATGGCAAAGGAAAAAGGTATGCAGTTGCCGAAGTAGAATTATGCTTCGCTGGTCCTTCATTATTGCAATTTTATTTTTGTTTGGATGTAAGTCTGTAAATCAAATTACGCAGGACAATCATTTGCTGTTTTCAATCGAGAAAGGTCCTTGCTTTGGCGCCTGTCCTGAGTATAAAATCGAAGTATTTACAAACGGAGAAGCCCATTTGAAAGGTATTCGAAATGTGGAACATGTGGGCGAATTTAAAAAGCAATTACCAGCTGAATTTATACAAGAAATTGCTAATTCCATTAAAGCTTTGGATATTGCTGCACTCGATAGTAACTATGTAAACGAATACCTGACGGATTTTCCAGCAACAGATTTGGGGTTTGATATTAATGGAGTCCAAAAGCGAATTCATGTTTTTCATGAGAGCCCACCACAGAGAATTCAAAAGGTGATGGATGTCATAAATGGTTATGAAAACAGAATTAAATGGGACTTTTCAACGCAATCAAATCAATAGTAATCATATTTGCCGAATCCCTTCAATTCCTTAAATTTGTCATCTAAATAAAACGTAATTATGTCAACTGATTTCTTACCACTCAACGGAACCGACCACATCGAATTTTATGTTGGAAACGCTAAACAAGCAGCATATTATTATCAACATGCTTTTGGGTTTGAGCTTGTAGCTTATGCAGGTCCTGAAACAGGCATCAGAGATAGAGCTTCTTATGTATTGCAGCAAGGCAGGGTTCGCTTTGTATTAACTACCGCTTTACAACCTGATCATGAAATTACCCGTCACGTAGCGCAACACGGTGATGGTGTGAAAGTATTAGCACTGTGGGTGGATGATGCAGAGAAATCATATTACGAAACAATGTCACGAGGTGCAAAATCACATACTGAACCTCATACTATTTCTGATGATAATGGAGAAGTAAAGATTTCGGCTATTCACACATATGGCGATACTATTCATAAATTTGTAGAGCGAAAAAATTACAACGGACCATTTCTTCCGGGATATAAAGTTGCAAAGTCTAACATGAAAGTAAAACCAGTAGGTTTTGAAGTGGTTGACCATTGTGTAGGAAATGTAGAGTTAGGTAAAATGAACGACTGGGTGAAGTTTTACGAAGATGTAATGGGATTCAAAATGATTATCACTTTTGATGATAAAGATATTTCAACGGAATACTCAGCTCTAATGAGTAAAGTAGTTTCTAACGGTAACGGATATGTTAAATTCCCAATTAATGAGCCGGCAGAAGGCAAAAAGAAATCTCAGATAGATGAGTATTTAGAGTTTTATAATGGAGCAGGAGTGCAGCATATGGCAATTCTAACGAATGACATTATTGCAACTGTAACCGAATTGAAAGAACGAGGCGTTGAGTTCTTAATAGTTCCATCAACTTATTATACCGATTTGATTGACCGTGTTGGTAAAATAGATGAGGACATTGAAGTTCTTTCTAAACTAGGAATTTTGGTAGATAGAGATGATGAAGGCTACTTGCTTCAGTTGTTTACTAAGCCAGTGGAGGACAGACCGACTGTATTCTTTGAAATTATTCAACGTAAAGGGGCTAAGTCCTTTGGTAAAGGAAACTTTAAGGCGCTGTTTGAAGCAATTGAAAGAGAACAAGCCCTTCGAGGGAATTTGTAATAGATTAAAAATTTAGATCAAGCCAGTCATATAGACTGGCTTTTTTTATTTATACCAATTGAAACCTAATGTAAAATTAGTAGTATAAGGGCGAAGCATTTTTAGAAAAAAATAATGGTAATATGAGTCGCTCAATGAAAATTCGCCAGCAGATTAAGCAAAAGACAAGCTTAAAAATGGCTATTGTAGCTGCATCAGCATCTATCACTGGATTAGTGGTGTTGCTGATAGTAGTATTTAACATGTCGCAAAATGAACAAGGTCATGCTGCACAATCAGTCATGACATTCAAGAATGCTGAAACATTTCAGGAAACAAGTTCAATATTGCGCGGTAGTTCAAATCAAAAGGTAATTAAAGTGGTTGTTGAAACAGTTGGCTCGGGTAAGTCTGTTAAAATGGCTTCCATGAAATTCTCTGCCAAAGGAACTTCATTGCCTATCGAACAAAATATTGAAAATGCCAGATTGTGGTTCACAGGTAACGATCCTAATTTTATTCCTTCGCAACAAGTGGGTTTAACTATTTCAAAGTTGTCTGATCGTCCATTTGATATTATTACTAATCAGGATTTAGTTACAGGAAAAAATTATTTCTGGTTAACATTTGACGTAAAGCCAGAAGCTAATTATTCAAACGCCGCAATTGATGCTACTTGTGAAGACTTTAGAATAGGCGCAATTTCTTATCAGCCATTAATAAGTGATCCATTAGGAAAAAGATTTATTGAAGCAAATATCCCTTACTACTCAACAGGAAATTATTCTGTAAATAAACTTAACGCGTGGAATAGTCGTCGCGATGGGAAAGGTGTTGCTCCAAAGCAATTACATGCTTCAAGAAATAGTTATTTTATTCAAGCAGGTCATCGCATGATTTCAAGTACAGGTACATCATTACAAACATTAATTGTAGAGCGCGGTGGCGATTTGCGCATTACCGCTCCATTACGTTTGAATAATATGAGTGTTGCTTATGGTGGTGTACTAGAAAATGATATGCTGGAAAAGGACATTCATTGCTTCAATTTTTTTAATATGGAAAATGGAAGTAGTTATATTCATAATACAACAGGTGATATCCCTGGTGCTACTTGTAATTTTGAGCCTAAATCAAATCAAACTTTTTTTCAACTTGGAAATTTAAATGTTCAACAGAAAATAGAGTGGGGTAATGTAAGTCTTGATTTACAAAACGATGGTGCTACAAATCTTAAAGGTGTTTTTAATCACGTATTAGGAAACTTAGAAATAAGAAGAACAGGATCAACATGTGGGTTCTGCGCGGTAGAAGGCTCTGATAAAATGGATATCGATGGTTCCTTGATAATTACAGGAGGAGAATTTAAAGGATTGAAATCTGCTTCGAACGATAAATTAATAATTAACATCGGAAAAAATCTTGTTGTCAATGGAGGTTATTTTTCCGATACAGATGTTTTAAATAATACCGGAAGTACAAGCATAAGTGTTGCAGGTGATGTGATGATGTTGGCAGGAACTTTTAACATGACACGTGGAAGTGAATCGGTATTAAAGTTTGATAAAGGAGCTTCTTCTAAGTGGGTTCAAAAGTCTGAAACGAATGTGATTTTAGGTGATATACTTGTTGCGAAAAACCATGAACTTCAAATCAAATCAGAAACCATGGGAGATATTTCTGCAGGACATAAATTAACAGTTGAGCCGAATGCGGCAATCATGTGTGGTAATGCAGTTATTTATGGAGAAGGGGAGTTTCATTTGTCAGATCAAAGTATCATTGGTATTGGCCATCCGCAAGGACTTGCATCAAAAGGTCAAAAAGGGAATGTGCGTACAGCAGAAAGGTTCTATAGCTCTGGAGCAACATATGTTTATTATACACAATCACAACCACAGGAAACTGGCGTTTTTTCAACTACCCCAATTGATAAAACAATTCGATGCTTGGTTCTTAACAAAGAAAAAACGGGTCTAGCTTTAACACTTTCAACTGACTTAGTAATATCAGATAAAATACAAATTCAGAAAGGTGACTTAAGAGAAGGCGATTACGATTTACAATTACCACCTATATCAGCAAAAAACTAACTTATGAACTATATAAATTAGATGCCCTTTCTTACAGAGAGGGCATTTTTATTTCAATTAACAGACTATCGTTAATAAGACTTTTAGTTTACTGAATCTGTACTTTAATAATATTCTTATTTTGCATTGAAATTGTATAAGTAGCTAAAAAAGAAATTATATGACAGTAGCGAATAAGTTGAAGTCCAAACAACAGCAAATGCTGGAGCTTTTAGATCAAATTGCCGATACTGGAAAATCGCTCGGTATTATTCTTCAAAACACAGAAGATACTGAGATGGATGGAAGGACAGTTGTGGTGAATGGAAAGCGCATGGTAAATTATACTTCATGTAGCTATTTAGGATTAGAGTTAGATAAACGATTAATAAAAGGATCAGTTGATGCTACTACTAGATATGGGACGCAATTCGCATCTTCTCGTTCTTATCTTTCAATGACATTGTATAGCGATGTTGAGAGAATGCTTTCGGAAATTTTTAAAATGCCTGTTGCTCTTTCTCAAACTACATCATTAGGACATATATCTAATATTCCAATTCTTGTTGGTGATAATGATGCGGTAGTTATGGACATTAGTGTGCATGCAACTGTTCAGGAAGCTGTGATGTTATTGCACGAACGAAAAGTAACTATTGATAGAGTGCGTCATAACCGAATGGATTTATTAGAAGAGAAAATTATAGAGCTCTCGAAAACGCATGAAAAAATCTGGTATATGGCAGATGGCGTTTATTCTATGTTTGGTGATGCGGCTCCTTTGGACGAGTTGAAAAATTTACTGGATAAGTACGATCAGTTTTATTTGTATATTGATGATGCGCATGGTATGAGTTGGTCGGGCGAAAATGGAGCAGGCTATGTGTTTTCAAAATTGAGCTACCATCCTAAAATGTATTTTACTACGTCTTTGGCAAAAGGCTTTGGTGCTTCAGGTGGAGTGCTTGCATTCCCTGAGAAAACAAATTATCATCGCGTTCATGATTATGGCCGAACATTTATTTTTTCTACGCAATTAGCGCCACCAATTCTTGGTGCTATTAAGGCCTCAGCAGAATTGCATTTATCTGGAGATATTGTAAAAATGCAAGAAGAGTTAAAAGAAAAAATCGACTACTTCAACGAAACAGCAAAAGCGCTCAATGTACCGCTCCATTCTGAAACGTCAACTCCAGTTCGATTCATTGCATTAGGAAAACCTCAAGTAGGTTATAATTTGGTAACCCGATTGATGAATACTGGTTTGTATACGAGCCTTTGTGTTTATCCGAGTGTTTCTTATAATAACACGGGAATACGTATCGCTTTAACGCGACATTTGACGAAAGAGGATATTTACAATTTGTTGAATACCATCTCTCAGCTTTTGCCTGAGGTACTTGCGGAATGTGGTTCTAGCTTTAAAGAAATTAATCGCTATTTTAAGCTAGCCGAAAATTAATTTGCTATAGCGGGGAACTCGCAAAGTTTCCAATACTCCGTGATTAATTTAAAGGTACCTTCAAACTCAGATAAATCTACGGGTTTAAGAATATAACCTGCAACATTATGCTCGTATGATTCTTTAATATCTGATTCGTCGCTCGATGTGGTAACCATAAAAACCGACAAGTGTTTTAACTCAGGATTATTTCTGATTTCTTTTAAAAACTCAATGCCGTTCATTTTCGGCATATTGATATCAAGTAAAACGATCTGAGGAAAAGGCTGTAAACGGTCCTCTCCATTGCTTCCTATCAGCTTATTTAAAGCATCTTCTCCATCAAGGGCATGGTGCAATGATCCCACAATATCCGTTTTCTTTAAAACCCGCTCAACTACCATTTTGTCAACTGTATCATCCTCGATATGGAGTAAATGGAATTTTTTATCAGACATAATATTGTTTTTTTCAAAAGTAACATATTACTTTCACAATCGTAAAACGAAATCTTTAGAAGTTATGAGCTATCTAAAGTTAAAAATGTTAATGTAATTATGAACCTACAAAACCTAATTCAAGATAGATTCTATCGTGCGATTCCTGAAGATGAGCTCATCAAGAAACAGCGATATAATTTGTTTAGAGCGACTTCTTTAGTTGGGGCTATTTCCTGCTTTATTTTTATCCTCCAAAGTTTAACCGTATACTCTTTAGCGCACCCTGTTGTTTATTTGACTTTAACAATGGGTGCTATTTTTATTGCAAATATGCTGTTGTTGCCATATCATAAAAGAGCAAAAATCGCATACGTGGTATTAAGTATAACTGCAACATTTATCATTCACCTTAACATGTATCCAGCAGGTGGTATCAAGGCTTCAGCTGCTCTATATTTTGCTCCAATTATCTTGATGATTTTCATGTTGCTTGGTAACAGATTTGGACAAATCTTTTTTGCAATTGTGGTGCTTAATGCAGCTTATTTTTATTTTATTTCTGAGTTCACGGGTATTACCTCCTATGATCTTATTGGTGATTCCTCACATCATATTAATGTCGACTTTTTAGTAACGAGCATATTTGCTTTTTTAATTCTTGGCGTCCAAATGAGCTATTTAGAGTCGGGTAAAAATGAAGTGATTGAACGTATTACCCAGCAAACCGAAGAACTTAAATTGAAAAACAAGGAGCTTAATAAGCTTTCCATCGTTGCAAGTAAAGCGGATAACAGTATCATTATAACAGATCAAAATGGGAAAATTACCTGGGTTAATGACGGATTTATTCGTTTGGCGAATTTTACTTTAGAGGAAGCTACAGGTAATAATGTATTACTGTTTTTTTCTGGAAAAAATACTGACGCAAATACTTTAAAGGAGATTAATGTAGCAATTCAAGAATCAATTTCTTTTTCAGGCGAACTTTTACGTTATAAAAAGAATGGTAAATCGTTTTGGTCACAGATAACAATGACGCCTATTGAAGAAGATGAAAACAATCTAAAACAGTTTATTTTCATCGAGAGTGATATTACACCTCGAAAAATTGCTGAGGAAAAAATGATTCAATACAATATTAGTCTTGAAAAATCTATTAAAGAACTTGATAAATTTGCATACGTGGTTTCGCATGACTTAAAGGCGCCTTTACGTGCTATTGGTAATCTGACGGGATGGATAGAAGAAGATTTGGGTGACAATATGCCAGAACCAATTAAACCTCATTTTGCAGTAATAAAGGGCCGCGTTGTAAGAATGGAAAGTTTAATTGATGGTATTTTAGAATACACTAAATTAACTAAGAAAGAAGGCGAAGCATCACTAGTTGATACTAATATTTTAATTAAAGAGTCATTCGATTTTCTTGGTGTTTCTGAGAATATTATTCTTCATCTTAACGATAATTTTCCAATAGTAAAAACAGAGAAAATAAAACTTGAACAGGTGTTTATGAATTTGTTCAATAATGCTATTAAATACAACGACAAAGAGGATAAGCAAGTGTGGGTCGGTTGTAAAGATATTGGCGATTCTTTTGAGTTTTATGTTAAAGATAACGGACCAGGAATAGAGGAGCGATATCATGAAAAAATTTTCATAATATTTCAGACGTTAAATGCACGTGATCAAGTGGAAGCAAGGGGCATTGGATTGGCCATTGTTAAAAATATTATTGATGAAGCCGGAGGTAATATCTGGGTAACTTCTGAAAAGGGACTTGGCGCAACGTTCCATTTTACATGGCCTAAGCAAAAAAGACGCGTAGAGCAAAAGCTGATGATTGATGATTATGACTATGCATGAAACTAAATAAGTAATTAATCGTAGTAGGGAGAAAATTAGATCCATGGCAAATTCATCTTCTTTCTCCGTTTATCAGCAATTGCAAGCGCATATTCGCTTAATCAAGGAATTGTTAAATGAAATCGATCCTTCTCAACGTGCAATTTTTATTAATGAAATGTACTCCGGTTTTCTTGATAAATCAGCTCACGTAAAATCACATCAAGAATATAATGCTATTCGAAGCAATGTGCTTTCGAGAGAAAAAACAGCTTTGTCGCAAGAACAGCAAAAACTCATTTCGAAATTGTCAGATGCAACAAATAAGATGTATTCGTTAATGAATTCAGATTCAAAGTGATTTCATCAAATCTAAAAATAAATTCATTCCCTTTCGTGCTTCATCGGTAAGATGATACTGGATATACTTTGTTAGGTAATCCCTGCCCGTTATATCGCTTTCAGTATTGATGGCGTCACAGTAATTATCAATTTGCAATAAACTGCTTTTAAAAGCAGTATTTAAAAAGTGAATTAGGTCATTACTGATTTTTTTATTAGATACCCAACAAGCAAATACAAATGGTAATCCTGTGTGATTTTTCCAAACCTCCGACAAGTCATAAACATACTTGTATTGGTGATAGTATTTAAGAGCACGATCTCCAATGATAACAAGTGCTTCATCATTCTTTGGGTGTAAGAAGTCTTTGCCTTCCTCTTGCCAATCAACTTCTTTTTTCCAGTAATCGCGTATCAGTATTTTTGCAAGTGTTACTGAAGTTCTCGATTGATAGTCTTGATAAATTGTTTTGATTTCTTCTATAGGACTATTACTAACTAATAATACAGACGCTACTTTTCCATTTCCGGCTATGCAATAATCAGAAATGATTTCAGCATTAGGCACTTTGTTAATCATCGCAATTGGGATTAATCCAATATCAACTCGCCCATCAATTAATTTGGCAGCGCATTCAGAAGGAATATCTTTACTGATTACTAATTGCTCGTTTGATGTTTTCTCTAATCCATATACAAAAGGAATTGAATTGAGATAGGAAACAACAGAAATTTTTATTTTGTCTTTCTCCACAATTTTAATGAAGTATTTTAAATACTAACTCTCTTAGCAAGTCGCCATCAGATGTACTTGTGTTGTTAAAGCCTTTAGATTTTAAATCGTATTCTCTAAGATGGCTTATTATAAAAGCAGTTTTATTAATTGAATAATTTCTTGCAGCCGTTTCATATTCTCTTACAAAATACGGATTAACTTTTAATTTTGAAGCTACATTGCCTTGCGATTTATCTGCTAATGTATGATATAGCATCACCTTCGAGAAGTATGAAAATAAATTGTAGATGGTCAACACAAAAGGATTACTTTTGGGATTAGCTCTAAAATAATTCACAATTTGTGTCGACTTAATCACATCTTTTCTTCCAAGTGCATTCTGTAATTCGAAAATGTTGAAGTCTTTACTGATGCCTATATTCTTTTCAATATGCGAAGCATCAATGGTTGTTCCTTCACCCAATGTTATTGTAAGCTTATCGATTTCATTTACCACTTTTGATAAGTCATTACCTAGATAGTCGGCCATTAACTTTGCTGCAGCTGGAGCAATTTTGTATTTTCTAGATACAATGTATTTTTCAATCCATTCTGTTAGTTTGCTGTCTTGAATTTTCTTTGATTCGAATACAACGCCTGACTTTTCAATCGACTTGTAAGCTTTGCTTCGCTTATCCAGTATTTTGTATTTATAACAAAAAACTAAAATGGTACTTGGTAAAGGATTACTTAAATAATTTATAAATGGATCGGAATCTTTTCCTTTTTCTGAATCGTCATCGTCTGATTTACCTCTTGCGAATGCCTTAAAATCTTGTGCTTCTTTTACAATTATTACCTGATGGTTCCCCATCATTGGGAATCCTTTGGCTAATCCAGTCAATTGTATTTTGTCTATATCACGACCATAGAGAATAGATTGATTAAACCCTTTTTCAGCTTCATCTAAAACTGTGTTTTCAATAAGATCTGATAACTTATCAATATAAAACGGTTCTTCGCCTTGTAATAAATAAACAGGACTATACTTTTTAGCCTGAATATCTTTCTGAATTTCTTCAAATGATTTAGCTGCCACTGGAATGAAAATTAAAAGCGTAAATGCTTAACTGTTAGTCCGTGATTAATTAACTCATTTAATGATGCAATACCAATCTTTAAATGTTCTTCAACAAATTGTTGTGTTACAATATTGTCACTCGAGGATGTTTTTATCCCTTCAGGAATCATCGGCTGGTCTGAAACTAAAAGAAGTGCTCCAGCTGGAATTTGGTTTGCAAAACCTACAGTAAAAATAGTAGCGGTTTCCATATCTATTGCCATCGAACGTGTAGTCTCTAAATACTTTTTAAAGTCTTCATCATGTTCCCATACTCTTCTGTTTGTTGTGTAAACTGTACCAGTCCAGTAATCTCTATCGAAATTTCTGATAGTCGTAGAAACCGCCTTTTGTAAACTAAAAGCAGGAAGTGCGGGCACTTCAGCAGGAAAATAATCATTAGATGTTCCTTCTCCTCTTATGGCTGCTATCGGAAGTATCAAATCTCCTAACTGATTTTTCTTTTTCAAGCCACCGCACTTGCCTAAAAATAATACTGCATTAGGGTTAATAGCACTTAGTAAATCCATTATAATCGCTGCATTCGGACTACCCATTCCAAAATTGATGATGGTAATTCCATTAGCAGAAGCAGATGGCATTGGTTTGTCATTTCCAACTACTTCTACATTGTGCATTTCTGCAAATAAAGTAACGTACTTTTGAAAGTTGGTTAACAGAATATATTTGCCAAAATCTTCCAATCCTCTGCCAGTATATCTGGGTAGCCAATTGTCAACTATTTCTTTCTTGTTTTTCATTTAATAAACGAATAAAAAATAAACTAAATTTGTTCGATAGATGGAATCTGAATTCTTTACACTTAATTTACCCTCATTTCAGTTCAATGTTCAGTCTCAAGGACAAAGTAAGCAAATTTTTGACTTCGTTCGGAGAAGATTTGTAGCACTTACTCCTGAAGAATGGGTTCGTCAGCATTTCGTTCGATTTATGGTCGATTATCATTCGTATCCATTATCGTTGTTTGCGATTGAGAAGCAGGTTGTTGTTAATGGATTAAAGCAAAGAGCTGATGTAGTAGTTTATAATAAAGATGGTAGACCATGGTTGATTGTAGAATGTAAAGCGCCAACTGTAAAGCTTGATGAAGATACCTTGCACCAGGTAGTTAGATATAATCTGACACTTAATGTTCCATATCTTGTGCTGACAAACGGTTTAGAACATTTTTGTCTCGAATATCAAAACGAGTCTTTTGTATTTTTACCCGAATTACCTGCCTTTCCTAATGCATAATTAATAAAACGTACTGAAATGAGAGAATACACGGATAATAGAAATCAAAATCAAAATGAAAATTTGATTTATGGAACGCGGGCTGTGCTTGAAGCAATTCGCTCAGGTAAGGAAATAGAAAAATTGTTTTTACAAAGCAATTTAAATAATCCGCTCATTAAAGAGTTA
>JBJOND010000034.1:0-24172 GCA_046052065.1 Bacteroidota bacterium | reverse complement strand
AGATAAGTTCCGTCGGCAGCATACTCCGTTGAATAGTTTAACCAGAAATCGATATTTATTTTTGAATAGTTAGAAATTACAAACAATGGCGAGTATAAATTTGCGTAAGCAACATTAAAGTAGGGTATACTTAAATTAATGTCCCAGCAATTTATTCCAGAGTTAGAGAAATTTGTTGGGAAAATACTTGGACTTCCTAGTTCCCATTTTGTGTAGTTGGTAAATGAACTATCATACCATCCTTGACCTCCATTTTCAAAATCGTAAGAGTAGGTGAGATTGGCTGTGACCATTGCAAATGCATTTAATTTGATTGTGTCATTACTTTTAATTGCATCTAATGGCCAGTCTATATAGGCCTTTAAGTTATTTGTTCCTCCAACAGGAATGAAAGATGGTAATGTGACTAGCGTTGTTGAATCCTTTAGTAAATTTCCCGACCAATTATAGTTTATCGGTACTCCGTTATTGTTAGTATACTTTATTGAAACATTGGTTAATGGAAAACTACCCTGGTTTTGTAATACTACCTGAACTGGAGTAGGGGTTCCTTGTCCTATATTGTTTTGAGGTGAGGTAAAGGTCAATAAAGCAGCGTCATTTTCGTAGGTTGCATAAAAATACAACGTAATTGAATTGTTTTGCTGATCAAGATCGAGTGGCCAGTTGATGTAAATGGTAAGTATGTTCCAACCACCTATTGGTGTAAAATTCGGAAGTCCAACTAAAGCAATTGAATCAAGCGGCAGATTACCATTCCAGTTTTGATTTACTACAGGTGAATTGTTTAATTGGTATTGAATGGAGAGGTTCGAAATATTAATTATTCCCTGGTTTTGTAAATACACACTAAGAGGATAACTATATCCTGCAAGTAGAGTATCGAAAATAGTTGATTGGATTAATGCACCATCATATTGTGAAGCTTGTTTAATACTAAAATCATCAATCGATACACCATCTGTTTCAATGCTCATATCAGAGGTAAATACATAGCGGAATTGTACTGAGCTTTGATTTGAAAATCCATCTAGTTTATAAGATGATTTTTGCCAGCCTACAGAGTTGCCATCCCATCCTGGAAGTTGAGATGAATTTAATGATGGATTAGTGTACCAGTTGGTTGCATTGAAATCACCATAAAATCCTAATATATTCCATCCCGTTCCATAATCGACTTCTAATCGTAGCCCATCCCAGTTTAATTCACTATTTCTATTTTGCCAGAATTCCAGTTTTGGATGCACAGCGTTTGATAAATCAAAGTAAGGCGAGTATAAAAAAGCATTTGCATAAGAAGCATAAGGAGTTGTTAGGTTAATATCCCACGCATTATTACCTGAGTGTGTACCAAAGGTAGATCCGAAAGCAGGAAATCCTAACTCCCATGATGATCCAGGCGATTGGTTATTATCCGCAAACCATAAATTATTCCCCGAATCGAAGTCGTCGAAATAATTTGGTGATATTGGATTGTTTCCAATTAGGGTTGCGCACGCAGTATCGTTATTCAAGTTAATATCGCCAGTAACTTGACAAAATCCACATAATGAATTTATTGGTTGCGCAACATTGAATCCAGGCACAAAATAAGTGGCAGTGTCGCCTGGGTTTAATGCTAAACCAGAAAGGGTAGTGGAATAATTCAATGATCCGTTTAGTTTATATCCTATGTTTAATAAACTCAAAACAGTTGTTCCTTGATTAGTAAGTTTTATTCCAATATTACCTGTGTTAGTACCGAAAGGATAAGCATTCTGACTAGACGTTACACTAATTGTTTTCAAATCATTAAATCCAATATTTGACAAATAAAAATCATCAATAGATACACCGTTGTTATTAATAAAATTATCGCTATGCATTACAAAACGAAATTGAAGATTGCCAATAAATCCGTAGTGAAATAAATTGTACTCAGCATTAACCCACGAGTTACTTGTTCCTTCCCAACATGCTCCGCTAAATGAATTTACGCTTGGAGCATTATACCAGTTAACTCCGTGAATGTCGTTGTAAGTGCCAAGAATATTCCACGTTAATCCGTTATCGTTAGTGTATTCTACATGCATTCCATCGAAATTAGTTTCTAAAGCGTAACGTAATTTAAATTCCAATTTTGTAAATGGAGTTGCTGAAGAATAAATAGGAGAATACAAATAAGCTTGAGCATTTGGTCCATAATCGGAAGTTAAATTTACGTCCCAGCAGCTGTTACCTGAATAGGCTCCTATAAATCCTCCATAAAATGGATAACCTAATTCCCATTGCGTACTAGGATCCACAGTAGAGGCAACCCATCCATTACTTCCACTTTCGAAATTTTCAAAAACAGGATAATTGGTTGATGTATTCAGATTTGCACAGAGGCTATCGTTTGAATAATTGTAATCATTTCTTCCACGAGCAAAAACACAGATAGAATTAACAGTAGTCGGTATGTTTGCATATCCGATGGTGAGGGTATCAAATGCTCCTGACGTAATCGTTCTTACAGCTGTGGTAATCGTTGTAGTTCCGTTAATCGTATATCCTACCAAAAATGAATCGAGTGGGGCAGCAGAATTATTTTTCACTCGAATAGTAATGGGTACATTGTTGCCGGTGTTGGTCGGACTCAAAATAGTTACAGCCGACATATCGTTTAAGGTACGGGAACTTTGCGAAAGACTAATTTGGTCAATTAAAACGCCTGGTTGCGCGCTACCAAAAATATAACTGTTAAATATAAAACGCACTTTAATACTATCAATAGGTCCGAGATGATTCAGATGAATACCGGACTGCTGCCATCCATTAGAATTCCCAGTAAAGCCAGGGAGTGCTGTTGTAAAAACAGAGGTGGTGTTATACCAATTGTCAGCATATAGCCCATTTGTTAATCGTTGCCAAGTGGAACCGTTTGTGGAATATTCCAGATAAAATCCATCAAATCCGAATGGCATATAACGCAATTGACGAAATGACAAATATGGATCGGTAAGATTACTTATTTGCATCATGGGCGATGTAAGGTAAGCAATGGTGTTCCCTCGATAGCCAGAATCTAGATCGGTGCCCCAGCAATTAGGAGCAGTAAATGCAGGCTGAAAACCTGATGCCGTTGGTATTCCACATTCCCACGATGATCCATTTTGTGTATATGATACCCATCCTTCATTCGTTCCAGAATCAAAATTGTAGAGGTAAGATTGGGCCATCGAAAAGGAAAAATCGACTAGGGATACTGTTATGATTAATATGGTGATTCGTAAAAATCGACTAAGCTTCATTGTTGGGGTTGTTCATTGAATGCTCTAAAATAGGGAACTAATTTGATATATTTTAAAGGTGTATAACAACTAAATTTCATTTTATATTCTTATTTAATTAACTGGCTTTGTGTTATTCATAAATTATTATAATATTTGTAATACGCATTAACCTAAAAAACATGAAAAAACTATTACTTGCGATTGTTGCTTGTTTCATCTTTGCTTCAAGCACAATGGCTTCTCACATGATGGGAGGACAAATTACGATATCCCATACTAGCGGGATGGATTACCATTTAAAATATACGGCATATCGTGATATGACAGGTATTCCAATCGGAACTGTAGCAACAATTTATTTTGTGGATTCTTCAAGCGGAGCTAATTTCTCATTAACGATTCCTTATGATTCATTGGTAACAGTTTTAGTACCTGGTGTTGAAGAATATGTTTATGAAACAGATGTTACTTTTCCTAATACAGGAAATTGGGCGATACACTATGAAGAGTGTTGCCGAAATGCTGCTATTTTAAATATGGTTCAGCCCGCAGGAGAATCACATTATTTCTTTACTAATTTCTTAGTTGATACATTGAATTCATCTCCTGTATTTTTGAATCCTCCAATTGTATTAGCTCAGGATAGCGTTCCTTACTATTACAATCCATTGCCATTTGATGCAGATGGCGATTCTATCGCATGGTCGTTGGATGTACCATTATCAAGTAATGGTGTACAGGTTTTAGGTTATTCATTACCTCCTTCTGATTCTTTGTTTCCTTTCAATATGGATCCTTTAACAGGAGAGATTACTTTCTTGCCAAATACTTTAGGAAACTTCCAGGTTTCACTTCGTGTTAAAGAATATAGAAATGGGATTCAGATTGGGGAAATCACACGTGATATGCAAATTATCGTTGTTCCAAGTTCGAATCGTCCCGCAAATGTTAGTGTGAACTCAAACACTTTTCCTTATAACTCAAAAAATTATTCAGTTGCGCCAGGATCTCCATTTAGTTTAACTGTATCTGTTATTGATATGGATGGTCAAAATTTAAGATTAACCGGCGCAGGCGAAGCTTTCTTATTAGCTAATAATCCTGCAGTTTTTACACCAATTAACGCTGCTACTTGCGCTGGTGGTACTTTAACTTGGACGCCGACAGCAGCTCAGGCAAGAACTGCGCCTTATGTTGTAGGTATTCGTGTTACTGAAGAATATAATTCACAAGTCTTCCAATCTGATTTATCAATCTCTTTACGTGTTGGAAATTCAGCTGGTTTAAATTCAGTTAATGCAAATTCTCAATTTACTTTATCTCCAAACCCTTCGCAAGGAGCATTTAGTTTACAATTTACAACTGCAAGCGCAGAGCAGGTTAGAGTAAGCGTTATGACGGTAACAGGTAAATTGGTAAGTTCATTTGTGAATTCTCAAATTGTAAATGGTGTTAATGTAATCATGGTTAACGACCTTGGCTTATCAAAAGGAATTTATATGATTCAATTAGAACAAAACAATCAGAAAATCGGAGTTCAACGTTTAGTGGTTGAATAATTGATATTTTATAATATTGAAAAGGGGAGCTTAATTTAAGTTCCCCTTTTTTATTTACCAAACAGGATTGACTAATAATTGTTTTGCTTGTGCATTGGTTGAATCTCTTTTTAAACATTCATTCCATGCCCAGTTAGCACTGTCTTTTTTATTGTTTACAAAATAAAGTTGTCCTAGTAATATCCATGATCCAGGCATTACATTATAATAACTCATAGCCTTGCGATAGATTGGAAGTAACTCTGAAAAATTTTGCCTCGGTAATGCTGCTTCATACTTTTTATTCCAGATATTAAATTTATGCTTGGCAATTAATTCAGAATTAGCTTCTGAAAATTTGCTGTCGGATTTTAATTCTTTTAATTTATTCCATGCCCATTCAGCACTATCAATATTGTTGATTCTATAATAGGATAATCCCCAATTTTGATACATGTTAGCGTAGGATTTATAAATAGAATAGGCCTTTTCGAAATCATCAATAGCTGTTTTAAGTGTATTCGATTTGGTCAATGAATCTTGAATAGAATCAGCTTGGTTAACAAGCATGCCTGCATGGTAAGTTAGCATTCGTACACTATTGGGAGATTTGATAATATCAGCTTTGTAAAGTGTTTCGTTGTTTTTCCAATCTTTATTTCTTGCATGAACTTTTACAAATGAAAACAAAACAAAGCATGTTAAAATTGATAAGGATGCGTATTGAAAGTAGGGCTTATTAATTCTTGATTGTAGTGATTTAAATAAAATGACAACAATGATTGCAAAGAAAAAACTAGGCATAAACAAAAAGCGATCAGCCATTGGTGGACCAACGTTAATAAGAATATTTGATAGGATAATAATTGAAATAAGGTAACTCATTATTGCAAATCCAATTGGTTTTCTTTTTATCAAATAAATAATTGAAAAAATAAAAAGTGCGAAATGAAATGCTAAAGATGTTATGCTTAAGATATTTGAAAAAGTTACGTATGGAATTTGATTGTAGCCGTATTCGATACATTGATTTATCGGTGCTATTAATAGTTCAATGTACTTGCCTAATATTAAACTAATAGTTGCAAATTTTTGATGCGATGTGGCAAGTAAATAGGGGTCGTTCATGATATCTGGTTTAGTTACTGGGATATCACTAATATTCATTCTGATAAAAGTAAAAAGCAGAATAGTAAGCAATAACGGTATTGATTTTAGAATGATATCTTTAATCGTATCTTTTGTAAAAACAAACATTGCTAAAGGAGCAATTACTAATAATGTTGCAGAGCTTTCTTTTGATAAGAGCGCTAATATTAAAAAGGTAATTGTTACGGCAATTGATTTTATGTTTTTTATTTTACGATAATTTAAAAAACTATTTAAAAATAATACTGAAAAGAGTAATGCGAGAATCTCATCAAGACTTTTAATATTAGCAACTACTTCTGTATGCATTGGATGGACTGTAAATAATAAAGCGGCACAGCAAGCAATAAAAGCACCATCAGGAAAAATATGTCGTTTAATAAAATGATAAATAGTTAAGCAAAGAAGTGCATAGATAAATATATTTATGAAGTGATAGGCCGACCAATTGTTTCCGAATAGTTCGTGTTCAATTGCAAAGACAATAAGTGATAATGGGCGATAACGCCAGCTTAACTGTGAACTAATTTTACCTGTTGCGCCGTAAAAACTTTCGTGTTTTAAAATGTCTGGAATTCCATCTATTCCTTGTAGAACAAATTGGTTATTGGTTAAAACCATAACATCATCCAATGCTGTTTCATTCGGAATGGTATTCCAATAAAAAATGAATGAGACTAGGAAGATTATTACACCAAAGAGTTTTTCTGTTTTAAAACTATCTACATTACTGCTGGTGTTTTTTGCAGTTTTTTTATTCGACATATCATTGAATATAATAACCGAATGTATTCTAAAAAAAGGTTCGTGTGCTATTATCTCGAATAAGAAATTAACAGGTAAGCTCTAAAAAAAATCCCCGCTTGTGGCGGGGATATAAACTCAATTCGAAGTATAATTATTTTACAATTTGCATAACACCTGTTTCTGAGGTAGTAATTACTTTAACAGAATAAATCCCGTTGGCTAATTGACTAAAGTCGATTGTTTCATTAAAACTATTTCCATTTGCTGAAGTAGCTTGTTTAGAATAAACTACTTGTCCGATTGCATTAACAACAGAGATTGTTGCTGTCGGCTCGTGAGAAGCGAATTGAATAGTAGCAATAGTAGAAACTGGATTTGGGTAAACATTCATTCCAATTGCTGATGCATTATTTTCTAGCCCGGTTAATTGAACAGTAATCGTTTTTACAATCGTATCAGTACCACAAACTCCATTAGAAACAATTAAAGTTACATCGTATGTTCCCGATGCTGAATAGCTGTAAGTAGGGTTTTGAGAGAAGGATGCATTGCCATCACCAAATAACCATAACCAGCTAATTGCACCATTTGAACTATCTGTGAATGTTATTACTTGGTTGTTTGCATTAAATCCGAAGTTTGGATTAACTCCAGGAACTGTATTTATTGTAATGTTGTTTGTTGAAGTACAACCTGCTTGATTAGTTGCGGTTACTGTGTAAGTAGTAGGACCGTTTACAGTTACAATTGTTGTGTTACCCGTTGCACCAGTGCTCCAAGAATATTGAGTACCAAATCCTCCTGGTCCACCGCCTTGTGTAAACGCACGCAATAAAGTTGTATCACCATCACATACAGTTGTTCTGTTCGCAAATAAATTAAAATTAGGAGCATTCGATATGTTAACTATAAGATTGCGTGTTCCCGTACAACCAAATGCATCAGTTCCAATAATAGTATATGTAGTAGGTGCAGTTAATGTAGCGATTACAGTACTTCCAGTTGTTGTGTTTAATCCTGTAGCCGGCGTCCATGAGTAACTATCCGCACCACTTGCTGTAATTGTAACAGTGCTACCAGCGCAAACTACTATTGGGCTGTTTGGTGTTGTAGTAACTGTTGGATTAGGATTAGGGTTAACAGTGATTTTGTAATAAGCACTGTCCGATAATCCAGAAGCAGTACATCCAACATAACAACGGAAATAAGTAGTTGATGTTAATGCTCCAGAATTAATTGTGCTTGATGATGTTCCAATTGCTGTCCACGGACCATTTACTGAATCTGTAGCGGATTCCCATTGATAAGTGATACCAGCAAATCCTGCTGATCCACCATTGATAGTTAAATCTGCTGAACCATTACCACCACAAATTAATGATGTTGTTGATGAAATTAAACCTGCTGTCGGTTGCCCACTGCATTGCGTTGGATATTCGTCCCATTGAACATCATCTACAAACATATTGCTACCACCTTGACTTGTACCATTTAAAATGATATAATTGGTATTTGTATTAAAGCTTGAAGGAATATTGAAGGTGTATAAATACCAGCCATTGCTTAATTCGTTGTTAGGCAAATTAAAATAACGACTACGAGCTACAGCTCCTAAGCGTGTTGCTCCCACAACTGTAGCTGCTGTATTCACCATAACAGTGATGCTATCTCCAGCAGTTGATAAGCTGTCGCGGTACATGTACATACTGAAAGTAGGAGTAGCCCCATTAGTTTGAGAATAGTCAATCACAGGAGTAATTAAAGCTTGTTGAGTGCCTGTTTGTGTTAAGCTGATGGAGAATCTTGCCATTGCTGCTCCGCTGTGAGGAAAAAATAAATTATTTGGTCCTGCTGTTCTACGAACCCATACCGGATTTCCGATAATTGGATCTAATGACCAGCCAGTCGGTTGGAAAGTATTACCATCAAAACTTTCTGTTTTGATTACTTGTGCGTTTGATTCATTGCTTACAAATGCTACTGCAATAGCAATAAAAACAAATAGCTTTACTAGTTGATTTAAAGGTGTTTTCATAATTAATAATAATATTATTTTTTGGAGGAGCGAAGTTAGAAAATTGATTCAATTCAGTTATGTCTGAACTTTTAAAAAACGATTTAATGTTTTAAAGTGGGAATTACTTAGGTTAAACGAGAAAAATGAATTGCTAAAAAAAGTGTGAAAGTGGTCCCGCCGCGACTCGAACGCGGAACCTACTGCTTAGAAGGCAGTTGCTCTATCCAGTTGAGCTACGGAACCGGTAATTTCAGGGTTCATGATAATCAGGAAAAACGACAATCTGAAAATGGATAATGATTAAATGTCGAAGAACTAATTTTTGTCGGGGTGGCAGGATTCGAACCTACGACCTCCACATCCCAAATGTGGCGCGATACCGGGCTACGCTACACCCCGAACGATATCTATTTTTAATAATTTTTAGAACGATGCACTTTAATTGTACCTGGCGGTGAGGGCGGGATTCGAACCCGCGGTACGGTTACCCGTACGACAGTTTAGCAAACTGTTCCTTTCGGCCTCTCAGGCACCTCACCTTATGTGGGGTTGCAAATGTAAGAAGTAAATACACTTCTCCAAAATTTATTTTTAATTTTATTCAAAGTGTTTTTCAGTGCTTATATTTTATATTTGTTAGATGCATCATAATCGAAAACGAACTCCTCTTTTTTTATTTAACTATCTCATTCTGATACTTTTTATTGTTGCATGCAATACGGAGAAATCAAAAGAGGTAGTAACAGATAATGCATACGCACTTGCATATTCTTTACCTGATGCGAGTAGTTGGGACCCTTCTTGGTCGAAAATAAATGAGGTAAATGTGCATATTCTTGCAGATCCAGACAACTTACATCCAACTAACGGTTCCTCACAAATACGGGATGAAGTCCTTCAGTATTTACATTGTGCGTTAATAAATACTGATTTGTCAAATGGTAATATGCGACCTGGTATATGCGAATCAATGCCCATTTTTTCAAACAACAACCAATTCCTCACGTTCAAAATACGTAAAGGCATCACTTGGGATGATCAATCTCAAGTAACTGCGAATGATATTGAATTTACAATTAAAGCTTCTAAATGCAATCTTACTAATAATGTTTCAAACAAGTTCTTTTTTGAAAATGTGAAGGACTTAATTGTAGATTCTTTGAATAACCTGCAATTTACGATTGTTTTTAAGTCGGCATCAGAATATAATCTTCCTATGTGGTGCGATTATCCAATCCTTCAGGAAAAAAAATACGATTTCAATAATGTATTGCAAGCAATAACTTTTAATCAGTTAAATGATTCCAGTTTTGTTCAGGAGAAAAATAAATCGTTGATGCAATGGGCCAATATTTTTAATAATGATGCTATGGGCGAAAATGCAGAAATGATAACTGGACTTGGGCCTTATCAATTGCAAAAGTGGGAGCGAGGTCAATTTATTTCAATTGTCAAAAAGCAAAATCATTGGTCATCATCGTTAAATGATACTTTGCAATTAGCTTATCCTGAAAAAATTACATTTCGAATTGCGCAAGACCCTGCAGTTCAAAAAACAAGTTTTATTTCTCAATTATTTGATGCTTCAGGCGCATTTCCAACGCGACTTCTATTCGAGTTGCAGCAGGATAAAGTGTTTAATAAAAATTATCACAGTCGATTTATTGATACCTACGGATATACTTACATCGCTATGAACATGCGTCCAGATGGCATAAAGCATAATTTAATCTTAAGCGATATTAATGTTCGAAGAGCACTTGCATATTCTTCTCAAATTGATAATATGATAAAAGTGGTTAATAAAGGAATTAATAAAAGAGTCGCTGGTCCCGTATCTCCATTGAAAAAAGAATATAATCAAGATTTAAAATTGATTCCTTTTGATTTGAAAAAAGCGAATGACCTACTAGATAAAAGTGGATGGAAAGATTCGGATAATGATGGTGTGCGAGACAAAATAATCAGTAATAAAAAGGTATCACTTGAGCTGGAGCTTATCTATTTTAATACTATCCCTGATTGGAAAGATATGGCTGTAATTATTGCTGAGGGAATGAAGCAAGCAGGTATCATAATAAAACCTGTGGCATGTGATTATCCAACATGGATGGAAAAAGTTTCTACTCATAATTATGATTTAGCTATGGGCTCATGGAACACTTCATCTTTTCCTGAAGATTATAGTCAGTTATGGTCAACAGCTTCTTATATTGGTAATGGAAGTAATTATACAGGATTTGGAAATGCTGCTTCGGATAGTTTAATTAATGCTATCGCGAAAGAAACCAATGTGTCTCAGAAAATTCAATTAGAAAAAAAAATGCAACAGCTTATATACGAGGAACAGTCTTATATTTTTTTATACGGATTGGTTCGTCGTTGTGTAGTGCATAAACGATTTAACAATGCAACTTTTTATGCGGAGCGTCCTGGAATTTTATATTCTCCACTTCAGTTGAGTCCGCTACACAATAAATCATCCGTTAATAATTAAAGCATGCGCTTCATTGGCAAAATTGTTTTGGTGATTGCATCCTTCTTTATTGTTGTAGGGTTTTCATTTTTATTGCTGCGTTATCAAAGCAATAGGCCGCTGCAAGCTGTAACGGCCAATTCAAATTTTTCGCAACATGCACTTTCGGTATATGATTCAAATTATGTTTCGTTGTATCATCAATACGGACTCGATTTACCTCCGTTTTATTTTTCGATCAGTAATCTTGCATTGCCTGATTCATTCAAGTATTTTCCTGCAAGTGATGAAAAAGATTTTTTGATTTACTGGAGTAGTAAAACAGGTAATGCAAAAGATCTTCATAATGTTTATAAATCATTATGTGCTTTTCATAATGAATCATGGGTTATACCACCTTCTCAAGTATTGAGTTTGCAGAGATATGCTAATCAAATCATCGCATCAAAAAATATTGATACACTCAATTTTTATTATGCTAAATACATTTCATTACTTCCAAGTGAATCCAGCACATTTACCGTACTTAATGGTTTAAAGCAAATCAATGTATATGCTGCTTGGAAACAATGGATCCCTACATTTCATATAAACACAAATAATCAATTTGCTTTGTGGTTTAACGATTTGTTGAACAATGGAAGTGGAATTTATTCTCACTCTTGGATGTCTAAAACTTCTGTTGGTAAAGTCTTGAAAAAACCAATGCTGATTACTGTTATCATTACCGTCATAACGATGTTGTGTATCGTTTTTGTGAGTATTGTTTTTTCAGCAGAGTTGTTTTTAAATAAAGAAAAACGATGGGTTACTTATGTGCAAAGTATATTACATTTTTTGTATAGTGTTCCAACCTTTTTTATAGGAGCTATTTTGATTTTTCTTTTTGCTAATCCGTATCAATTACAAATTCTTCCTGCTAATTTTTCGTTTGCTCCATTGCTAGAAAATGATTCTTTTACTTTTGTTTCACTTCTAAAATCATGGACGTATTTTATTTTGCCCATTATTACATTATCGTTTGGTGCAATTGTGTTTTTTACTTTGATGCTCTTTCGATCGTTTGAAGAAGAGTCTTCTAAGAACTATGTATTATCTGCTAAAATGATGGGACAAAGTAATCGGACTATCGTTTATAAATATGTGCTTAAAAATTCCATTTATTCTTCCTCTACATTTTTATTCTTGTTGTTTCCTGCTTTATTATCAGGGGCAGTTATAGTAGAGCAAATGTTTTCAATTTCAGGGATTGGGAATTTACTAATAACTGCAGCTCGAAGTCAGGACATGCCAATTCTTATTGCGTCGTTTGGAATAATCGGATTAGTTACTTCGCTATCATTTATAATGCTAGATTATTTCCAACAGAAAATCGCTGGAAGGTTATTAAACAACAAGGAGGTGAAGGAATGAAGTGGGGATATAAGATTATTTTGTTTTTTGTGATTATTGCTATTCTAGGGCCGTTATTAAGTAACAACAGACCGCTTGTTTTAATTAGTAATGCGCAAATTACATTTCCAGTTTTTAGTGAAGGAAGTTATACGATTGGAGAGAATAATTTTAAAATAATGCCTTTAATTCCTTATCGTGCTGGTGTGAGTGATTTTGATAATGCAGATTATGTAAATCCGTTTGATACGCAAAAGATGAAAAGTAATTCTTTGTTTTATAGACATTGGTTAGGTACTACACTACGAGGATGTGATGTATTAGCAGGGATAATTTCAGGTGCTCGATATGCCTTGGTTGTTGGATTTTGTTCGGCGTTGATTAGTTTAATTATAGGGCTATTGTTGGGAGCAGGATCTGCATTTTCAAGTGTTGGATGGATGCGTATTACATTCATGCAACTTTTAGTTTTAATTCCTTTATTACTGTTCGATTTAAATTTGATTTTAAATGTAGAGAGTTCGTCATTCTTAAAAACATTGTTGATTGTAATGTCTGTTTTCTTATTTATACTGGTAGGGAGAATAAAATTAATGTCTACTTATGAAATCAAACTGAACTTCGAAAAGATAGAATCACAATTAACTATTTTATTTTCTTCTATTCCCAGATTGTTTTTTGTTGTAGCCGTTATGGGAGTTTTTCATCAAGGCATTATAACGTTAATACTTCTGTTAGGACTTACAGGCTGGATGGAAATTGCAAGAGTTGTTCGTGCCGAAATTCATAAGATACAAACGATGGATTATTACTCAGCAGCAAAATTATCAGGCGCATCATGGATGAGAATTACGATGAATCAATTGTTTCCTAATTTAAAACCCTTATTGATTGCAGTCTTTGCATTTTCATTTGCAGGAGCCATACTTTCTGAAGCATCATTAAGTTTTTTAGGATTTGGTTTGTCTACTGATCAGGTAACGTGGGGCTCCCTTATCTTAGAAGGAAAAGAATCTTTTAGCGCCTGGTGGTTAATTGTATTTCCTGGCATCTGCTTGAGCAGTTGTTTAGCTGCATTGTTTTCTATTGCACGAAAGGGGAATAATGATGTTTATTCTTTGTAGCTAACTGAATAATCTACATTTTTGCAGACGATATGGTAACGCTAAATAAAATATTTACATTCGATATGGCGCATGCATTGGAAAACTATCCAGGTAAATGCCGTCATATTCATGGTCATACTTATATTCTTCACGTATCTGTTTCAGGAAAAATATTAGATGAGCCAGGCGCACCTTTGGATGGAATGATAGCTGACTTTACAGATATTAAGCAATGGGTGAAGAGTGAAGTTATTGAAACATTCGACCATGCCTTGGTTTTACGTCAGAATAGCGAACATGCTAATATGAACTGGTCGGAGTTAAACTGGACAAGGATTTTACTTACTAGCTATCAGCCAACCTGTGAAAATATTATGTTGGATATCCGTGACCGCTTGATTAAGAAGATTCCCGAAGGACTTGAGTTAGTGCAACTGAGATTATACGAAACGCCCACCTCTTATGCAGAGTGGAAGAAGTAATACTTTTTAAATTACTCAGTAACGGCGATGGCTATACCCGGAAGTTTTACTTCTGAGCCTTTATTGTCGAAGCCAATAACATCTTTCAAGTAAACAGTGTCGCCAGGTAGTAACTTCCCTATTGAACGTTTGGCCATAATTGGAAATCCATCTAAGCCTAAACCGAAATCTTTTACTTCCATTGGATTTTTTACAATCACTTGTATTCCGAATTGATGTAATTGATACGATTTCCCATCGCTACAACTTACCATCACTTTAGCAGAGTTAGTCCATTCTTGTAAATTCGCTAAAGTCATTTTGTTAGTTTTTGCTGTATCGCTAGATGCATTACAAAATTTAATGACAGGTACTTTTGATGAAGCAGGCGCTTTCTTTTGTGCAGATAGAGTAGTGGTGAAAAAACAAAAAATAGCAAATAATAATAAGTGTGTTTGTTTCATAATTATTTATTTTTTAATGCAACCATTTTAAGAGCAGTGGCGGCGGCTTCAATTCCTTTGTTGCCATGCTTACCACCAGAACGATCAATGGCCTGGTCTAAATTATCAGTTGTTAATACTCCAAATATAAATGGTTTATTGTATTTGATAGTAAGATTGGTAATACCATTTGCAACAGCATCACAAATAAAATCAAAATGTCTTGTTTCTCCTTGTATGACACAACCTATGCAGATGATTGCATCGTAATTATCCTGAGCCAACATCGAAGCCCCAGCGGTTAGCTCAAAGCTGCCTGGTACGTCAATGCGATTAATGTTCTCTTGTTTTGCTCCTGCATCCAATAAAAAACGAACTGCGCCTTGAGCCATGGCTTCTGTTATAACATGGTTCCATTCTGCTACAACAATGCCGAACTTATAAGGTTCGGCATTGGGCATTTCGTTAGCTTGATGATGCGATAGCGATTGATGTGCTGTCGACATAGTATTGATTATTTTCCTGCAAGGGCAGAAGCACGACCGATGTATTTATCAATGTCGCGAGCTTCTGTACAAGTTGGGAAATCTTTTTTAATTTGATTATAAGCTTCTAGAGCAGCACTATAATTTTTTTGTTGCTCATATACTTTACCTGATTTCATTAAGAACAAAGGCTTAGTAAAGTTATTTTCATCGTATTCAGAAGCCTTTTTGTAGAAGTTTAATGCTTCATCATAGCGACCTAATTCCTGATTAGCCGATCCGATACCACCTAATGCTAAAGCACCAGTTATATCATCTTCTGCATCGTATTTCTTTAATGCTTCAATTGCTTTTTCAAATTCACCTTTCTTTAGGTAAGTCATGCCTAAATAATAATTAGCAAGGTTACCCGATTTAGTAGAGCCGTAATCCTGAGCGATTTGTTCGAAACCAGGATAAGTTCCATCACCACTAAGTGCTTGCTTTAAACTATCCTGACTAAAATAACGCTCTGCTGCAAACATAGCATTTTGCGCTTTTTCTTCTTGTGGACCTAAGATAAAGTTAGTGTATGAAAAATAAGCAACTACAATAAGAACAGCAGCGCCAACAATAATTGTCAGGCTCTTTTTATTGTCCTGAACATAGTTTTCAACTTTGTCTAATGACACGTTGTTTTGGTTTCCTTCGTGGTTATTTGATGACATACTAAAATAAATCAGTTAATAGAGGGCAAATATACATTTATTTTTTGGAGAGAAAAACAGGTTTTTAATTTGATTTTCGGGGTATTAACATGTAATTGTAATTAGGAATGCCTGTTTATTAGCTTTTCAGCCCATTTTTCACATAATAAGTCAAGCATTCGGTACACAATTCTGAAATCATTCAAGTCACCTGAGTATGGGTCGGGAACAATCATATTTTCATCATTGCTACCATCGTAATTTTCGTTGATGTCGCAAATAAGCTTAATCTTAGTTAGATATTTAAGTCCAGGTGAGCGTTCGTGTAAGGTTCTGTAAACGCTGGTATCCATTGCAAAAAGATAGTCGTAATCTTCATAATCTTCCGTTGTCAGGGCTCTACAAACCTGATTGCGTATATCGATGCCATTTTCAGCTGCTACTTTAATTGAACGTCTGTCTGGAACAGATCCAACATGCCAACCACCAGTACCTGCAGAATCAACTTGAAAGTGAATATTGTATTTCTTTAATTTCTCAATAATAATACCTTCGGCAAGAGGTGAACGACAAATATTGCCTAGGCAAACCATTAAAATTTTCATGGCGTGAAATTATAAAAAAAATGTCCCACTGATTAGCGGGACATTATAAGGTTTTTAGATTCTGATTATCTGGATAGGTTGATTCGCTTTTGTAAATCTACTACCTGTGCTTTGAACTTTTTATCGGTATCGATTAAGTTATTCACTGTTCTGCAAGCGTGCAATACAGTTGCGTGGTCTTTTCCTCCGCAATGCATTCCGATATTCGATAAAGACGATTTAGTAAACTGCTTACTGAAGTACATAGCTAACTGACGAGCTTGGACTACTTCACGCTTACGTGTTTTTGATTTTAATACTTCTAAAGGTAATTCAAAGAAGTCGCAAACAATTTTCTGAATATAGTCGATAGAAATTTCATGAACAGTATTCTTTACAAATTTGTCAATCATCTGCTTAGCCAATTCTAAAGTAATAGGCTTTTTGTTTAAAGATGATTGTGCCATGATAGAGATTAATGCTCCTTCTAGCTCACGAATGTTATTAGTTATGCTTAATGCGATGTATTCAGTGATTTCATTAGGAAGCTCTATACCATCAACGTACATTTTTCTGCGTAAGATAGCAATACGAGTTTCTAAATCTGGAACTTGTAAATCTGCAGATAAGCCCCATTTGAAACGTGATAATAAGCGTTGCTCCATACCTTGTAAATCTACTGGAGGCTTATCGCATGTTAAAATGATTTGCTTATTGTTTTGATGTAAGTGATTGAAGATATGGAAGAATACATCTTGTGTCTTTTCTTTTCCAGCGAAGAATTGAATATCATCGATAATCAATACATCCATCATCTGGTAAAAATGAACGAAGTCGTTGGAAGAATTATTTCTAACGGCATCAACAAACTGCGACATAAACTTTTCGCTTTGAACGTAAAGTACAGTTTTGTTGGGGAAGTTATTTTTGATTTCAATACCGATAGCATTGGCTAGATGCGTTTTACCTAAACCATTACCTCCGTAAATTAATAATGGATTGAATGAAGTACCGCCTGGCTTTTGTGCAACTGCAAATCCTGCAGAGCGTGCTAAACGATTGCAATCGCCTTCAATTAAGTTATCAAAAGAGAAATTCGAGTTAAGTTGAGAATCAACATCAATTTTCTTCAGGCCTGGAATGATGAAAGGATTGCGAATACCACCGCTGATTTGCTGAGGCATTGGAACAGCAGGGTTCTTTAATCCATTGTTACTTTTTGCTGGAAATTTTACTGTGTATGGTTTAGAACCTGCAGTACTGTTTTCCATCAAAATAGAATATTCTAATCTTCCTTCTGTACCTAATTCACGTTTGATGATTTTACGTAGTAATCCGATATAATGCTCTTCCAGCCATTCATAAACGAATTGACTAGGTACTTCAATAGTTAAAGTCTGCTGATCAAGTTTTACTGGCTTAATTGGTTCAAACCAAGTTTTGAAATTCTGCGGATTGACATTATCTCTGATTAATTTCAAGCAATTCTCCCATACATGCTCACATGTTTTCTCTTTCATTGTGTTGTCTTTCTCCTTTTGCATACCCTACGGCTTGATGTATTTTACTGTTTCTAAAAAATAGTTGATTAGTGGATTTTTTGATCGTGATGCAAATATTGTTTAAAAAAATGTAAAAAAAAATTTTTTTGTTGTTGATTTTTAAGAAATTTTTACAGTACTGTTTTTGTGCGAAATCTTTCCACTTTTCTTTTCAATAAAAAAGTCTATTCTTCCGAGACGAATTCCACCAAATCCTGTCTGTGCAACCAATACTTTATTTCCTTTTAAATTTTTAAATGCAACAGGTTCATCCAAAAAGGTATGAGTGTGTCCACCTAATATCAAATCGATGTTATCCGATTGTTCTGCTAAAACAGCATCTGAAACTTTTCTGCTTCCATCGTAGCGATATCCTAAATGCGATAAGCAAATGATAATATCGCACTTCTCTTTTTCTTTTAAATTTTTCGCTAAAACATTAGCTGTATCAAGCGGGTTTTTATGAACTGTTTTCTCGTAACATTTTTCATCTACCAATCCTTGCAACTCAATGCCTAATCCAAAAACTCCAATACGAATATTTTCTTTTTCTAAGATTTTATAGTCCTGTGTTTTTCCAGCTAAAACTGTTTTGCTAAAATCATAATTACTACATAAAAAAGGAAAATTCGCATGAGGAAGTTGCTTCGCAAATCCATTAATACCTGCATCGAAATCATGATTACCCATTGTTGCAGCGTCGTAATTCATAGCGCTCATTAATTTTATTTCCAATTCACCACCGTAATAATTGAAGTAGGGGGTGCCTTGAAAAATATCACCACTATCAAACAGCAAAACATTTTTTTCTTCTGAGCGGATTTTGTTTATCAACTGCATTCTTCTCGCAACTCCACCCATGCCGCCAAACTTCGGATCGCTTGCAGGAAACGGATCTATGCGACTATGTGTATCATTCGTGTGGAGAATTGTAATTTTAGTATGTCCTGCAACTGCAAGTAAATCATTCGGAATAGTAGTTAGTGCTAATGCACCTCCAGCTAATCCAATTTGTTTGATAAAATTTCTTCTATTGTATTTCTGAAACTCTTCCATCTAAAACAACTTTTAATTTTTTACCTTGCTGATTAATACTTCTCATTTCTCGTATAAAACTATCACGAACTTTAAGTTCAATATCCGTTTTTGATTGTACGTCTCTTAAAAACATCATTCCATCACCACCATTAGAAAGATAATCATTTGTTGCTACGCGATATGTTTTTGTAGAGTCATAAGGTATTCCATTAATCGTAACATCCTGGTATCCTGCCTTGCTTATTTTTAGTCTTATTCCTGCTAACGGAATTCCTTTTCTTTGAACCACATATTGAAACAATGTTTTCAATTGTTCATGATTCATTTCCAAAATCAAAATGGTGTTTTCAAATGGCATTAACTCGAAAACTCTTCCTAGTGTAACTTCGCCAGTCGGTAACGACATTCTTAATCCACCACTATTGCCAAATGCAAAATCGGCATGCGAAATTTTAAGTGAATCACATTTTAAATTTGTTTGATGTAACAAAGCATCTGTAGTAAAATTCCCAAGTAATCCCTCTGGAGTACCTTTCCCAATATTTTGTTCTGAATACACTAAACTCTCTGACATTATTTTGTCTAAAGAATCATGGTATGGTCTAATGTAATTGTAAGTTGCAGAATCAACATTCACAATAGTAGAATCATTTACAGGGTATTGCTTGGTTTTAATATCACTGATACTATAATGCGACGAACAGGAACTTAGAACAAGTAAAATTATTCCAGTAATTCCGATTGAAAATCGTTTTTTAAATAAAGTGTTCATTGTGTTGCAATGATAACGATTCTCCTCCTAATTTAAAATAATTATGAATGCAAATTCTTAATTATTTTATTCGCATCTTCGCAGTAAATTTATGTACAAACATACTACACAAATACGTGTGCGCTATTCTGAAACTGACCGAATGAACTATGTTTATTATGGTAATTACGCGCAATATTTTGAAGTTGCAAGGGTAGAGGCACTTCGCAATTTAGGCGTATCCTATAAAGAGTTGGAAGAAGTAGAAGGTGTTATGTTGCCCGTACTTGATTATCAGATTAAGTTTTTCAAACCTGGATTTTACGATGAGCTTTTAACTATTAATACAACCATAGTAAAAATGCCAGAAGCCAGAATTTGTTTTGAATATGACGTCTTGAATGAGAAATTGGAACTCATTAATAAAGCTTCTACAACGTTGGTATTTGTCAATAAGGCTACAGGTAAGCCAATGCCTGCTCCAGCTAATTTCTTAAAGTTGTTGCAGCCTTATTTTAGTTAATTCTCCTCTGGAATTAATCTTTTAAGCTCCGTCATAAAAAAGTCTCGTGTAATAAACGAAGCGCCCAAACTTCCGAGGTATTCAGTTTCCATTTGACAATCGATTAGTTCAATTCCTTCGCTTTGCAATTGCTGAACATATTGAGTAAAAGCAAATTTGCTGGCGTTTGATGCTTTACTAAACATACTCTCTCCAAAAAATACCTTGCCCATTTTAATTCCATATAATCCACCTACTAATTCACCATCTTGCCACGACTCAGCGCAATGTGCTATTCCCATTTCATGCAGTTGGGTGTATGATGTCACAATATCATTCGTAATCCACGTTCCCAATTGTCCATCACGCTGAATAGTTTTGCAATTCATAATAACTTCTCGAAAACTGGTATTGACTCTAAGTTCAAATTTTTTCTGATTGATAATTGGTCGCATGCTTTTACTGACCTTTAAATTTTCCGGCTTCAATACAAATCGTGGATCTAAGCTATACCAATGTGGAATTTTACCACTGAACCACGGGAATATGCCACTTTTGTAGGCGAGTATCAATCGTTTTGGACTTAAGTCGCCACCAATTGCAACTAGTCCTTCTGAATTGGCTTGCGATACAGGAGGAAACCATAATTCATTGCTGAGGCGGGGGACAGGTTGGAAATGCATAGGTCGTTTTTTGATTTAACGAATATCGACTTGATTTTAGTGTGAGCGAATAAATAAGTTAGTAGTCGAATTAATTTGATTAAATCATTTTCCAGTTTGCTTTTGCAGCTAATGTTGGATGGTTGTTTAGCTTATGCAAGAGTTGATTGGATTTGCTTTTTCGTAATTCAAATTGAATTAAGCAAGGTGTTTCATAGGTTTGTTCGGTAATGGTCGCACCTTCTGATTTAATGATAGAATGCACGTCGTTTATACTTTCGAAATCAAATGTGATTTCAAATTTATCATTAATGGTATGCTCGATAATTTTTGCTTTGCTTAATGCTTCAGCAGCCGCTGTTCGATAAGCATTGATAAGTCCAGGTACCCCCAATAAACTTCCTCCAAAATATCTTACAACAACCACTAACACATTCGTTAATTGCTGCGATTGTATTGCAGCTAAGATAGGTTTACCCGCACTTCCTGAAGGTTCTCTATCGTCTGATGCACGATAAACTGTTGGGTCGGGACTTAAACGAAATGCATAGCAATGATGGTTTGCTTGTGGATGTTCTTTCTTTAATTTTTGAATGATTTCTTTGACTTCCGTTTCTGATTTTAAAGGATAAGCGAATGCTAAAAACTTGCTTCCTCGATCGCGAAAGTCACCGGTAGAAATTTCTTTAATTGAATGATAAGTATCGTCGAAGAGCATTTTACATAGTAAGGATAATAATTGCTCCAATTGCTAGAAGTAGTCCGATGATGTTTTTTTTATGTGGCCTTTCTTTGAAAATTATCAGACCTAAAACCGCTGAAAATAAAACTACCAAAACATTGCTGATTGAAAAAATTAACATACTCTCTGCTTTATCATCAGAAAGTGCTTTGACCAAAAAAAACAAGGAGTAAAAGTTTGCAATACCTAAAATAAATCCTGCTATGATGCTATTCAGTTTGACTTTTATTCTTTTCTTAGCATACATGATAGTTGTTAGCGTTATCCCAAAAATACCAGCGGAGCCAAACAGGAAAGAAAAATATAAATATTGATTTTCTTCTGTCATGTAATAATGTTGACCAGCTTTTATTGAAGCATCTACGAGTCCACTTCCAATAAATAAAAGCAATGGGAATATCCAGTTTTTCTTTTTCGGTTCTTCTGATGCATTTTCTGATGGAGAGCTGCTAAGATAAACAGCAAATAGTGCAATCAATATTCCAAAAATTCTCATAGTGGTTAGTTGATCGCCATATAAAAAGTAGCCAAAAATTATTGGTATAACCATCGACATTTTACCAGCAATAGAAGTGATTGCTATTCCTGATTTTTGTGCTGTCAATGCGGCTGTATAAAAAACACAAATAAATAATAATCCTATTCCTAATGCAAATCCTGCATACGATGATGAATGAGGAAATAGTTGAATGTTTTCTTTACAGTTGAAGAAAAACGAGAATAACGAAGCTGTTAAATAATTTGCAGTTAAACCATGAATGTTATTTACATTAAATCGCTCAAAGTACTTTAAAATAATATAAAGTAAAGCAGATAAAAGTGAAGCAGTAATAATGATGATTAATAACGACACCGGCATTTATTTTCTCCTGTAAATTATTTTTAACTGATTATTATCTATTTGTTCTACTGATGAAATTCCTTTATTAATCGTTGGTGCTAAAATACCATCTTCCAGCATATCTTCACTTTCAAAATATCGTACCTCATCCCATTTGTCTTCTTGAATAAAATGATTTAAAACTGATGAACCTCCTTCTACAATCAAACTTTGAATATTTCTTCGATGTAAATCAGAAAGTAAATAATCTAAATTGTTTTCATTTGGCATTACTAAAGTCTCACAATTTGCATAGTCAGAATTATTGTTTGAATAAATAAGTGTAGGAGTACTTCCATCAAATAAATTCGAGTTATATGGAAGCTCTCCGCTTTTTGAAAGTATAATCCGCGATGGGTTTCTTCCTTCAATTGTTCTGACAGTTAAATGCGGATTGTCTACTCTTGCAGTTTCGCCACCAATTAAAACAGCATCTTCTTGTGTTCTCCACGTATCGTTTATCACACGTGTAAGTTCATTGCTAATGCGCAACGATTGATTTTTCTTTCCTATAAATCCATCTTTGCTTTGCGCCCATTTTAAAATGATGTAAGGCCGTTTCTCGATGTGAAAAGTAAAAAATCGTTTGTTGATTTCACGACATTCTTCTTCTAAAACGCCAGCAGTTGCATGAATACCTGCATCCAATAGTTTTTTAATTCCACTTCCATTTACTTTTTCAAATGGATCCTGAATTCCAATAATTACATTCGGAATACCATACTTCAAAATCAAGTCTGCACAAGGAGGTGTCTTCCCATAATGATTACACGGCTCCAGCGAAACATAAAGTGTAGCGGATTTTAAAAGTGATTTATCTTGTATTGAATTAATCGCATTCACTTCTGCATGTGCCTCACCGAATTTTTGATGATAACCCTCACCAATTATTTTATTATCATGAACAATAACACAACCAACCATCGGATTCGGAGAAACATTTCCTAGTCCTTTTAGTGCTAATTGCAGACAACGCTGCATGTATTGCTCTTGGTTATTCATTGCATGCAAAGGTAACAAAGGAATTGTAGTAGAAGTGCCAATAAAAGCATTGATTTTTATTTCATCTTTGCAATATGAATCTGAAGGAGTTTTATGAATTGGCAACTAATCTACTTTCCTCGATAGAAGATGATGAGCGTTATACGTTGATTCGTTTTTTGATAGCTGACCGATTATTAGTGAATTCAAATGAAATCGATTTGAAATCGGATGTAGCTCTTCCATTTGAAATGATTGATTTACTTAAAGCAGATTTACAAAAACTCCAAATCGGAATGCCTTTGCAATACGTGACGAACATTGCTTGGTTTGCGGGAGAAAAATATTTTGTTGATGAAAGTGTATTGATTCCTCGCCCTGAGACTGAAGAGTTGGTGTACTTAATAAGAGAAGAGGTGGATTTGAATAGTGATTCAACGGTTCTTGACATTTGCTGTGGCTCAGGTTGTATTCCCATCGCGCTAGCAAAACTTTTGAAATTAAACCAGGTTCACGGATGTGATATTTCTCTCGAAGCAATGGCAGTAGCAAAGAAAAATGCAGCCACATATGCTGTTAATTTAAATTTATTTTGGGCAGATGTTTTGGAAGATGGCTTCGAAAACAATTCAGAATTAAAATTTGACTTGATAGTTAGTAATCCACCGTATATTACCTCGGTTGAAGGACAAGCTATGATGGATTCAGTTTTGAAATTCGAACCGCATCTCGCATTG
>JBJOND010000033.1:0-24238 GCA_046052065.1 Bacteroidota bacterium | reverse complement strand
TGTAACGTTTGTGCCGTAACGAAGTTTGCCATGAATAACAGGGCAAACAATATTCCATTGATTTTCTTCATTAAGCGATGGTGCTTCCGTTTGTTGTTTTAATGGTAGGTTGAACAAAAATCAATTTGCCATTCTCGTCTTCTGCCATTAAAATCATTCCGTTCGATTCGATTCCTCTTAATTTACGAGGAGCCAAATTTGCCAATAATGTTACTTGTTGCCCAACGATATCTTCCGGTTTAAAATGCATTGCAATTCCTGATACAACTGTGCGTTGGTCAATGCCAGTATCAATAGTAAGCTTTAATAATTTATCCGCCTTCTCTACTTTTTCTGCAACGATGATAGTCCCGACACGCAAATCCATTTTTGCAAAATCATCATACGTAGTCGTTTCTTTCAATGGCCTTAATGCTGATGATTCTTCTGATGTTGCGGTAGCTTCTTCATTTGCTTTTTTAGAAGCCATCAATTTATCAATCTGCTGCTGCACTGCTTCGTCTTCAATCTTATCAAATAACAATCCTACTGCTCCTAATGAATGTCCTGCTTTCATTAAATTTCCTGTAAACGCATTCGTCCAATCGTAATGAGCAATATTCAACATGCCTCTAATCTTCTCTG
The DNA here is from genome assembly GCA_046052065.1 of Bacteroidota bacterium. Taxonomy (GTDB): domain Bacteria; phylum Bacteroidota; class Bacteroidia; order AKYH767-A; family OLB10; genus CAINEC01. The sequence continues at coordinate 23,614 of JBJOND010000033.1, read as the reverse complement.
CTGTAAACGGTAAAAAAGGTTCACATAAACAAGATAAGGCTGCAGTGATCTCTAATGAAATATTTAAGATAGTTTCTACACGAGCTGCATCGGTTTTATACAACTTCCACGGTTCTGTATCCGCTAAATATTTATTTCCTACACGTGCTAAATCCATCATATGCGCAAGCGCTTCGCGGAAACGATATTTTTCTAAACTCTCTTTTACTTGATTTGAAATCGTCTCAATTGATGTTAAACAAGCTTGATCCATTTCATTCAATGCACCTCTTGCAGGAACTTTATTGTCAAAGTATTTTCCTGTTAACACCAAAGTTCTATTCACAAAATTTCCAAGCACAGCAACTAACTCATTGTTGTTTCTATCTTGAAAATCTTTCCATGTAAAATCATTATCTTTTGTTTCCGGTGCAGTTGCACATAAAACATAGCGAAGAACATCTTGCTTGTCTTTAAAATCGATTAAATATTCATGCAACCAAACTGCCCAGTTTCTTGAAGTAGAAATTTTATCTCCTTCTAAATTCAAAAACTCGTTCGCGGGAACATTTTCAGGAAGAATATAATCGCCATGCGCTTTTAACATTGCAGGGAAAATAATACAATGAAAAACGATATTATCTTTTCCAATAAAGTGAATCAGTTTGGTATCCTTATTTTTCCAATAGCGTTCCCAATCGTCTGGTAATAATGCTTTCGTTGCAGAGATATATCCGATAGGTGCATCAAACCATACATACAATACTTTCCCTTCGTTACCCGGAATCGGAACGGGAACCCCCCAGTCTAAATCACGCGTCACCGCTCTTGGTTGTAATCCTTGGTCTAACCAGCTTTTACACTGACCAAATACCGATTTCTTCCAGTTATCTTCTTTGCTTAATAACCATTCATTCAACCACTCATTTTGCATTTTATCGAGTGGGAGATACCAGTGTTTTGTTTTTTTAAGCACCGGTGTTTTACCGCTTAATTGAGAGTGTGGGTTAATTAATTCTTTCGGACTTAAACTTGTTCCGCACTTTTCACACTGATCGCCATAAGCACCTGGGTTGGCGCACTTAGGACAAGTACCTGTGATGTAGCGATCAGCCAAAAACATATTGGCTTCTTCATCAAAATATTGTTCGCTTTCTTCCTCTGTAAAAACACCATCGTCATATAATTTTTTAAAAAATCCAGAAGCAGTTTCATGATGAACAGGATCAGAAGTACGATGGTATATATCGAAAGAAATTCCGAATTCCTTAAAAGCATCACGCATCATTGCATTGTACTTATCCACCACTTGCTGAGGCGAAACACCGTCTTTCTTCGCGCGAATCGTAATTGGAACTCCATGTTCATCACTTCCACAAATGAATTTTACATCTCTATTCATCAAACGCAAATAGCGAACATAAATATCAGAGGGTAAATAACATCCTGCGATATGGCCAATATGCAAAGGACCATTCGCGTAGGGAAGTGCAGCTGTAACTAAATATTTTGACATTCTTCTCTTATTTCTCTGCAAATTTACTTTTTCCGCCTCACTTTTATGGAGGAGATGCAGAGTATTTTTATTCACAAATCGAGGGTTCTCTTTAAAAATCTACTGTATTGATTTACTTTCGTGGCGCTATGAAAACAATTCCTCCATTTCTTCAACCGGGCGATGTAATTGGTATTTGCGCTCCCGCTCGTAAAGTTTCACCCGATGAGATGAAGGATGGTATCAATTGGCTTGCTTCAAAAGGATTTAAAGTAAAGGAAAGTCAGCATCTATATGGACAAAATAACCAGTTTTCCGGTACTGAAGAGGAAAGAGCTTCCGACTTACAATCGCTGATTAACGGTGCAGAAGTAAAGGCCATTTTTTTTGCACGAGGTGGATATGGCTGTGCTCGTATAATTGATCGTATTGATTTTTCTCCGTTGGAAAAACATCCGAAGTGGCTGGTTGGATTTAGTGATATGACCGTTATTCATTCGCATGTAAACGCACATTATGGTGTTTGTACTTTACATGCTCCGATGATTATTAATCTGCTTCAAGAGAAAAGAAATGAAGAGGCGGCTAATGCAATAATCGATGTTCTAACGGGTAAGAATGTACGTTATTCAGAAAAAAATATGAATGAACTGAATAGAAACGGCGTTTGTGAGGGAGAATTAGTTGGAGGAAATTTATCATTGCTTTATGCCCTTGCAGGAACTCCGAGCGATATTTCAACAGACGGAAAAATTCTATTTATCGAGGATCTTGATGAGTATTTATACCATATCGATCGCATGATGATGCAGCTGAAACGTGCTGGCAAATTAAAAAAATTGAAAGGACTTATTGTAGGTGGCATGAGTGATATGCGCGATAATGCTATTCCATTTGGAAAGTCTGCAGTGGAAATCATTTCAGAAACCGTTGCAGAATATGATTACCCTGTTTGCTTCGATTTTCCTTCGGGACATATCGACAGAAATCTGCCATTAGTTTTAGGAGCTGATGTGAGATTAGAAGTTGGCAATGAAGTGACTTTAACCATTTTATATGATTCAGCATCTTAAAGTTGGGGCGCAAGGCGAGGAGATTGCGCAAGACTTTCTTAAAAATTTAGGTTATTACATTTTAGAGCAAAACTGGCGCTATAAGCATAAAGAAATCGACTTGATTGCGCTCGATAAAAATGATTTAGTGATTATTGAAGTCAAGACACGCAGGTCGAAGCGGCATGGTGAAACGGAAGACTTTATCAGCTATCAAAAAATCAATTTTTTAGCCGATGCGGCGGGGAAATATGTAGAGCGCTTTAAGCAAAAATTAAACATCCGGTTTGATGTAATTACCGTTTATCTTTTAGGAGAAGAAATTGAGGTAGAACATACGAAAGAGGCATTTTATCCTTAATTCGTTTTATCGGCTTTTTATTCCGACCTTTGCAGGATATTAAGTACCACATGAAAAAGTCTTTTAAGCCACGTCGCAACGAATCGGGCAGCGATAAACCAGGACCAAGAAAAAGAAGCAGTCAGGACAAACCAGCAGGAAGAAGAAGCGGTTCCGATAGAAACCAGGATGATAAACCGGCTTCGTTTAAAACTCGTCGTTCTAATTTCAACAATTTCGATAATCCAAGATTTATAAACGACAAAGACAGCGTTACGAAGAAAGCAGGATGGGATGATTTTGATGCTCCTTCCGATAGAAAACGTCCTTCGAGAGATAATGACGATAGGCCAAAAAGAAGTTTTTCAAGAGATAATGATGATCGTCCGAAGAGAAGTTTTTCTCGCAACAACGACGATAGACCAAAGAGAGCTTTCTCAAGAGATAATGATGATCGTCCGAAGAGAAGTTTTTCTCGTGATAACGACGACAGACCAAAAAGAAGTTTCTCAAGAGATAATGATGATCGTCCGAAGAGAAGTTTTTCTCGTGATAACGACGATAGACCTAAAAGAGCTTTCTCGAGAGACAATGACGAGAAGCCGAAGAGAAGTTATTCGCGCGACAACGACGATAGACCTAAAAGAACTTTCTCGAGAGACAATGATGAGAAACCAAAAAGAAGTTTTTCGCGCGACAACGACGAAAGACCTAAAAGAAGTTTTTCGCGCGACAACGACGAAAGACCTAAAAGAAGTTTTTCGCGCGACAACGACGAAAGACCTAAAAGAGCTTTCTCGAGAGATAATGATGAGAAACCAAAAAGAAGTTTTTCTCGCGACAACGACGATAGACCTAAAAGAGCTTTCTCGAGAGACAATGACGAAAAGCCGAAGAGAAGTTATTCTCGTGACAACGACGATAGACCTAAAAGAGCTTTCTCGAGAGACAATGACGAAAAGCCGAAGAGAAGTTATTCGAAAGATGAGGACCGTCCGAAGAGAAGCTATAACAAATCAGACAAAGGCGAATCTAAAAGAGGTTATTCAGCAGGACGTGAAGAGTTTCGTTCGAAAAAATCGCAACGTGGAACTTTCACCGAGAATGGAGCTATTCGCTTAAACCGATATATCTCGATGGCTGGAATCTGCTCTCGTCGTGAGGCCGATGAAATGATTCTTGCAGGCGTTGTTTCTGTGAACGGAGTAGTTGTTACAGAATTAGGTACTAAAGTAGAGGCAGGAGATGATATTCGTTATAACGGAGAGCGTTTGAAGAATGAAACACATCGTTATATTTTATTGAACAAGCCGAAGGATTATATCACTACGATGGAAGATCCTAATGCAAGAAAGACGGTGATGGAATTAATTTCTGGTGCGTGTAGAGAGCGTGTTTACCCCGTAGGACGTTTAGATCGTTTAACAACAGGATTATTATTGTTCACTAACGATGGTGAATTAGCAAAGGTGTTAACACACCCGAGTTCTTTGGTGCGTAAAATTTATCATGTAGAGTTGAGTAAGAATGTAAAGGCTTCCGACTTAAAACTTATTGCTGAAGGTGTTGAACTAGAAGATGGTTTTATGCAGGTAGATCAGGTAGCATACGATGGTGATGGTACTGATAAGAAGATGGTGGGCTTACAAATTCACTCAGGTAAAAACAGAATTGTTCGTCGTATTTTCGAACACTTAGGTTATGAAGTGGTTAAGTTAGATCGTGTGATGTTTGCTGGGTTGACAAAAAAAGATTTGCCAAGAGGAAGATATCGTTCATTAACAGAGACAGAAGTAGGTATGCTGAAAATGATTTCGCCGAAGCGAATGAAGGGCTTGCGTTAATCGCAAAAATAATTTGTTCTATTAAATTTCTTAATTCATCAAAAAATGAGTCGCGTTTGTATTTACTTAACATTCTCTTTTCTTTTTTTAATGCAACTTTCGTTTGCGCAATTACCTCAACAATGGCTACGAACGCATAATGTTCGTGCAAACTCATCCGATAGAGTTCAGAATATTTATCCAACTGCAAACGGCGATGTTATTATTTCTGGAAGTTCGGCTGGTAAAAGAAATTTTCCTGATGCATTTGCTATGCGCTATGCAAGTAACGGCGATACACTTTGGTTTTATCGTTATGACGGAACTGCATTCAGTGATGATTACGCCTATGCAATGGCCGTTGATGCCAACGAAAATGTCTACTTAACTGGAAAATCAAGAGCAGCTTCTACTGGATGGGATGAATTAATCACCATCAAATTAAATTCATCAGGTGTTCAACAATGGGTTTACCGTTATTCACCTACAGGTGGTGGCGATAGCCGTGGAAACAGTATTACTGTAGACCCTAACGGTAACGTCTATGTGGCAGGTTGGTTTGATGGACCTTCATCAAGTCAAGATTGGTTAGTGATAAAATTTAATCCGAGTGGCGCAGTACAATGGACCGATATTAAAAACAGTGCGTTGAGTGGAAACGATGAGTGTACTAAAATTATTATCGATGCTATTGGAAATCCAGTTGCCTGTGGATACATGTATAACAACATAGCGAACGGATATGTGAATGCATACGTAAAAAAATATAATACAGCAGGAGGAATGATCTGGGAAGATTATTACACGAATCCAGTGATTAATTACATTGATAACGCAGTCGATTTAAAAGAAAATAGTGTAGGGGATATAATAGTTGTAGGAGAAACAACCAACGCCACTGGATTTAATCGTGATCCATTTGTTATATCGTACTCTCCCTTAGGTGTAAGAAATTATACTTTGATTGTTCCAGATAGCGGATCAAACGATGTTTCAGTCATGGACATGGATCTTGACAATAACAACAATATCTATTTCACCAGTTATGATTATAACAACATCATAGTTACGAAAGTAAATAGTAATGGTGTTTTTCAGTGGAAAAGATTCTGGAGAGGATCCGTACCTTTCTCGTATGATGTTTCTTTTTCTATCGGATTAGATGCTAACGGTAATGCCTATACTACAGGTAGAGGTATTTACCCTGGTCCACCTTACTACGGAAATGGTGGTACTGATAACTTGGTGATTGCTAAGTTTGGCACCAACGGAGATTCTCTTTGGACGTACAGAACATTATTGACAGGAACAGCATCGATGGGATTTGCCGTAGCAGTACGTGATAACAAAGTATATGCAGGTGGTTTTGCTACGGATACTGCAGAGGTAAATGAAAATTTATTGACCGTAGTGGTAGATACCGCTGGTCAGTTATTAAATCAATGGACGTACAACGGAGTAGGCGAGGCAATCACATTAGGACAATTTGTTTGTAGTGATGCGAATAACAATATTTATTGCGCAGCTACTGTGAATCGTCAGTATTATCACGGTTATGATATTGCTGTGGTGAAATATAATTCGGCAGGAACATTATTGTGGGAATCTATTTATACTTCTCCAGGATGGAAGAATGATACCATCACCGCTTTTCTTTTAGATAATCTTGGTCGACCAATTATTAGTTTGTCGACTGATACCAATGCTAACAATACGGGCTATCAATTATCCTTATTGAAATTGGATGTTGATGGTCATTTCATTGATACCGCTGTTTATTCATCGAGCATTGGAAATAAAGTTTTTGCTCGTGATATGATTGTTGGGAACAATAACGAAATCTATTTAGCTGCAACATCGAATGATGGCAGAGGTTTATTGATGCATTGCGATACCAACTTAAATGTTACTTGGTCTGCCACCATTGATAGTACTTTGTTTACGCCTTCTGAAATTAATCAGTTAGCTTTATTTAGTAATGGAGATGTTGGATTAGCAGGCTTTATACAAATTAGTTCTGGTAATAACTGGAAAGGTGTAGTACAACGCTTTGATGCATTAGGCAACAGAATTTGGTCTACAGATATTGATTCGGTAGGAGTAAGCGATAATGCACAAGGAATTGCAATTAATTCGCTTGACGAAGTGGCGGTGACCGGTGCAAGCGGAAATACGGCATTCACATGTAAGCTTGATAATTCTGGTAATATTTCTTGGAGAAAAATAAATAACACAAATACCTCAAGTGAGTTCGGAATTAAGTGTGAATTCCTTTCTAACGGTAATGTCGTAACGCTTTCAAGAGGCTGGACAGGATTCGTAGCGCAATATCAAACATCGCTTTTTGATTCGAACACAGGTTCGTTACTTTGGACAAAAGTTTATAATCAAACAGCTTCAGACAGAGAACCTAAGAAATTAATTGTAGATCCATCCGACAGAATTGTCACAGCTGGTTGGGAAATAAATGTAGGTTCTACCAATGCAGATTATTCATTGGTTGGTTATACGTCAACAGGCACTCAACTATTCGCAAATAAATACACCTCATCAGGATTAAATCCCGATTACCTTCGTGATTTATGTCGTGATTCAGCAGGTAATTACATTATTACCGGGCAAAGTGCAAATGATTTTATGAATGAGTTTCTGTATAAAATGGTTACTATCAAATACGGGAGTAGTGTAACTTCGTTAGAAAATAATGCACCGAGCAATTCCGTTTTGACTGTTTATCCTAACCCAACACATCAATCGTTAACTATTTTAAATACATCAGTTGAAGAGATCAATCAAGTATTATTATTTGATATCAGTGGTCGCTTGATTACAACCTTCGGAAAAACAATTGAACTCGATTTATCGACTATTCATTCAGGAATGTACTTGTTACAAATCAGCAAAACGAACGGAGAAATGTTGAGTACACGAATAATAAAAGAATAATGAAGGCTTTAGAAAAAATAGAAATTCAAAAAGCAACTATCGCTAACATCGACGAATTACAAAAAATTAGTCGTGATACTTTCTTTGAAACGTTTGCGCATTCTACTTCCGAAGCAAATATGAATCATTATTTGGAAAATAATTTCTCGACAGAAACATTATCCGAAGAATTGAATCATCCTAATTCTGAATTTTACTTAGCTAAGCTTGAAGATGCTGTACTAGGTTATTTAAAGATTAATTATTCGGGAGCACAAACTGAGCTGAACGATCAAAAATCGCTAGAGGTAGAACGCATCTACATTGGTAAAGAATTTTACGGAAAAGGTGTTGGTCAGCTGCTTTTGGATTTTGCATTACAAATCGCAAAACAACAACAGATGGATTATGTGTGGTTAGGTGTTTGGGAAGAAAATCATAGAGCCATTCAATTCTATTTAAAAAACGGATTTATCACTTTTGATAAACATGTTTTTATGCTTGGCAAAGAAGTCCAAAACGATTTTATGATGAAACTAGAATTGAAAAGTGTTGAATAGCTCAACAACTTTTATTCTTTATGCTCCGGCTTTGAGTTAGGATGCAAAAGCTCCATTACTGAATTTACTTTTTCATTCGGAATCATTATCGCTAATTGATAGTGAGAAATCTTCCATCCTTGCTTCGTGCGTGTAGCTACACCTGCGCCTGCACAAACCCCCATCCATGTATCTAACTTTTCATCCCACCACGCAGTATTATTATCCGAAGAAAAATAAACATATCGTTCTATTGTTTTAAAATCCCAGGTCTTTTTACTCTCAAAATATTTCTTCGACCATTCCTGAAACTCGTTTTTTGTCCACCTTTCAGTAGCATCCGTTCCTAAATAGATTGCGTCATCTGCCATTGCACCAAAATATTTTTCTGCATCTGCAATAGCTGCATCGTGATGCCAATTGTTAACCAGCTCTTGTATTTCTTGTTTTTTATCTGATGCTGTTGATTGCGCATTTACATTCGAGAAAAATGCAAGCAACAAACAAAGGCCTAAAATAAAAGATGTTTTCTTCATACTATTTTCTTTACGACAATCCTGTAATCACTCCATTCTTATCAATATCCATATGCTCCGAAGCAGGAGTTGCTGGTAAGCCTGGCATACGCATAATCTCTCCTAAGATTGGAATGATAAATCCTGCACCCGCTGCATATTCAAATTCACGAACAGTAATCGTAAAGTTTGTAGGGCGTCCGATTTTCTTTTCGTCATCAGAAAACGACTTTTGTGTTTTGGCCATACAAACCGGCAATTTATCAAAGCCTAATTCCTTAATCGATTTTAATTGCGACTTCGCTGTTGACGTATATTCAACACCGTTAGCACCGTAAATTTCAGTAGCAATCGTTTTGATTTTATCTTCTACTGAAATACTCCAGTCGTATAAAGGTTTGAAATTGTTTTTTCCTGATTCGATTTCACTCACCACTACTTCTGCTAATGCTTTCGTTCCCTCTCCGCCCTTCACGAACCCTTGTGAAACAACCGCTTTTACTCCGTGCTTCGCACAAGCTTCAATTACAAAATCGATTTCTTCTTGTGTATCGCTTACAAAATTGTTGATTGCAACTACCGGAGTAATTCCGAACTTCTTGCAGTTCTCAATATGCTTCTCTAAATTTTCAAATCCTTTTTGAACTCGCTCTAAGCTTGCAGTGTTATACTCTTCTTTTTTCGCTCCTCCATGATGACGAAGCGCACGAATGGTAGCAACCAACACAATTGTTTCTGGTTTCAGATTTCCATAGCCACATTTAATGTCCATGAATTTCTCTGCACCTAAATCAGCACCGAAACCTGCTTCCGTTACTACGTAATCGCCTAACGTTAGTCCCATCTTCGTAGCAAGAATCGTGTTGGTTCCTTGTGCAATATTTGCAAATGGTCCTCCGTGTAAAATAGCAGGATTACCTTCTAATGTCTGAACTAAATTTGGTTTGATAGCATCCTTTAACAAAATAGCCATCGCTCCTTGTGCATTTAACTCACGAGCGAAAACAGGTTTCTTATCAAACGTATATCCCACGAAAATAGAACCTAGTCTGCTTTTCAAATCTTCAACATCCTTCGACATACAAAGGATGGCCATAATTTCCGAAGCAGCCGTAATATTAAATCCATCTTCACGCGGAATACCGTTTGCTGTTCCACCAATACCAATTACGACATGACGCAATGCACGATCATTCATATCCATCACACGTTTCCAAACTACGGTACGCGGATCAATATTTAACGAACGTGTTTTACTTTGAATATTATTATCGATGATGGCTGCTAATAAATTATTTGCTTTTTCAATCGCCGAAAAATCACCAGTGAAATGTAGGTTAATATCTTCCATCGGAATCACCTGCGAATATCCTCCACCTGCTGCTCCACCTTTAATCCCGAATACTGGCCCGAGTGAGGGTTCACGCAATACCACAATCGACTTCTTACCAATTTTATTCAAACCTTCGTTAAGTCCGATAGAAACAGTGGTCTTGCCTTCACCTGCTGGCGTTGGATTAATTGCAGAAACTAAAATCAGTTTGCTCTTTTTTACTTTCTCCTCATCAATCAAATGTAATGGAAGCTTTGCTTTATACTTTCCATAAAACTCCAACTCTTCGGCATCAATACCAATTTTAGCTGCAATGTCTTTGATGTGTTGGATATTTGCGCTTTGCGCGATTTCTAAATCAGAAGGGAAATTGGCCACGTTGTTTTATTTTTTGTAGCTCAAATGTATTAAATAATTCTTAAGATTTTGAAAGATCATCTCTCCCCATCGTCGCCAGTTTTTCCATACTCGAAGCCGTTATACTGCAAAAACCAAATTCAATATCTACTCTTCCTGTGATTAGATAAATTCCTCGTCCTCTTAACGGATATTTTTTAAGTGTTAACGGAAAATGTGTCGTGTCTACAAAAACCCCTTCTTCGTCTATAAAACAACCAAACGACATTGCTTCGCCCTTGCCTGTGCGTGTAGGTTTGATAGTAACAAGGTAGCCAAGTATACACACATATTCCCCTACGTGTTTTGACATTTCATTCACTTTAATTTTAGGATGCGAAAATTTTTCAGGTACCTGTTTTAATAATCGAAACGGTGAACACACCGGAAATCCTATCAACTCTATTTCGTCCAATGCATCTTCTAAATCGTGATGATGCAAAGTTGGCAATTGATAGTTCGGTAACTCCTGCTGAAATAATTCTTGTCGCACCACGGTCTTCTTTCCTTGCTCCATGTTCAGATGAATATCCCACAGCAATTGCTTCTTACTTCTTCCCGTAAATCGAAACGCACCGATGCGTATCAAACAACGCAACTGCTCTAACTCAATACTTATTCGATTCATGAAATCATGCAACGAAGTAAACGGTCCGTTTTTATTTCGCTCGAGGGCTATTGATGTAGCTGTGTCATATTCTAATCCTGCGAGGTGAATAAATCCTAATGTGATGACTTCGCCTTCAATACTGGTTAAATATTCACCCGTGTTCACGCAAGGCAGTGCAATCGTTGCTCCCGACATACGCGCTTCGTGTACATAAAATTCTGTTCGGTAAAAGCCACCAAAATTATTGATCACACCCACCATAAATTCCAGCGGATAATGCGCTTTCAGATACAAGCTCTGATAGCTCTCCACCGCATACGATGCTGAATGTCCTTTTGAAAACGAATAGCCCGCAAAGCTTTCTATTTGTCGCCATACTTCACTTGTAATTGTTTCACTATACCCACGCTCTTTGCAGTTATCAAAAAACCGATTTTTTATTTTTAAAAACTCCTCTCTCGATCGGAACTTTCCACTCATCCCTCTTCGCAATACATCTGCTTCTGATAAATCTAGTCCAGCAAAATGATGCGCCACCTTAATCACATCTTCCTGATATACCATCACGCCATAGGTTTCTTCCATCAGCTCTTTCATAACGGGGTGTATATACGTTCTTTTCTCCGGATGGTGTGTTCGCAAAATATACTCGCGCATCATACCGCTACTTGCTACACCAGGACGAATAATAGAGCTTGCCGCCACGAGTTGTATGTATTGATCTACGTTTAACTTTTTCAATAACATACGCATCGCAGGACTCTCCACATAAAAGCAACCGATGCACCTTCCGTCTCTTATTAATTGTTTGATGGCTTCGTCTTGTTTAAACTCTTCAATCCTTCGAATATCAATCTCAATTCCTTTATTCTTCTTTACAAGCTCGATAGTGTCTTTAATATGGCCTAGCCCCCGCTGACTTAAAATATCATATTTGTACAGGCCAACATCTTCTGATTCCAACATACTAAACTGCGTAACTGGAAATCCTTTGGGAGGATAGTTCAATGCTGTATACGCATAGATGGGCTTCTCCGAAATAATTATTCCTCCTGCATGCACACTCAGGTGATGAGGAAAATCTTTGATGAGCGCACCATACTTTAAAATCAACTTCCCATATTCACCAGCTGTAGTATAATCACCTGTATTCTGTAGCGCATCAATTTCCGCCTTCGGCAAGCCAAACACTTTTCCTAGCTCACGAATCACTGCATCTTTTTGAAATGTTGTATACGTTCCCATCAACACTACATGATTCTCTCCGTGTCTATTGAAAATATAATTCGTGATTTCATCTCTATCCTTCCACGAAAAATCTAAATCGAAGTCGGGAGGGTTTTGCCGATACGGATTAATAAACCGTTCGAAATATAAATCGAGATCATCGGGATCTACATCGGTAATATTTAAACAATACGCCACCATACTATTGGCACCACTTCCTCTTCCAACGTAAAAGAATCCACGCTTGCGAGCAAAGCGAAGTATATCCCAGTTAATTAAAAAGTACGCACAAAAACCAAGATCAATAATCATAGTTAATTCTTTTTCGATACGCGCTTTTATTTTTTCACTCAGGCGAGTGCCATATCTTTTCGTTGCTCCTTTATAGGCTTCCTTTTTCAAGAGCGCCGCATCCAGCTCTTTGCTTCCCGTGAAACATTGTTTATTCTTGCTTTTATGAAAGTCGAAGGAAAGATGACAATTTTTTAGAATCGTTTCTGTATTTCGAATAATATCTGGATACTCTTTATAACGCTCACGAATATCCGCTTCCGACATAAACGTTTCATCTTCCTTACAAAATGCAGTTGCGGGCACACGACTTAACAATTCATTTTTTCCTATCGCTGTTAATAGTCGATGAATATTATGATCTGTTTTGTTCCGTACTGTTACCGGACAAAGGGCGACACACTTATTATAAGCATTAGGAGAAAACGAAAATTGTATCTGTAACAGTTCTTCCTCTCGAACACCGATATACTCGTAATCTCTTAATGCATTTTGTGGATTCTTTTTTTCCTTGGATGCTCTGGCCTTCATCAGCTCTCCTCGTTGTGCACGCTTACCAACAAATGCGGTTGATTCAAATGAAACTGTTTTTAAAAAGGGAGCGCAGGTCGGATAAACGACAAATACATTTTTAAAAATCGGTGCTCGATCTGGTATAACGGCATCGCGGTTACCCGATGTTTGATTTTTTTCCGAAGCGATTTTTAAGCAAGAAGAAAGAAAGATGTTCAGCTCTTCATAACCTTCATTGTTCTGAGCAAGGCCGATAAACCTTAGGTCATCGCCATCGTGAAATGCAATTCCCGCAATTGGTTGAATGCCGTACTGCGGCGCCAGCCGAACAAAATCAAGAATGCCAGAAGTATTATTAATATCAGTTAATGCAATTTTTTTCAGTCCCTGCTTACTGGCTTCTTGCAGGAGCTGTTCTACCGACATTGTTCCGTAGTAAAAGCTGAACCATGAATGACAGTTCAAAAACATAACAATAGCCGATTGAAATAAACATTAGCACCTTTGATTAATAACGGCGTTGGTAACGCGTGTTTTTTTGCAGATAGGCTTCCTTGATTTGTAAGTAAAGAAGTCCTGCTAATGAAACAAGCATTAAAGCAACGGGTGTGTAGCGCAAGGCTGTCAGAATTAAGTCTAATGAATCCATAATATGAAGTGTTTAGTGTTTCTGCTTTTACTACTTTTATCCCGCTACCGTGTAACTCCTTCCTTAGCTACACGGCAACGCGACGATCAACCAATTCAGTTTGAGGCAACAATTCTATAAAGATTGTAATACAATCAAACATGATGGTTGCAATATAGTCTTTCTGTTTTCAGAAAACCAAATTCCCACCCGAAAAAACTTGTAACTTATTGATTGTCTGATTTCTTTTTTTGATCGCCTTTTAGTCCAACGGCGCGCAAAACGGCGGTGTTTCCAAATTTTTTCCGCAAATGATCCATGGCCTGGTACAGATTAATGATCTCTTCGGAATCTTCAAAAAGGTTAATTTGATTTCCGCCACCTACCAGATGACTAAATCGAATTCCAATTAATCGAATCAGCATACGGCGTTCATACAACTTATCAAAAAGCTCTTTTGCCTTCGCAATAAGCGTATGGTCGGAAGAGGTGTACGAGATGCGTGATTGCGTAGTATGTGTATCAAAATTAGAGTAACGTATCTTTACGGTAATGCATGCCGTTAGTTTATTCTCCGAACGCAGTTGAAAAGCCAGTTTCTCTGTCATCTTTACCAGCAAGGATTTTAAAAACACTACATCGGCTGTGTCTTGTTCAAAGGTTTCTTCTGTTGAAATCGACTTGCGTTCGCTATAAGGTTCTACGGGAGTGTTATCAATGCCATTCGCTTTTTTCCAAAGAACAAATCCATTTTCACCTAACACTTTTGTTAAAAGATCGGGCGGCATTTCCTGCAAGGTATATACGCGTTCAACACCCATGCTACGCAAGAGTGTATAGGTTTTATCGCCTACCATCGGAATTTTCTTTATGGAAAGCGGACCTAAAAAAACTTTTTCATCTCCGAAATCAATCTTCTTTTGTCCGTTAGGTTTTGCCTCTCCAGTCGCCACTTTTGATACGGTTTTATTTTCTGATAATCCGAAGGAAATAGGAAGCCCCGTTTCTTTCATAATGCGCTGTCGTAATTCCGTTGTATAATTATAACATCCGAAGAAACGATCCATGCCGGTCATGTCAATATAAAACTCATCAATCGACGACTTCTCATAAACAGGAACATCTTCTTTAATAATATCGGTGACCACCTCTGAATAATACGAGTAGCGGTCATAGTCGCCACGAATAATAATCGCATCGGGACAAAGTCGGCGGGCGAGTTTAATAGGCATGGCAGAATGCACACCAAAGGCGCGGGCCTCGTAACTACAAGCGGCTACCACACCTCGATCACTAGTGCCACCTACAATAACGGGCTTATTGTGCAAAGCCGAATTTTCCAGTCGTGAAACAGAAACAAAAAAACTGTCCAGATCCATATGTACAATTGTTCTGTCTTTTTGCATGATTTGTTTCTTTAAAAAATTGTTTTTAGTTTTGGCGGTAATACAATCTATTTGAAAGGCTGTAATATAACCAAATTTTAATATGTACTTCAACTCCAACATTAAAATACTTCGTCAGCGTCGCAAGCTTACGCAGGACATGGTAGCAATCGAACTAGGTATTAGTCGTTCCACGATTAACAGTTATGAGAACGGCAGCGTACAAAATCCAACGTTGGAAGCGCTGGTTTCTTTTTCGAAATTTTTTAAGATGAGTTTAGACACGCTAGTGAAAATTGATTTGTCGCGCGTATCCGAATTTCAACTTTCGGAACTAGAACGTGGGCACGATGTATTTGTAACAGGTGCGAAGCTGCGCGTTTTGGCGACTACGGTTGATAGCAACAATAAAGAAAACATTGAAGTAGTTCCTATCAAGGCGAAAGCAGGTTATAAGAGCGGCTATGCCGATCCTGATTTCATCAAAAAGCTTCCTACCTTTCAGTTGCCTATTTTATTTGGTGAGCGCAAGTATAGAATGTTTCAAATCAGCGGCGACTCGATGCTACCGATACCAGATAAGAGTTGGGTGATTGGAGAGTACGTAGAAAACTTCTATGATATTAAAGATGGGCAAGCTTATATTTTCCTGACGGAAGATGATGGTGTTGTTTTTAAAGTTGCGAATAACAACATAAAGAAGAAAAAAAGTTTAACACTACAATCGTTGAACCCGATTTACGAAGCTTATGATGTTTCGGTAAACGAGATTAGAGAAGTCTGGAAATTTTGCAACTACCTAAGCAGTGAGATACCTGATAAATATTGGGAGCGCGATAAGATTCTGAAAAAGATTGAGAAGGTAGAGGCGGAGATGAATGAGATTAAGAAGGCGTTGTAGTAGAGCCTTCGGCACACTGCGCCGCTAGTTCTTTATTCTAAATTACTCGTTTCATAAACAATAGAATTGTCTTTGTTTTTCTTAATACACACTACATCATCATTAAACCACAACTGAAAATCATTGTGATTAATGCTTATTTCATAACAGCCCATATCTTTTAAATGATTTATTAATTTATCATTTTTAATAAATGTAGCTAGTGCAATACTATCTTTTTGTGAAAGGCCCATAGACTTGCAGAACACACTTTTATCTATTTTTCTTTCTATTAAGTTGAAACCTGCTAAACAGTCGTATTTCATCATCGGCTGAAAGGCATTGTAATACCTCGATTTATTAATTTCAATGTCAATTGTTTCTCGGAGATAAAACAATTGAACAGAAGAAATAATCAGAAAGAATTCGAGAAAGAGAGAATCTTTAATAAAAATCGCTAACAATAAAAAAAGTATAATATCTGTGATAATTACATAGGACAATAAAAAGGGTTCAATTACAATTATTATTGCAGATAATATTATTATACCCAATAAAATAAATTCAGCCTGCCGATTGTTTATTTTATTAAATCGATTTAACTTCATTTATCTGTCTTTATTTATAATCATCACAAATATATGTTTTTATAATTTAAATTATAATCCCAGCATTATAAAATAAACGCGGTTTGATGAGGTAAATAGTATTCTTTACAGCAGATTATTTTTACTATACTTGTGGTATACACCTTTGTAATAAAAGACTATGAAAATACTTTCATTAAAACTTGATTATAAAACTTTTGACGAGATAGAAGAGATTACATCAGAACTTAATATTGCACGCAACCAATATATTAATGCAGCTGAAAGGATATACAATCTGTACAACAAGAGAAAACTTTTAAAAAAAGAACTACATAAAGAATCTAAACTAACAAGAAAAGATTCGATGAATATATTACAAGACCTTGAAAAACTGTGAGACGCTTGTTCATCATGGCTAAATAATAATAAAGCATTGAAATACACTAAACTACTTTACTAAAACCATTGCTCCCATTTTACCTCGAAAACCTCGACGGACCGCCCTCCGGCAATCTGAAACGAAGAAAAATTTCATTCGCTCCAAAACCACTGCTATACTCATTCAATCCTGAGGTATTAAAGTCGAAAGAATACCCAAACGAGTATTGATCCCAGTCTAACATTAATTTAAGTATTGCTGCATCTTTTAGTCGGCCGAATAAACCAAATGAAACAGAAAGAGGTTTATTAAACCCTGTATATTTTGTATCGTCGGTGATTCTAAATTTATAAAGCGCTCCTACTAATAATTGATTTGCTGATCCTTGTTGATGATAATATACTCCCGGTAATACCGCTCCATTTGTTCCCGGTATTCCAAGTTCTGCAGATGCAAACGCACTTACACGAACAGGTAAACGATCTGTATTTAGATCATAAAAAGAATTATTCGGTCTGTTAAGATGATATGCCGAAAGACCCACGTTTATTATTCGTGATTCGCTTTGAGAAAATGTTCGCCCTGATTCTATAAAGGTATAAACAATACCAGCTCCTAAATCAAGATAACGAAACTCGGTAGTTTCTAACGACTCTCCACTACCTAACGATGGGTCATAGGCGGTACCGTTATATTGTGTCGCCCATTGACCATCATTGATACGAATGGCACGTTGCGCATATCCTGCACTAAGAGCAACGCCAATCTTACTTTCATTACTTATCTGAATATGATCCGCTAGAATAAACGAAAAACTATTACTTGAAATAGAAGGATTGCCTGATTTATCGTTTACAAACTGTAATCCTAACGCTAATGTATTACCGATATTTCTACGCTGTTTTGTTAACCGAGAATAAAATCCGAGTGAAGTAGTAGTAATAGGGTCTCCAATGCTGCTCCACTGATTACGATAATTTAAGGTAGCCTCTTTTTTGAAGTTGGCCCCCGCTAATGCAGGATTTAACACAAGCGGATTGCGTTCTGCAAATGAGAAATGTATATCCTGCGCATTGCTTATAATTGAAAGCAACAAGAAAAAGCAGATGAGTAGTGAACGTATTTTCATATTATTATTTTACAAGTGTGATATTTCCTGATTTACTTACAATGATACCATCAAGTTGTTTTACATATAAACGGTAAGTGTATACACCAGTAGCTAATTCTTTACCAGCAGACGTACCATCCCAACACTGTTGTGGATTGTTAGTAATAAAGATTTGTTGTCCCCATCTGTTATAGACAGCAAACTCCATTTCTTGAATACAATTACTATAAACACAAACGCTTTCGTTTTTATCAGGTCCGTTACCGTTAGGAGAGAAAATAGTTGGTACAAATAATTCTGTACAATCATAATCAATTAAAACAGTGATTGTCGCCGTTGCAGTACAACCATTCAAATCTGTACCTGTTACGACGTAAGTAGTGCTACTAATTGGAGAGGCAATAGGGTCGGCACAAATATTACAACTTAGTCCTGTTGTTGGCGACCAACTATAGGTTGTTGCTCCACTAACAGATAGTGAAACGCTTTCTCCTTGATTAATTGTTTGTGGCGAAAAAGGAGTTGTTAAAGTAGGAGTAGGAATGGCTGTTATGGTTATCTGATTAGTAGTAGTACAACCATTATTATCTGTGATGATAACGGAATAATTACCGCTTGAAAGATTTGTAATCGTATTCGTGTTGGCGCCATTCGACCAGCTATAACTATAAGGACCGCTACCTCCATTTACAATCGCTGTTGCTGTTCCTAAATCCTTTCCACAAGTGTCAGGTGTTACTGTTGTATTAGCAACTGGATTATTATTTATTGTTAGGTTTATTGTAACAACACTATCACAGCCATTTACGGTTGTATAACTATTATTGTAGGAACCACTTTGTGTGTAAACTGTGCCCCATGCTGAGGTATAAGTATTACACGCGCTCACTGTTTGTGGCGCTATCGTTATACTATTGTTGATGGTAAGATTAATTGTGACAATGCTATCACAACCATTCGCTGTTGTATAAGTATTACTATACGTTCCGCTTTGTGTATACACGGTTCCCCACGGTGATGCATATGTGTTACATGAACTTACTGTTTGTGGGGCTGTTGTTATACTATTGTTGATTGTAAGATTTATTGTAACGATACTATCACAACCGTTCGCTGTTGTATAAGTATTACTATACGTTCCGCTTTGTGTATAAACTGTGCCCCACGGTGATGCATATGTGTTACATGAACTTACTGTTTGTGGGGAAGTTGTTATACTATTGTTGATCGTAAGATTTATTGTAACGATACTATCACAACCAGTCGTTGTTGTATAAACATTGCTATAGGTTCCACTCTGTGTATAAACTGTGCCCCATGATGATGTATAACTATTACAAGAACTTACTGCTTTTGGGGCTGTTGTTATACTATTACTAATCGTAAGATTTATTGTAACGATACTATCACAGCCAGTCGTTGTTGTATAAACATTACTATAGGTTCCACTCTGTGTATAAACCGTGCCCCACGCTGATGTATAACTATTACATGCGCTTACAATTTGTGGGGGTAAATTATAATTCTGATTAACCGTTAAATTAATTGTAATAATACTATCGCAACTAACAGCATTAAGAATAGTGTCTTTATAGATTCCTGTACTCGTGTAAATATTTCCACTTGGAGACGTATAGCTTCCGCAACTTGTTGCACTTATAGTGGATGAAGTACTCGTACAATTATCAAAACAGATATATACAAGTCCATCTCCACCATTTTGATTGTTTACTCCTTCGGCTATTCCTGGGTAGCTTGCTAATACGGGATCAGAAGCATTTGCTGCTACACCAAAAAAACCTGCAGTTGTCATAGTGCCTGTTACACCAACACAGCTTGTACAAATATAACCGCTACCACCACCACCAGTACTTCCTACTCCAAAACACCCATCATGACTTCCTCCGCCTCCGCCTCCATAGTAACCATCACCACCGCCACCACCAGCTGTACGATCATTGATACCTCCCCCTAAGTCCGTTGCACCTGTTCCTCCTTGCAAAGAACTGCCCGCGGTTCCAAATACAGGGTGTGGACAAATCGTATTTGAAGAAGCGGCACCACCACTTGTTTGATTACCACCAAATCCATTCACATTAAAATTATTTGTAGTTGAAGTAAAGTCTGCAACTGCGCCACCGCCACCACCACCTGAACGATTGTTAGCGCCGCCGCCACCACCACCAGCAATTCCGTAAGTGATTCCTGCTATCGCAATTTCCGAACGACCACCACCACCAGCGCCGCCGCCATCAGGTCTGTTTCCAGAGCCTCCATTTCCTCCGCTAGGCCAACCTCCAACTCCTCCAACACCTCCGACTGCTCTTTTACCTCCACCACCAACTGTTATATCTATTACTTGTCCTGGAATAACAGGAACAACAAGTTCAGTAAAACCGCCACCACCACCAGCATTGTTAATGGGATCAGCTCCGCCGCCACCAGCAGCACCCCACATTTTTATATGCAATGTATCTACTCCAGTCGGCACTGTCCATTGTTGCACTGAACCTGCATAGGTAAAACCTAAGCAAGTACCTGATG
The DNA here is from genome assembly GCA_046052065.1 of Bacteroidota bacterium. Classification (GTDB taxonomy): domain Bacteria; phylum Bacteroidota; class Bacteroidia; order AKYH767-A; family OLB10; genus CAINEC01. The sequence continues at coordinate 3,059 of JBJOND010000033.1, read as the reverse complement.
TTGGATTACAATTAGTAACTGTGATGGTATCAAACACTGTATCAATAGCACAATCGTAATTATAAATAGCCTGAACAATGTATTGTCCGGGTTGAGCATAAGTAAAAGAAACCGGAGTGCTTGGTGATGCACTAATTGTATTAAGGCTACCTGCAGAAGGATCTCCGAAATTCCAATTTATATTTTGAGAAATATTTAAACCCGTTAAGTCAAATTGTATGCTATTTCCTGAACATGGATTATTGTTGCTTGCTGCTATTTCTGGTACTAAAGCATCGAGATAAATAACTTTCATCGGTAATCCGTAACCACTGCCACCACTTGTTAATGTTACTGTGTTAGACACATAACCACATAGCGGAGCAGGCAAATCAGGATTTGAAATTTCACTAAGACTTCCATCGGCAATATAAATTTTACAATCGGGACCTATTTGTAAAGCTGCTGCATAAACACTAGCAACTAATTGCTGGCTAGATGAAACATTAGGTGCTTTTAAATCAAATTGAAAGAGTCCATTAAGTAAATTACTAACATAAAGATATTGTCCTGATGGAGAAAACTCAACACCATAAACGGACGACCCAATAGGAACTGGTAAACTAATATTTGAAGTAACGACACCGGTAGCTCTATTAAACCCCATCACATCCACCGTTCCAAAAACATTTGCGTTAGCCAATTTAGTATAGTCTTTATTAAACTTCATATAGCCGGCCCCGTTAGAGGCCTGAGTACCTGCTGTTGAAGCAACAGGAACACTACTAATACCCGTAGCCGTTACCTCCCATGCCAGATATTGATTGCCATTTGTTTGGCGGGCAACAAGCCAATAGCCCGTTAAATTGGCATTAGGGGCATAGGCCAATTTTTCAGAAATACCATTATTATTGATTAGAATATTTTTTTGTCCAGCTACCACATCTCCAAGGCCGCCATTCAGTGTGATATCAATAAGGTTGTGACGAAGTCCATTACTACCAAACTGTTCATCAACTGTAAAAACATAATACTGATTTGGATTACCAGGGCGAGGCATAATAACTGCCGCTGTAGTAGATGATGTAAGCGCTGGAGACCCACCTAAAAGTCCGCTACCATTCGGCATTGGAGTATTCAATCGATTCCAGATGGTGATACCGTTAGTATAAAAAAGAAGGTCGCCTGTATTTTTATCTGCAACAGAGGCACCGCCCTCGCTAGTACTCATGGCGCTTCCAATAATTTCTACGGGGCTACCTGAATTAAAATCTACCGCTCCAGTATTAAAATACCATTTATTGTTTTGAAGATTTTGTCCTTGAGAAAAAATAGAAAGCAGGACTAATAGAAGTACTGCATTACTGATTTTGATGCATTGACTCATTTAGATTTGAGAATGTTTTAAAATCAAACACTTTAATCAAAAAAATGTTTTGGGGCGTTGTAATTAATGAATGTATTTAAATAAGGGGCTATATTTGTAAATGTATAGTCAAGCTTTTCCGTTTTAAAAACAACCTGTATCCAACAATCTTCCCGATTTCACAATTTTAATCATTAACACTTTTTGCATGCTTAATTACTATTGCTAGCTAAACAGAAGTCAATTGAACAATCATAAAATAAATAGGCATTCCCAGCGTAATGTTTATCGGAAAACTAACGGCGAGGGCCATGGGAAGAAATAGTCCAGGGTTAGCCTTCGGTACCGATATTTTCATTGCTGCAGGAACTGCAATATAAGAGGCGCTTGCAGCAAGAATAGCAAACATAAATCGATTTGAAATATCAGTGGTAACTACTTCACTTAGCAATGCAACTACACATCCGTTTATTAGCGGAATTATAAACGCAAAAAGTATTGGAAACCATCCAAACGAAAAAAAGGCTTTTAATTTTCTGCCACTGGTAATTCCCATGTCGAGTAAAAATATAGCTAAAAACCCTTTGAATAAATCATTGGTAAATGGTTTGATTCCCTCCGCCTGTTTGTCGCTTGCTAAAAATCCAATAACAAGACAACCAAGAATAAGCAATACACTACCATTGGTAAACGAATGTTTTAATGCTGTTCGCTTTTGTATTTTTTCGCTTTCCTCTTTATTAAAAATAGAAATTAAAACCAGACCCATAATTATTGCTGGCGATTCCATCAGCGCCATTATCGCTACCATATGTCCATGTAAAGGCAACTGTTGTATTTCAAGATAACTGACAGCAGTAACAAAGGTAACCGCACTCACCGATCCATATGCTGCTGCAATAGCTCCTGCATCATAAACGCCTAATCTTCTCTTAAGAATAAAAAAGGTGTATGCTGGTATTAATGAAGAGATTCCAATACCAAACAACATTGACCATCCTATTTCTTCTGAAAATGTTTCATGTGATAATTCTTGTCCCCCTTTAAATCCAATTGCAAACAGGAGATATAATGAAATAAACTTAGAAGAATTAGGAGGTATTTCTAAATCACTTTTCAAATAAACAGCAACAATTCCTAAAACAAAAAAAAGTAGTGCAGGATTCGTTAAATTCTCAATAAGTAAATTATAATTCATTCTTTATTTATCTTTTTTACGGATTGCACACATCACAATAAGTGGCTTCTTCTTTCATTTTTCCATGTGGAAACTTTTCTTCTTTAACAAACGAACATTTCTGGCAGGTATAAACATAACTCAGCGTACTTCTTGTTGGACAATTACAAAGTTCACAAGGCAACCCTTGCTTCGCATTAGTAATTCCAAAGCCCGGCATGTTACAGTCCGGGCATAAAGAATTTATTTTGCTGATGAGTTTATGTGCAGCCTGTTCTATCACTTTCATTCGTGTAGGATTGTACATTGCACGCATATCGGTTTCTGCATATACTTCACCGTATTTATTAAATATCTTTTCAAAAGAACTAATTAATTTATCTTTCTGAATTATTCCTTTTATCATATCAGAAAAATCATTTTTACTCTTTTTCAAAATAATTCCGTGTGATGGAAATCCTGCTTTCTCAGCAAATGTCAGGAGCTCTTCAACAGAATGTAATTCTGAAGCACCATGATTGGTTGCTGTACTTAACT
>JBJOND010000032.1:0-24346 GCA_046052065.1 Bacteroidota bacterium | reverse complement strand
GATACCGCAGTTGTTCCATCCACATCATAATCGCCATACACAAGGATTTTCTCTTTATTTAAAATCGCATTGGAAATTCGCTCCACTGCTTTGTCCATGTCCTTCATTAAAAAAGGATCGTGTAAATCGCTTAAGGATGGTCTGAAAAAATGCTTAGCCTCATCATACGTGTTTACACCACGCTGCACTAATAACTGAGCTAAAATGGGATGGATATTCAGCTCACCAGCCAACTTGTGGATGGTTTCCGAATTTCCTGTAGGCAATAATACCCATCTTTTTTCCATTTCTGACAACTATATATCTGAGGTTCTTACAAATATACAATCCAAAAAGAAAAATTCCGATTAATCTGCTCTAAGTTATTGACAAATCAAAAATTATGAGACATTAAAAGCTCGAAATAAGCGAGTTAAGCAGAAATAAATTTGGGTTATAAAAACTAGACTATTAGTTTAGAAACATAAGTAATTAAAAGCTCAAGATTGTAAATACTATTAGATTTAAGCAATTAAAACTCCTCAAAAGTCAGCACTCAATACCATGGGGGGACAGCAGCCCCTCCCCTCGCGAAACCTCGCGAGTAAAATTATTAAATCGAAAATAATTATTCGGTTATTAAACGTTTATATCCATTTACAAACGCTTAATATTGAAAAATCAAAAATCCGCATCAGTGATGCGGATTTTCAACAATGATTTTATTTAGTCTATAAAAGATAATTATTTACTATTATTCTTCGTCGATTTTGCTAGCTCATGATCATATTTCAATATCTGCTTTAAGTCGGGACGCAGCCGACTTTTATATACAGAGAGTGTATCTTCTTTAATCTTTCCTTTTCTCAATTTACGTTGCTCATCGATGGGCAGTTGTGCAATCTCTAAACATTGCGGAGTACAACAACCCTTCATTTTTTCTTTACATTCATCACACTGAATAAATAGCAAATGACAATCGTCGTTCGCACAATTTGTATGATCATCGCATGGTTGTCCGCATTGATGACAAGTAGAAATAATATCATCTGTAATACGCTCGCCTAAGCGATCATCAAACACGAAATTTTTACCAATAAACTTCGATGGAATTCCTTTTTCCTTTATCTCTTGCGCATAATTAATGATACCTCCATGCAACTGGTTAACATCATCAAATCCGTGATGCTTAAACCATGCACTTGCCTTCTCACAACGAATCCCACCTGTACAATACAATAATATTTTATGATCTTTCTTGTCCTCCACCATATCGAGACCCATCTGCAAGCAATCTCTAAAAGTATCCGACTCAGGCAACAATGCTTTTTCAAAATGTCCAACTTCACTTTCATAATGATTGCGCATATCAATCACAATTGCTTTGGGATCTTCAAGGGCTGTATTAAACTCTTCGGCATTTAAATGCTTACCCACATTGGTAACATCAAACGTATTATCATCTAATCCATCCGCAACAACTTTCTTACGAATACGAACAATCAATTTAATAAACGACTTACCATTATCTTCTACTGCAATTTTTAGAGGCATTGATTGAAGATGCTTATCGCTTTCAAGTAAGTTTTTAAACGCTTCGAAATTATATTCAGGGATACTGATTTGTGAATTAATACCTTCATTAGCAACATACACTCTACCAAGAATGCCCAGCTCTTCCATGCGACGGTATAAGTCGGCACGATACATCTCCAGATTATCAATATATACATAACGATAAAATGAAAGCGTAATTCGTTTGAAGTTTTCGCTGTCTAATTTCTTCTGCAGCGTAGCTTTATCGTATTTATTGTGAAGCATAATTCGGCAAAGATACAAACCCTACTATTTACACTGAAAAAATATTATACTGATATTTTACAGATATTTCTTTGCTTCGCGAAGGCTTACCGTGGACAATTGATGGGCATCAACAAACTTACGCACCGCATCGGCATTAAATTTACTGTACTGTCTAAGAGCCCAGCCTACTGCTTTTTGCATAAAAAACTCTTTTGAGCTCAAGTATTTTTCGCATTGAACAAACAGTAAATATTGATCGGTTTTTGCACCATACTTCAATTGAAAAATTAATGTGGTGCGATGAAACCAAAATTGATTTTGATTATCCCACTTCTGAACTGAAGGCATAATCAGCTGCGGAAATTTTTGAAACAACTTTCCTACTAATGATGAAGCTATAAAGTCGACTGTATCCCACCACGATTTATTTGCAATCATGAATTCAAATAATGACAATATTGCTGGCGTCCATTTTTTATAAACCTTCATAATATATTCCATCGCTACATACTGACATTCACGTTGAGGTTGTTTCCATAAGAACATTACTATTTCATCGATATTATCATCGGATAACTCAACAAGTTCTTTCAAAAAAGGTCTTGCTATTTCAGCACGCTTATCTTTTTGTAATCCGTAAAAATCAAACAAATTACGCATATAGGCTTTCATTCTTTCAGCCTGATAAGCATCCGCATTTTTTTGAAAAGACGCTAGGAGATTTTCTAAAACAACTCTTGTTTCTAATTTCATGATATAAAAAAAGTCGGGGTTAACCGACTTTAATTTTTATTGTTCAATAGTTGTTTGCTTTCGCTTATTCTTTTTATAAATGATAAAAGCTGTACCTCCTAAAACGTAAGGAATAGACATCAAAAATAAAATCCCTCTGTTCAATCCTTTTCCTTGTACTTCTCCTTTCTTAATTCCAGATTCTGCAGCTTGTCTGCACATAGAACATTGCGCATTAACCTCTGTTATAAGTGAGAAGTTAATTAATAGAGCGGTAAGAATAATTACTTTTTTCATAGTGAACTCAAATTTAAGTACTACAATTTTTATTTGCAACAATTAAAACGGATAATATGGTGAAATCATAAAATAAACAATAACACCCGTTATTGTTACATACAACCAGATTGGAAATGAAAAACGAGTTAGCTTGCGATGTTGTTCCACTTTATTGTTCAGTCCGTACCAGAAAGAAATCAGCACCAATGGCAATACGATTGCTGCTAAAATAATATGCGAGATTAGTATAGCAAGATATACAGGTCTTAATGGATTATCAAGTGGGAATTTTGTTTCATTTGCCATCCAATGGTAGGCTACGTAAGAGACTAGAAACAAAGCTGACAAACAAAATGTAAGTAGGTTTAATTGCTTATGCGTTGCGATATCTTTTCTTCTGATGGCACGATAAGAAAGGATTAAAAGAATTGTACAAGCTGCATTGATAATTGCATTTAGTTTTGGTAAAAACGTGGCAAAGGCAGGTAATACTTCCGGGCGAGGCAATACTTTTTGATTGAGAATTACAACCACTAAAAAAACCACCACAGATAATGAAAGTACAATTCGGAATACTGTTTTTTCTGAAAGATTTGAGAACATAAACTTTTTATTTTTATAACTAGAACTTACTATTTAGCATACTCAAGTTTGAGCACGGCAATGTCTTCAATCAATCTGTTTACATCTAAAATATTAGTGCCGTCGTAGGTAAGCATATTTCCTTTCTTATCTCTTCCTCCACGTATTCTACCTTCTTTATCAATTAGGGTAAACATTTCAGAATGGATAAAATCTTCAGGGCCACCATCACCTTCTCCAGCAACCAAATAATAAGAATTACGTGCTAAATCGTATATCGTTTTTTTATCACCAGTTAGAAAGAACCATTTATTTTTAATTGCCATATGCTGTGAGGCATACTCTTTAAGAACTAAAGGAGTATCATGTTCAGGATCTACCGTATAAGAAACAATTACAACATTTGTGTCTTTTTCAAACGCATGCTGAACACGCATCATTTCACTCGACATTTTTGGACAGATAGTTCCACAGGTTGTGAAGAAAAAATTCGCGACATGAATTTTACCTCTAAAAATAGCATCACTTACCTGGCTACTATCTTGATTTAAAAGCGAAAAACCGCTGATGGTATGATAAACGGTATCGTTTACCTGACGCCCATCAACGGTCTTTGATTGTATTTCAATTGGACCTAAAATTTCGAGTGGTTTAAAACTATTTTTCCCTGTTTGCAGATATATATATGCGATGGAAGGGATAACCAATAACCCGAATAAGATCCAGAATTTTTTCACTATTATTTAAAGATCAAATCCCAAACATTTAAATAATTAGCCTCTGTCAACGACATCGCAATTAGATAAACAATTAGAATAAATGGTAATAGAATACAATATGCCAAAGATAATTTCTCGTGCTTCAAGTGCATAAAGAAAGCTACAATGAAATAGGCTTTTACAATTGTTAACACGATGAAAATAACCATTAACAATTCTTTTGAAAGGCTAGTGAAAGCAATTGCTACCTCACCAATTGTGATGAATAATAAAATCCAGAATGTTTTCCAGATTACAGAACGATTTTTAGGATCGTAGTGCTCAGGGACAAACTGATTATGTATATCGCCGGTATAATAACCGTGCATTTCGTGATTATGATGTTCGCTCATGACTAATTTCTTTTTTTAGATAATGATTGATTAAACAAGATAGAAGAAGGTAAATACGAATACCCATACTAAATCGACAAAATGCCAATAAAGTCCTGTCTTTTCTATATGCTCGTAATGACCTCGGCGAGAATATACTCCGCTTAATACATTAAAGAATATAATTAGGTTGATTACAACCCCACTAAATACGTGGAAACCGTGGAAACCTGTTATAAAGAAGAAGAAATCTGCAAACAGCGGATGTCCGTATTCGTTATTAACCAAGTTAGCACCTTTGATGGGTTTTGAAATCGATTTAATTCTTTCTACTTCTGCTTTATCTGAAATTACTTTGTGATCAGGTGAAATTAACGCCCAATCAGGAATTGCAGTGTGACCATGAGCACCACTATGTAAACTAGGAGCATTTTCCGGGAAACGGTAAACCTCTCCCATATTAGTAATTAATGCACCTTTAGGTGTTCCAGTAATGAAATTATACCACTCCCAAGCCTGAGAACCCACGAACATAAATCCGCCGATAATGGTTAAACCCATCCAAATAGCAACACTGCGGTTATCTCTTCTATGTCCAGCATCAACAGCTAAAACCATTGTTACCGAGCTCATGATTAGGATGAACGTCATTAAACCTACATACGCTAATGGTAAGTGTTCGTGAACAAACGGGAAATGCGTAAATACATCATTCGCTATAGGCCATACTTGAGTATGACGGTGACGAAATGCACCATACGCAATAATTAAACTAGAGAATGTAAATGCATCCGACACAAGGAAGAACCACATCATCATTTTTCCCCAGCTGATTCCAAATGGAGAAACTCCCCCACCCCAAGGTTTGGAGTTAGAGTTTTCGTTGTTAAGTGTAGCTTCTGCAGCCATACGGTAGTTAGAGTGTTTTAAAGATTATCTAAATTTTATCTAAAGAGCGCCAAAAATACAAATAAAATCAACCAAAGAAAATCTAAAAAGTGCCAATATATGGCACAAAGTGAAATTCCTAGATAATTTTTCGAAGAATAGCGATTCTTTTTCGCTTTATAAGTTGTTACAAGCATACTAATCACCCCGAAAGCTAAATGGCCAAGGTGCAATCCCGACATTGCATAAAAGAATGATTCCGATGGATTTCCACCAGAAAAATGAATGTTATTAGCCACTAATTGATTCCAACCCATTAACTGACAAACAACGAAAATCAATCCTAATGCAAGGGTGTAAGTTAAGTACTGGTAAGACTTTTTAGTATCATCCTTTCTAATTGCCGACTTAGACAACTCCATTGTCAAGCTACTTAATAGAATGACAACCGTTGAAACATAAAACATGGATGGGATTTCAAAAACCAGCCAGTTTCCTTCTGCTTGACGAACAATGTAGCCTGACATCAAAGCAGCAAAAAACATGATGATACCTGCTAATGCTATCCACAATAATATTTTTTGTGTTGGAATCATTGGTTCTGTTCCGTTTGTGTTTTGTGAGATTGTATTTTCCATAGATTAACCTATTTTATCAATTACCATTGCTATTTGAACCACCGGAAGATAAAAGAATGACCCGTACATTAATTTTCTGGCCGACTCTATTGTACAATCTTTATAAAGTTGCACTGCCTGAAAAAGAAAGTAAAATGTTACCGCAAGCATAAGCACCAATGATAGCCATCCTGAAATACCAAACACCCATGGCATAACTGCTACAGGAATTAGACTAATCGTATAAAGTACCGTTTGCATTGCTGATCCTTTATCTCTTTTGCCCGTTGGCAATAAATTAAATCCAGCTTTTTTATAGTCGTCATCCATCACCCATGCAATTGCCCAAAAGTGAGGAAATTGCCATAAAAACTGTATTGCAAATAATAACAAAGCAGCTGTATTAAAGTTTCCTGTTGCGGCAACCCAACCTAACAAAGGTGGAATAGCTCCAGGTATCGCTCCAATAAATACTGCTATTGGCGACTTGCGCTTCATAGGTGTATAGACTAATGTATAAAGCAAAATAGCTAAGAGTCCTAAAACTGCGCTCGCCATATTTGTGTAATACCATAAAATCAAAACACCAACTAAGCCCGTAACTATACAAACTATCAAAGCTTCATTAACTGCCATTCTGATAGAAGGCAATGGTCTTGATTTAGTTCTGTCCATTAACTTATCAAGCTCACGCTCCATCACCTGATTGAATCCATTGGCAGAACCTGTCACTAAAAACCCACCTAAAACCAGCCATCCCATTTTAACAAAATCAACCTCCCCAGGGGCAGTCATAAAAGCCATCGCAGCAGAAAAAACCACCAACGTAGCCAGCCTCATTTTTGTGAGCTGTGAATAATCGCGAAGTTTTTGTTTTAGTTCCAAAGTATTTGATGCAGGCAACGTGTTTTGCATGCGAGCGCAAATGTAACTTAAACCAATCTATTTACAAGATGAAATGAGTCTAAATTATAGTAGATTTTTACTGAACCAATAAATTACACCCACGCAAATCAGCGTTATCAAAACGGCCAACTATTTCAAACTGATTATCATGATGAATTTTGCCTAAGTCTTGCGTTGAAATAAAGGAACATGAAAAATAATTTGCCAAGTCAATAATGTTAACCCCTCCTGTTACACCATCTTTTACCAGTTGTTTAGGGTCATTTATTTCCCGAATACTTATTTTCATCCAAGGTGGACATTTAAACAACCCATCGCCTTTAGAATAAGCTTGCGACAATAACTCTGTCATTCCATATTCCGAATGAACCTTTTGTATCCCAAATCCTTTCGTCAATATCTGATGCAATTCTTCGCGAACAATTTCCTTCCTCCTGCCCTTCATGCCTCCTGTTTCCATCACGATTAGTTCTGGAAAATCGACCGAAAAATTTTCTGCCATATCTAATAAAGCGAATGTAACGCCAATCAAAATTGTTTTTTGTTTTTTCGCTTTCAATTGCTGTAGCAACTGTTGCAAATCGGCATATTGATTTAAATAAAATCCAGAATGAGGGTAATTGCTTTTCTTAATCAGTTGATCAACCATATACACCAGACTCGATCCGCTTCTTTCTAAATAAGCGGGCAATAATCCAATGATACAATAGTCATGAACAGGCCCATAAAACATTTCAAAGCACCAATTAAAACTCTCTTCATACAAATCAACTTTTACAACCTGGTGCTGAGAGGTAATCATGCCCGTTGTACCACTACTGGTAAAAATAATTTCTGGCTTTTGATCAGAAGAAATAATGGACTTAGATTTAAAAACAGATACTGGAAGAAATGGTATTTGTGAATAGTGCTGAATATCCAAAGGATTAACACCTAACAGTTCCACGTATTGCTTATAAACTAAAACGTTTTCCACCTGATACCGAAAAGTAGCCAATGCAGATTCATTAAATTCATCTGCCGATGAAATTGTAAAACAGTTATTAGGTTGATAGCTCATTCCAATGGCGAAGTTACAATAAGTATTGTTTGAATTAAATTTACACGAAAGTGAACCAAACACAAATTGCGTTGTTTAACTTTGCAATCTACTTTGATTATTATGACACCGATTAATATTTACGCTGAGCTTACGCCGAATCCTAATAGTATGAAATTCGTAGCTAACATTAACCTTCTGGAAGGTGGTGTTGTAGAATACGATTCGAAAGAAGCTGCAGTGAACTGTCCAATGGCGGTTTCCTTATTTTCTTTCAGTGGAATTAACAAAGTTTTTATAACCACTAATTTCATTACTCTAAATAAAGAATCCGATGTTGATTGGTTTGATGTTACCAATATTATCAGAGAATTTATTCGCGGTTATTTAATGTCGGGCGAACCTTTATTTATTGGATCTCCCTTTGATGCCAACCACGTTCCTGCATCAGCAAAGAAAGCAGAGGCAAAACCTATTGAAGTGACGGCTGAAGTTAAAGAAAGACCAACTATTCCTACATCACCTGAACTAGAAAAAAAGATTACTGAACTTTTAGAAGAATATGTAAAACCAGCTGTAGAAAGCGATGGTGGGGCTATTCATTTTAAATCGTTTGAAAACGGAACAGTAAGCGTTGTATTAAAAGGTGCTTGCAGTGGTTGTCCTTCTTCAACTGTAACTTTAAAATCGGGAATTGAAAACTTATTAAAGCAAATGCTTCCTGAAGTACATGAGGTGATTGCAGTAGCAGAATAATTTATTTACTACACAGCATATCAAAATGACAACCTGATAAGTTGTCATCATCCTTAATAAAACATTTTATGTCGGAGCGATAAAATGTTTTATAACCATACTCTTTTAAAATATCGACAAGTACTCTTGCACTACTGCCATTATTTTTCAAAAAGGCATCATCCGTTTCCATTAAAATTTTTGCATTACTAACAGTCAAAATTTTAGATGCTCCCATCAACACAAATCCTTCAAACCCTTCAACGTCTATTTTAATCATATCAACCTGATGAATGTTTCTACTATTTAACACATCATCTAAGCGTTCGATTTTTACTTCTTTAAATGGTCTATCTAATTCTTCGAGCACAATTCTGTTCATTCCTGAGTTATTATCCATTAACTCATAAATTTTTAAAGTAGATGTACTCTCCCCTAGCCCAATATTTAAACAAGTGATATTACTAAAGTTGTTTTTTTCGAAATTTTCCTGTGCCCTTTGAAAAGTTAGTGGATGTGGTTCAAAAGCAATAATTGTGGCATTCGGATTTTTAATAGCAAAGCGTAAAGCTGTCCAACCAATATTAGCACCAATATCAAGTATAACATTTGCAGTTTTTGCCTCGTCAAAAAATTGCTCTAATGATTGATCAAAATAATTGAAGAAGATATAATGGTCTACTGTTTCAAACAAATCCAATTTGAAATTAATTCCATTTCGATTTACTTCACGGAAACTTCCCTTTTGATATAGGTAAGGCGGAGGTATTAACTTACCTGCTAATATTGAAAGTGAGGTAGTATTCAAATAAGCCAGTAAATTTTCAAAAACAGAAAGTTTGAAAATCCTTCTGAAAAAATTTAATATTGTTGTTTTAAAGCTAATTTGATAACCGTGACTCATAATTAAAACAAATGTATCAATATTTATAACATCGAATCCTTAAAAAAAGAAAGGCTCCTTTTCAAGAGCCTTTATAAATTATACACCTAATAATACTTTCAGCGGGTCCGTCCCTCCTGTCATCAGTTTAATAGGGTCTTCGATCATTTGTTTAACCTTTACTAAAAACCCAACCGACTCACGTCCATCGATAATACGATGATCATATGACAAGGCGAGATACATAATTGGTCGCACTTCTACTTTGCCATTCACTACTACTGCGCGCTCAACAATATTATGCATTCCTAAAATTGCACTTTGAGGAGGATTAATAATTGGAGTTGACATCATTGACCCAAATACACCACCGTTAGTAATGGTAAATGTACCACCATTCATTTCATCAACAGTAATTTTTCCATCACGTGCTTTAGATGCAAGCTTTGAAATTGTCGATTCGATTTCTGCAAGGGTTAATGCCTCAGCGTTACGAATAACTGGCACCATTAAACCTTTAGGAGCACTAACAGCAATACCAACATCACAATAGTTATGATAAACAATTTCGTCGCCATCAATTTGTGCATTCACAGCGGGGAACGCCTGAAGTGCTTCTGTAACTGCCTTTGTAAAGAAACTCATGAAGCCTAATCCAATTCCATGTTTTTCTTTAAACGCATCTTTGTATTGCTTTCTTAAATTCATTACCGCACTCATATCTACTTCGTTGAAAGTTGTTAGCATGGCAGTATTACGCTTTACTGAAACTAATCGCTCAGAAACTTTCTTGCGCAACATAGTCATTTTTTCGCGCTTCTGATCGCGAGATATTTCATGCGTTGGCATTGCTAAACGTGGCGTGCCATTCTTCATTGCGTTAACCACATCACCTTTGGTAATTCTTCCGTCTTTTCCTGACGAAGCAACTTGATTTGGAGCGATATTATTTTCGTCCATCATCTTTTTAGCTGCTACACTTGGATGTCCGTTAGCATATGAATCTTTTGCACTTGCTACTACAGCAGCTACTGGCGCCGCTACCGTTTCAGCCTTTGCAGGTTCTGCTTTCTTTGTCTCTTTCTTTGCAGGAGCTTTTGCTGATGTATCGATAGAAGCAACCACTGATCCTACAGCGATTGTTTCGCCTTCTTTAGCTAATGTTTTTAAAACACCATCCGCTTCAGCAACTAATGTTAGCGTTGCTTTATCAGAATCTATTTCTGCAATCTCTTCATCTTTTTCTACGTAATCGCCATCGTTTTTAATCCAACGTGCAATTTGTACTTCACTGATTGACTCACCTGGAGAAGGGACTTTTATTTCTACTGCCATAATATTATTTTTTTCGTAGGTGCGCTACGTTATAATTTAAATTAATACGGGTATTTCTGATTTTGCAAATGCCTTTTCGATAAGTGCATGCTGCTCTTTATAATGTTGTTTGTGTGAACCTGTTGCAGGACTTGCGCTTGCTTCACGAGCAATTAATTTTAACTCTATGTTCGTCCATGTGCGCAATAGATATGACCATGCACCCATATTTTCAGGTTCTTCTTGAAGCCACACGAACTCTTTTGCATTTTTATATTTCGCCACAATTGCATCTAACTGCTTTTGCGGGAATGGGTATAACTGTTCAACACGTACTACTGCTACTCCACTTTCTTTATCTGATTCCTGTCGCTCAAGCAAATCATAGTACACTTTACCAGAGCAGAAGACTACTCTTCGTGTTGATTTTGCATTTGCTTTTGCATCATCAATTACTTCCTGAAAACCACCTTTTGTTAAGTCAGCAATTTCAGAAACGCATTTTGGATGACGCAATAAACTCTTTGGAGTAAACACCACTAACGGCTTTCTAAAATCACGGTGCATCTGACGACGCAACAAGTGGAAGAAATTAGCAGGTGTAGTACAATTTGCAATCTGCATGTTATGCTCAGCACACAATTGTAAGAAACGTTCTAAACGTGCGCTGCTATGCTCTGCACCTTGTCCTTCGTAACCATGTGGCAACAACATTACCAAGCCATTCATGCGGCGCCATTTATCTTCGGCGCTACTTAAATATTGGTCGATGATGATTTGCGCTCCATTTCCAAAATCACCAAACTGCGCTTCCCAGATAACTAATGAATCAGGCGATGCGAAAGAATAACCATATTCAAATCCAAGTACACCATATTCACTCAACAACGAGTTATAAATATAAAAAGGCGCTTGCTTATCAGAAATATTACTTAGAGGAACATACTGCTCTTCTGAATCTTCTAAGCGTATAACGGCATGCCTATGGGAAAATGTACCACGCTCCACATCCTGACCACTTACACGAACAGGATAGCCTTCATTCATAAGCGTAGCATAAGCAAGTAATTCACCCATTGCCCAATCAAGGCGACCTGGTTCTTTCATCATTTGCTTACGATCGTCGAAGAGACGAACAATTTTATTAAAGAACTTCTTATCAGAAGGAAGAGATGTTATTTTTTCAGCAATAGAAATAACTGTTTTCTTATCGACTGCTGTTGTTGGTGACTGATCAAAATCGGTTGGTGTACTTAAACGATAGGCCGACCAACGTCCTTCCATAAAAGGCGTAACCTTTGTTTTTTCACGAAGCTTAGAATTATCAAGGTTACTTTGCAATAAATCCTTGAAGGACTTTTCCATTTCTTTCGCAAGATTTGCTTCTACAATACCATCTGATAATAACTTCTGGTTGTAAATCTCACGAGGATTTAAATGCTTTGCAATTTCCTTGTACAACAAAGGCTGCGTGAATCTTGGTTCATCACCTTCGTTATGTCCGTATTTACGATAACATAAAATATCAATAAACACATCCTGATGGAAGGTCTGACGATATTCCATTGCTAAACGAATCGTATAAATCAATGCTTCTACATCATCGCCATTCACGTGAAATACCGGCGACAATGTTACTTTACTGATATCAGTGCAGTATGTACTTGAACGGGCATCCGTATAGTTAGTTGTAAATCCTACTTGATTATTTATTACCAAATGAATTGTTCCGCCTGTTGAATAACCTTTCAGCAACGACATCTGAATTACTTCATAAACGATTCCCTGAGCGGCGATTGCTGCATCACCATGAATTAATATTGGCGCTATACTATTTACCGTATAGTCAGGAGTTTCATCCAACTTCGCACGTACAATTCCTTCAACAATCGGATCTACCGTTTCAAGGTGAGAAGGATTTGGAGTTAGGCTTAAATGAACTTTCTTCTTGTGCATTGTTTCAACATCAGTTGAAAAACCAAGGTGATATTTTACATCACCGTTAAATGCATTTGCATCAAACTCTTTCCCTTCGAATTCAGAAAAAATATCTTCATAGCTTTTACCAAGGATATTCGCCAACACATTTAATCGACCTCTGTGAGCCATTCCAATAACAAACTCTTTAATTCCAAGTTCAGCACCTGCATCAATAACTGCATCCAATGCAGGGATTGCAGACTCAGCACCTTCAAGTGAGAAACGCTTTTGGCCTGTGAATTTTGTATGTAAGAAATTTTCGAAAGCTACTGCTTCGTTCAACTTAGTAAGAATTCTTTTTTTCTCGTCAATTGTAAATGCTTGACGGTTTTTAGAGCTTTCCATTCTTGACTGAAGCCATTTTATCACCTCAGGATTACGAATGTATTTATACTCTGCACCCACACTCTGACAATAAGTTTCGTCGAGGTGAGCAATAATATCTTTTAGTTTAGCAGGACCAATACCTAACTCTTGTCCAGCAGAAAAAACAGTTTCAAGGTCAGACTGCTCCAGTCCGAAATTTTCAATTGCTAGCGTTGGTTGATACTTTCTTCTTTCGCGAACAGGATTTGTTTTTGTAAAAAGGTGTCCCCTATTACGGTACCCATTTATCAGGTTAATGACTTTAAATTCCTTGTTTACTTTTTCAGGCACCACATCGGTTTCATCTCCGAAGCGGGCACGGGCAAAATCAAACCCTAAAAAAAATTGTTTCCAGCTTGCATCTACACTATCTGGATTGCTCAGATATTGACGATACATTTCGTCCATTAACTCTGGAGAAATATTTCCGATAATACTATGTTGACTCATTTTTATTTAACGCCTGATTATACAGCCGCAAAGATAAAGTTTAACCTCTTAATATCATCGAAAAAACGGAAGGAATTATTCCCTCAGAAGTTAAGGGAACAACACCCCACTATAATCGACCGTATTGACAAGTGGAAGATTGCTATTATACTTGGCATTTATCGACTTAATGCATTCGTTAGCAACCATAGCATAACCTCTTGCTGTAAGGTGATATCCATCTAACGACACAGCCCCTCCATAAAACATATTTGAAGTTGCAGATGTCCCACTAAAAGAATAACCATTTTTCAAATTAGCCATAAATCGATTGAAATCGAAGAATGCAAAACCTTTACTAATTGCAGCGTTTCTAATATCAGAATTAAAAATTGCAATTCGATTGGAAATTCTGCTTACTTCCAAGCTATCAAGCACATAATTCGCAGGAATTGGTTTTTGAGGACTCCCCCACCCACCGCAACTAACAGAGTCTGCATTGATCACATTTAAAATGTACTCACCACGTTTTATCTGACGAATTACACCTCCCGCCGGTTCAGAAATTACAAGAGCATTATTTCCTTCCACAAAATTAATTCCTGGAGGAGAAACAGCATTTAAGTCGCTCGCCTGCTGTGAAGTTAATTTCAATCCGTTGTATGGAAGTGCATTAAAATATGGCACAACCGATAAGTCTGGAATATTTGCTGCAATACCTTTTTGACCAGCTCCTGTTAATCCATCAAAAATATAATTAATGGCTGTTTCGAAAGTATCTATTGGTGTAATATCGAAGTTATTTAATCCTCCAACTTCTCCTGCTCCACCAGAGAATGCATAATTATAGACATCGGACGCTCCAATCCAAACCATTACAAAAGTAGGGTTCAAAAACTGAGCATCGCCAAGTACAGTTGATGACAATCCAGTAGCACCTGTATCAGAAGCCATCCGATGATAAAATACATTTCCTGCGGGATATGACTTCCCTGTAAACTGACTATAAACCTGAAACGATTTCAATCCTGGAATACAATAATTGTTATAATATTTTGCACCTAACCAATCTAAACTTCTATTATCAAAAGTGTTTTTTAAAATTTTCAAAGATGATTTATTCTGGCAATTGATGTAAGATGACAAATAGGAACTACCTACCAATGAATTACTAATAAAATCATATCCTGCACCATTCCCATCTTGCATATTTGCTTGCGAAAACGCACCACCTTCTGCTAATTGAAATTTAGCTGATAAAATAAATGGAACAGCAGAAATCTGTCCTTTGCTTGTCAACGCACCATCAGAAAATCCCGAACCAAAATCATCTCCAATCGAAACAAAACGAGTAAATATAGCTTCACCACTTGAATACCGCGGCTCATCGAGATTAGGTTTGCAAGATACAATCGAAGTGATTGCTAAGAATACTATTATTCTCCAATTAAAATTCATAGTTTAATCCGATACCCCCAATAAATGCGTTAGCCTTATAGGTTCCGTTAAAGTTATTTATGTTTTTTGTTTCTCTACGCTCTTTTATATCTGAATAGCCTATAAACGCATCTAAAGAAAATGCTTTTTTCAATTGATAAGATGCACCACCTGTGTAAGTGAACTTATTATTTTCAGGGTAGCCCGGATGCACAAACGTATTTAAAACAGGGGTTAAATCAAATGCAAATCCCCCTCTAAAAATTAACTTTTTTGAGTATTTGTATTGGGCGCCAAATCGAACAGCATACGAACTTGTTAAATCTTGTTTAATATGAAAATTATACTGGTCATAATTAGCCACTTGAACCTGTAATGAATCAATATTTGACCAATTAAAAATATTAACATCCATGGTGGCCAACCAGCTTTCATCCAATTCATACGCAGCACCTAATGAAACAACAGATGGTATTTTAATAGATGAAGTAACTTCAGTATTTCCAGAAGGAAGAACACCACTTGCTAGAAGTGATGATGGAGCATTTTCAAGTATAGCTTCGCCTTTTGCATTTTTATAATTTAATCCAGTACGAATTGCAAATCCTAAATGCCATTTTTTATCATTATAGTTTACACCTAAATTTAGTCCCAACGCATTACCTTTTAAATCATAATTCATGATTACATCACCACTGGCATTTTCATAATTGAGCGCTCTTGATACCTGATGCTGGTACATCGTAATCATCAATCCTCCACCAACCGAAAATTTATTATTTATACGATATGAAATTGCAGGTTGAATATTTCTTACACTCGATTTATTAGAGATGCAAATATATTTGCCCGCCCAATCTTTATCCCAAGTAATATTATTCTGAAAAGGGTTATTGATTGCTAAACCTATATCTACTTTGTCGTTAAATTTAAATACCCCATACAAACTAGCAGGGAGATTGCTCGACATTGACGAATAATATTTTTCGCCTGTATTCATTAAAAAAATTGTTTTCGGCGAATTGTAATTAATCCCTAAATTGATATAATTCTTTTTCAAAAATGTCATCGTTGCAGGATTATAAAATGCGGAACTTCCATCGAAACCGATGCTTGTTATCGTGCCTCCCATTGCCGATGATTTGATTCCTAAAAGTGGATTATCAGCTATCCCTGCAAATGAAATAACAGGAAAAAACACAAGTAAAATGATTCGACTTAGTATTCGCATAAAGGAAAATAATTAAACAAATTTAGGACTCAATTAGTTTTAAATTGCAAATTCGATTTCTAGTTATTAACACGTTTATGTGTCTTTAGAAAGCGATATTTAAATCATTTTCACGTCGGAAGTTAAAGTTGTTCGCATTACATTTGTTGCATGGAAAATAAGCACTTCGACATTATTGTTATAGGAGGAGGAATTGTTGGACTATCGACTGCCTACAAGTTAAATCTGCACAAACCTGATTTAAAAATTTTAGTTCTTGAAAAAGAGAATGCCGTAGCATTTCATCAAACGGGAAGAAACTCAGGTGTTATACACTCAGGTATTTATTATAAGCCTGGTAGTTACAAAGCAAAAAATTGTGTCGATGGTAGAAGAGAGCTAGTTGCATTTGCAAAGGAATATAACATTGCACACGACATTTGTGGGAAGCTGATTGTTGCTACCGATCCTTCTGAATTACCTCATATGCACAAAGTGTTTAACCACGGATTGCAAAATGGCGTTGAAGACATCGAGTTGATTTCAGCAGAGAAAATCAAGGAAATTGAACCTTATTGTGCAGGTATTGAAGGAATTCGTGTTGGTTGTACAGGTATTATTGATTTTGTTGGAGTTTGTAAAGTTCTTTCCGACTTAATAGAACAAAAATTTCCTGGAAGCAAAGTAGCACTGGGTCATGAGGTAACAGCTTTTATAAAAGCGGATGGGAAAACTACAGTTGTAACACCGAAAGGTAATTTTACATCAGATTATATTGTTAATTGCACAGGACTACAAAGCGATCGAATTGCAAAGAAAGACGGTGTTGATCCTGATATGAAAATTGTTGGCTTTAGAGGTGATTATTATGAATTAACTGAAGAGGCAAAACATAAAGTAAAACATTTGATTTATCCTGTTCCCAATCCGCAGTTCCCATTTTTAGGAGTGCATTTCACTCGTATGATTAATCATCCAACAGAATGCGGACCGAATGCAGTGTTTGTATTTAAGCGTGAAGGATATGGTAAAACAGATTTCAATTTAGCAGATACTGTTGATGCGTTAAGCTATGGTGGTACCTGGAAATTATTTTTCAAGCATTGGCAGTTCGGATTAGACGAATACCGCAGAGCATTTAGCAAGCGATTGTTTTTACAGCGACTTCAACGATTAATTCCTGAATTAAAAATGGAAGATATTGTTCCTGGAAGAGCGGGTGTACGTGCAATGGCCTTGGATTCATCTGGACAGATGATTGACGATTTTAAAATTGTACATAGTGATAATGCATTGCATGTTTTAAATGCTCCATCACCAGCAGCTACGGCTTGTTTAGCAATAGGAAGCGCGGTGACAGAAATGGCCAAGCAACATTTCAAGATGAACTAAATAAAAAACGGGGAGTGATACTCCCCGTTTTTATTAGATTTATTTTTTTGAGATTACTTTTTCAATTTGTCTCCAAAAACCTTTTTAAATTTTTCTACCTTAGGTTGGATTACTAATGAACAGTAAGGCTGATTTTGGTTATCATTATAATAATTCTGATGATAATCTTCCGCTTTATAAAATGTGGTGATTGGACTTACCTCTGTAATAACTGGGTTTGCAAACGCATGTTCCTTATTTAATTTTTCGATATAAGATTGTGTTGTTTCCTTTTGATAATCGTTATGATAAAAAACAACTGAACGATATTGCGTACCTACATCAGCACCCTGACGATTTAAAGTTGTTGGATCGTGAACAGTCCAAAATACTTGCAACAATTCATCAAAAGAAATTTTAGTTGTATCGTAAACAATTTGCACTACCTCTGCATGTCCTGTTGCACCACTACAAACCTGCTCATACGATGGATTTGCTCGCGGGCCTCCTGAGTAGCCACTGGCTACAGATACAACACCATTTAACTGCTGATATACAGCTTCTACACACCAGAAACATCCTCCACCGAATGTAGCAGTATCTAAATTTTTTGTTTCCATAACTTTACTTTTTTGATTGTTGTTTAACTGATCTGATTTTCTCTGACTTCCTTTGTCAGGATTGGTGCATGACATTAATATGATTGCACCTGCTAAACTGATTAAATACTGTTTCATAATTGCTTGTTTTCAGATTAGTCGTTTGAAAATACTAATCCTTACAACAAACCAAACATTTTTTAGTTTTCCGGTTTAAAATGCGGACTAACAAAGTCTTTAAGGTAGAAAGGCTGGAAGTAAGCAACGTCTTCAAATGCATTTTCTTGATAAGCCTTAAAAGCTGGATCTACTAACCCAATCGCCGAAACTGAAAAATGCTCGTCGATAGTAACATTTAATTTGTTTTCAAAAAACGTTTTTGACTTGTTAGAACCACTTCCAATTAAGGTATAGTTTATTGTTGAATGAAATGAAAAACTATCAGAATGTAAAATCTCTGCTACTATCGGATGAACTTCTTCTAATTGCTGATTATAGATAGCTCCATATACTTCCATACGACGTGCATCTAAAAGCGGTACTACATAACCGTTATATTCGGAATTCTTTAAATAAAACAGTTGCGCCATCGACTGAGTAGTAGAAATAGCAATCAGTGGAATATTTAACGCATAACATAAACCTTTGGCCGTAGAAACTCCAATACGTAATCCGGTATAGCTACCTGGCCCTTTACTTACTGCAATTGCTTTAAGGTCGGAAGGGTTTACTCCACTAGCTTTTAAAACTTCATCAATGTAAACAGCAAGAGAAGAAGCATGATCACGAATGGGTTCAGAAGTTTTTTCAGCAACAACAACTCCATTATCTGCTAAAACAACAGAACAAATATCGGTAGCTGTTTCAATATGTAAAATCATTACTCTTCTTTAGCAAAAAGTTCTTCTTTCGGCACAACCTTAACAACATCACCATCTTTTAATGATTTCGAAATTGCTCTGAAAGGAGATGTTACTACTTGATCTGCATCGGTAAGTCCTTCTAAAATCTGAATATTCATATTATCCTGAATACCTGTTTTAACAAACTTCATTTTTACTTTTCCATCTACAAAAACGAATACGCATTCTTTCACTTTCGCATTAGACACTTCTGTTACTTTTCTAGCTTGCGACTTAACAGAATCACGTGTAGTAACAGCAGCAATTGGCACCGACAAAACATTAGCAACACGATTAGTAATTATATCAATTGTAGTTGACATACCAGGACGAAACGGACTAAAGTCAGCAGACTTACCTTCTAACAAATCCTGATACGACTCACGTAAAATTCTTGCTTTAACAGTATAGTTCGTTACTTGGTCGGTAGATTGAACACCAGATACAGAAGCAGAATTAGCAACTTCTGTTACTACCCCTTTGAACTTTCTTCCAAGGTAAGCATCAATTTCAATTTCGGCAGTATCTCCTCTAGAAACACGAACGATATCACTTTCACTTACATCAACACTTACTTCCATTTCATTCAGATTTGCCAAACGCATAATCTCTGTACCTTCCATCATATTTGTACCAACAACACGCTCTCCTTTTTCTTTACTCAACTTAGAAACTGTTCCATCAACAGGCGCATAAATATTAGTTTTATTCAAATTCTCTTTTGATTCCTTTAAACTTGCTTGTGAACTCTTGATAGTAAACTCAGAAGAAGCAATCGCCATTCTTGCAGCATCTACTTCTGCTTTTGCAACTTCAAAGGCCGATTTTATTGATTCAAAATCTTGCGCAGAAATCACTTTATCTTCAAACAACTTTTTGTTACGATTATAGGTTAATTCTGCCTTTTGTAATTGTGATTCAGCTTGTGTTAATCGCGATTTACTACTTGATAAATTAGCTACTGATCCATTAACTGCAGCTTGCGCACGATCAAGACTTGATAAATAAATTTCAGGATTGATTTGACAAAGCAAAGTACCTTTTTTAACAACGTCACCTTCTTTCACATATAACTCTACTATTTCTCCAGAAACATCAGCTGAAATTTTTATTTCTTTTTCTGGCTGTACTTTTCCGCTTGCAGAAACTGTTTCTACTATATCGCGCTTAGCTGCAGATTCAACACTGATTTTAGTTGCATCGTTAGAGCCAATCCAACCGGCTTTTTTTGCTACAACTAGACCAATAATGATAATAACAACCGCAATTCCTATTTTCTTTTTCATACGATAAAATGTTAGAATGCAAGCGGGTTGCCTGCATAAAAATCAAGTATTTTAATTTTAAATATCAAATCAAATTTTGCTTGTAGTAAATCTACCTTACCACGAGTTAGGTTATTCGTAGCCGTTAGAAACTCCAGCGAACTTGTCAATCCAGCGTTATATCTTTTTTCAGCATACTTGTAGGCTTCATCAAGTGCAGTAACGCTTTTATCTAATGCCTGATATTTTTTCTGAGCCGCATTTGCATCTACAACTGCTTGTTGTACACTTTTAAAAACCGTGTTCTTTGCTTGTTGCAAATTTGTTTCGGCTGATAGCAAATTCAATTTTGCATTACTTACTCGATAACGAGAAGAAAAACCATTGAAGATTGGGATACTCAAACTCATACCAACTGCTTTTGTTACATTATTATCAAACTGCGTTGATAAAGGAGTTTTCACATAATTCGTTTTGAAAGCGGGGGCTAATACGTCTTCGCCAGATGCTGTAACATAACCTGTTGGAAAAAATCCCAAGTACTGAGGAGTACCATCTAAATTTCGAGTAGTACTGGAATATCCTGTAGATAAAGATCCGAACATGGTTATACGAGGCATATAACTTCCTCTTGCAATGCTAACCGAAGTTAAGGCACTTGATTCTTTTAAGGTAGCACTTTTTATTTCTGGTAAGTGTGATAAAGCTAATTGAAATAGTTCGTCTGCTGTTGAATTAAGTACAGTCGAAGTTGGAATTTCTACTTGTGGTGTAACGATATCAAAGTTGGCTATACTATCTAACTCCAACAATTGAACAAGGGAAAGGCGCGCAATTGTATTTTGATTTTCAGCTGTAATATTATTTAACTCTTCATTTGCTAATTGCGATTCAGCATCCAATAAATTTCCTTGTGTCATAGCTCCAGCATCGGCCATCGATTTTGTTCTATCGCGTTGACGTTTGGATTCGTTTACTCTTGATTGCGTTAATTTGTATTGTTCTTTAGTGTACAAAAATTGCAAGTAGGCAGAAACAACACTCAACGAAATATCATTTTGAATTTTCCTTAAGTCGTTTTGTCCAGCCATGAAATTCAATTTGCTTTGCTTAAGCGTATTTTGTAATTGAAATCCATTAAAAATTGTGATATTAGAACTTAACGAAGGATTAATTGATTTAATTTCAGCATTTGTAAAGGTGTATGAAAACGGGTCTACAGATCGTCCCCAATTAAAACTTCCATTACCTGATGCATTTAAAGTTGGGAATAACGAATAAAAACTCTGATTAACCGCATTCGCTTGCGTTTGCGTAGAAATATATTGTTGCTTAACCGTTAAATTATGTTGCACGGCATAATCGACACATTCTTGCAAACTCCATTGCTTTTGCGAAAAACCGCTTATCGGATATAGGAGCAATAAAATTAGCAACAAATAATACGACCGATAACTAAACTTCATAAATAAATTATTTGCTCGCAAAGTTAAGTAAAGGGTTTGATATAAAATGTTAAAGTTTGGGCAATAAAAAAGCGGGCTTTATTAGGCCCGCTTAATTTGTATCATTTGATATTCTTAGTTGAATACTCTAATCATAAAAACAACTTCCTTAAGTCGTTTAATTTGAGTTGCTCTATCTACACCAATCAATAATTTATTGGCTGGAAGAAGTATAGCATTATCGTCATTTTTAGAATTGATATAATCGTTAATCCACTTCGATTTCACAGCAAACGAAGCGCCTTCGACTGATTCATTTTTACCGCTGATAATTCCAATTAAATTACCTTGGTTATCGAATAATGGTCCGCCAGAGTTACCAGGGTTAACAGGAATACTAATCTGGTAAGCAGTTGTATCGCCCTCGAAACCTGTATAAGAGCTGATAGAACCATCTCCAAAAACTAAATCTTCACGAGGGAAGCCAAGAGTAAAAACTTTTTCGCCTGGATCGGAAATAGACTTCTTCAGCGCAAACGGAATTTCTTTGAATCCAGGAAAGCTATCTTCTTTTATTTTTAGCATTGCCAAATCAAGTGATTTATCAGAATACACTACTTCTGCCTGTAACTGACCAACAGATTCGTTGCTTATGTAAATTTGTTTAGCATCCTGAATTACGTGATAGCTAGTTAACAAATAACCATCTTTTGTAATTGCGAAACCTGTTCCTGTAAATTGCTTAAGCTCTCCTTTCACATCATCGGCATTAATTCCTTTGATGATTTCTTTCTGATTCTTTTTAATCTTTTCTACTTCACGACGTAATTCACGGTAGGCATTTTGATTTTTTGAAGAGCCATTACCAAATATCCAAAGTGACAATGAAACAGCACTTAATAAGAAGATGCTGATTGCAGCTGCAATTGAAAAATAACTTCTTTCCTTTCCAAAAATTACCTTTGAAGACTTACCTGACTTTACTACTTTTAATGGTGCAGGTGCATTGAATAAATCGTATTCTACCTCTTCGTGAATGCGTTCTATTTTCTTTTTAAGAGCTAAGCGTTCGCGATAATTTTCAAAAGCATTTTTAAGTGATAAAAAATCATTTACTGATGCTAACATTTGAGGGTCATTCTCTAACCATTGCTCAAATATGCGAAGCTCCTCGGGAGTTAATTCCCCGAAACAGTACCTTTCTATAATCTCATCAATCTCTCTGGAGTTCTTCATTGGTTACTAATCCGTTATTAAAGACTTCGAAAAAACTCTTCTTGAGTCGTTTCAAACATTTATACTTTTGATTTTTTGCATTATCTGCATTCGTATATCCAAATTTCTGTGTGATCTCTTCCATACTATTACCATTAATGTAAAAGTCTTTAAGAATAGATCTACATGGTTCGCCTAATTGTTCGAGCGCTTGATTCATAGCGTAGAATTGCTCTTCGCGTTCATCTGTTTTATCTTCTTCGAATGGAAGATAGTCTTCACTATCATTCAACTCTTCAGTGGTAAAACGCGATTTACGTTTTAGCTGCTTCAGCCAAAGGCGGCGACCAATAGAATATAAGAACGTTTTAATGCTACAGTTTAACTCAAATCCATCCTGCTTTAGTTTCTCACAAAAAACAATAATTGTTTCCTGATAAGTATCCTTCGCTTCTTGCAGGGAGCCGCCGTTGTTTAAAATGAAACTTACTACAGTCTGGTAATTCTGACGATAAACAATTTTGAGTGTTTTATCATCTCCTGCCTGGAGTAGTTCCAATACTTGAATTTCGGCAACAGGTTGAACCTGATTCATGCTGGTTTGTCTTTAATTCGATTTATTGTAAAAGGTAACCCTTATTAAAAGCAAATGTCAGCAATTATTTTTTAGTAACCCTAATAAGTTTTCAATTTTTAATCTTGATTTTCAATTACTTAAGAAATATTTCGAAAAACACAGAAAAAATTGGGTTACTTAAATTTAATTGGGGTATTAAGCTGTAAGTTTAACCAAAATCAAAAACAAACAAAATGAAAAAATTATTCACATTCTTTGCTGTTGCAACTTTCGTTGTTGCATTATCATCTTGCGGTGGAGCAAAAACTGAAGAAGTAACTGCTACTGAAGAAGTAACTGCTACTGAAGAAATGCCAGCTGAAATGCCAGCTACTGAGTCAACTGACGCTACAGCTTCTACTGAAACTGCTGCATCTACAACAGGTATGTAATTAGATTCAGTTCTAATAAATAAAAAAGGTTCGGAAATTCCGAACCTTTTTTATTTTACCCCATTTTTCAATTACAATACAGGCGCAAGCCACTTCGCCACTACTTCTGTATCCATCCCTTTTCGCATAGCGTAATCCTCCACTTGCTCCTTATTGATTTTCCCTAACCCAAAGTATTGAGCATTCTCATTTCCTATATACAATCCGCATACGCTAGCAGTTGGCAGCATCGCTAAACTTTCAGTTAATGTTATGCCTGTTGCATTGGTTGC